>QKDL01000084.1 GCA_003252105.1 Arcobacter sp.
AATAATCATATAATATAATTTTGTTTTATATACCTTACAAGGAATTAAATGTTTGAAAAATTTTTAAGGTTTTTTGTTGAAAATTCAAGAATGAACTACACCCTTTTTGTATTAGTTTTTGCGGTTGGTATTTGGTCATATATAAATACAGCAAAAGAGATTTTCCCAACTTTCGATATGGATATGATTTCAGTTAGAGGTTCTTATACAGGTACTTCTGTAGATATCCTAGATAAAATGGCAGTTACTGAAATAGAAGATAATCTTAAAAATTTAGATAGTGTAGATGTGATGACAACAATCATCAGTCCAGGTTCATTTACTATAATTTTAGAACTAAAAAAAGGTAAAGATAGATACAATGAATCAGACAAAGTAAAAGATATAATAACTTTAGTTAAAACTGATTTACCTTCTGATATGGATGAACCTACAGTAAAAGTAATGGACAGAACCAGAACTTTACTTGATATATCACTTACATCAAAAAAACTTACTTTGGATGAGTTAAAACCTGTTGCAGAAGATTTAAAGACAAAACTTTTTAATATCCAAGGGATAAATGATATTACTATTTATGGTGATTCTGATGAGTATTATGAGATTTTATTAGATGATACAAAAATAAAAGCACTAGGACTAAATAAATCAGAAGTTTTCAATGCTATATCAACTTTATCCTATGTTTTTCCTATTGGAAAAATAGAAGGAGATTCAAAACACTATTATTTATCTACTTACAATGGTGCAAAAACAGCCAAAGAATTTGCAAGTACCTTACTTAAAATAAGTGATATAAATATCTATTTAGGTGATATTGCAAAGATTGCAAAAAAATATGAAGACTCATCAACCCTATACTCTTTTAATGGAGAAAATGCACTTTCTTTAAAAATTGAACAAAATGATACAGCTGATGCAATAGAGATTACAAAACAAATCAATGAACTTCTTCCTAAACTAAATAAACAAAATCCAAATATAGATATCACAATTGCAGATGATAATAGTGAAAGGATAAAAGATAGACTAAATATCGTTGTTTCAAATATCTTACTTGGGATTATTCTAATCACTATTTTAGTAATGTTATTGATAAATTTTAGGATGTCAATTATTATAGCTATTGGTATTCCAACCTCTTTTGTAATAGCTGCTGTTTATATGTATTTTTCTGGATATACGATAAATATGATATCTTTAGTTGGGGTACTAATTGCTATAGGTATAGTTGTGGATGATGCAATTGTTGTAAGTGAAAATATCCAACAACATATTGAAGAGGGAATTGAACCTAAAGAAGCTGCTGTAATGGGTGCAAAAGAGATGGTAAAACCTGTTACTATTGCTTCTATGACTACTCTATTCTCTTTTCTTCCAATACTTATGATTAGTGGAACGATGGGAGAGGTTATGAAACTTATTCCTATAGCTCTTAGTGCCTTAGTTGTAGCTTCACTTATTGAATCTTTTATCTTTTTACCAATCCATGCAGCACATACTCTTAAAAATGGAGTAAAAGTAACCTCATGGGAAAAAGCAAATAAAATCTATAGTTCAATAATCCACTTTTTTATGCATTGGAAAAAAACTTTTTTAATCTTTTTTATAATAGTCGTTCCTTTATTAACTGCTTTATTTATATTAAATTCTAGATTTCAAATGTTTCCAAAATTTGATGCTACTGATGTAAAAATCACAATTAAAGCAAATGAAAATACAAAACTTGAAGATGCTTTTAAAATAGTTCAATCAATAGAAGCTGATTTAATAAAAAGAAAAGACGAGTTTGCTATTAGAAGTATAGATTCTGTTGCTGGTTTTAGGCGAGATTTAGCGAACAATAGTGAAAACTTTCCATATGTTATGTATATGACAGTTGAACTTCAAAAACTAAAAGCTGCAAATATTTTAGATAAATATGTAACTCCATATCTAAGTTTTCATTATGATAGTGAGGGAAGAACTAGAACTATGGAATCTGATAAAATTGCAAAAAAACTAAATAAATTTTTACAAGAACAAAACTATAAAGATAAATTCTCTTTAAGTGAAGTTGCAATAAAAGAGAGACGGGTAGGACCTATTAAATCAGATATTAAAATAGGGTTTGTTTCAAATGATAGCCAAAAAATCATCTCTTCTATTTTTAGTATTGAAGATGAAATCAAAAAAATAAAAGGGATAAAGTCTTATTCAAATTCACTAAAATTTGGTATTGATGAGATTAAATTAAAAGTTAATTCATATGGTCAACAGTTAGGAATAGATGAAGCATATTTGGGTAATTATTTATCAAATCTTTATAGACTAAAGAAAAAAGCTACTGCTTTTGATTCTACAAATATGCTTGATATAAAAATCCAAAGTTTAAATAAAGATGATTTTGAAAAATTTAAAAATCTTGAAGTACCTCTAAACAATGGTACATACGTAAACTTAAGTGAGATTGCTCAATTTAATATAATCAAAGGATTTGAACAACTTATTAAAGACAATGGAGAAAAGAACTTTTATATATACGCAGATGTTGACCCAGATATTATAACAGCTACAGAAGTTATTAAAAAGCTAAAACCAACATTAGATAAAATCCAAGATGGTGGTATAAAACTTGTATTTAAAGGTGAAGAGGAGAAAAAAGCTGAGCTTAGACATGATATGCTTTTAGCTTCTGCCTTAGCTATAGTATTGATTATGTTATCTATGCTTTATTTATTTAACTCATTTAGAGAAACCTTTATAGTTATGAGTGTTATCCCTTTTTCTATTTTAGGGGTATTAATAGGTCATAAACTAATGGGACTAAATCTTTCTATGCCTTCAATTATTGGTGCTCTAGGACTTGCTGGTGTTGTTATCAATGATGGGATTATTATGATGACTTATTTGAAAAAAGCAAAAAAAATTGATGAGTTTTTCTATAGAGCAATAAAAAGATTTAGACCTATTATTTTAACAACTATTACAACCTTGATAGGTATGAGTTCACTTATATTTTTCCCAACAGGTCAAGCTGTGATTTTCCAACCTATTGCTATTGCTTTAGGGTTTGGATTACTTTGGGGAACTATTTTAAATCTTATCTACCTTTTATATGCATTGGTTCATAGAATAAAAGGGGATGAATAAAAGGCTATTTTTTAATAGCCTACTTTTTTATTGCTTCATAGGCAACTAAGATTTTCTTTCTTTCAATCCCCCATCTATAACCACTCATAGCTCCAGATTTTGCTAAAACTCTATGGCAAGGGATTAAAAACCCTATATGATTAGAACCAATAGCACTTGCAACTGCTCTTACAGCTTTTGGTTTATTTATACTGTTTGCTATATCTTGATATGTTGCTATTGTGCCACTTGGGATATTTAATAAAGCTTTCCAAATATTTATTTGAAAATTTGTTCCTTTTACAAATAAATCAAACTTCTCTTTTTTTACAAAGATTTTATCTAAATACTCTATTGCTTTTTGTGTATCTTCTATTAGATTTGCTTTTGCCCAAATCTCTTTAAACCTCATAAATATTTGTTCTTTATTATCATCTACAAAACCAAGATAACAAACCCCTCTTTTAGTAAAACCAATCAAAGCTTCACCAAAAGGGGTTGAGCCATATCCATAAGTTATATCTACATTTTTTCCAAATTCTTTGTACTCTTTTGGTGTAACACCAATAATATTTACAAACAAATCATGAAGTCTGCTTGAACTAGAAAGTCCCATCTCTAAAGAACTATCTAGGATAGATTTGGATTCTTTTAGATGTTCTTTTGCATAATTTAAAGTTACTGATTGTAAAAACTGTATAGGTGTAACTCCCACATACTCTTTAAATACTCTGATTAGATGATATTTACTCATACCTATATATTGGGAGATTTCATCAATTGTTGGTTGCTCTTTGAAGTTTTCATCAATATATCTTATTACTTTTTTGATTTTTTTATAATTTTCATTCTCTTTTGATAAATTATCGTTCATAAAATACCTTGATGACATTTATACTAAAGTGAGATTAACTCACTTTAGATTTTATTAGTAAGTGGATTTATTGTAAATCACAAACCCTCTAGCTAACTCTTTTAACTCTTGTTTAATCTTAGCTTGTAAATCTGTATTGTTGATGTCATCTAATACATCACATATTTTGTTTGCTATTAAATCAAACTCTTTCTCTTTCATCCCTCTT
>QKDL01000036.1 GCA_003252105.1 Arcobacter sp.
TTTTTTTACTTTTGTTGAAATTTTATGAATTGTCTATAAAAGATAGATAAAAAATCAAGAGTTCACTCTCTTGATTTTTTGTATATTAAGATTGTTTAGATTCAATAAACTCTTCATATGAACCTTTAAAGTCTAAAATAGACCCACCAGGTTGAATCTCAATAATTCTATTTGCAAAAGCATCTAATAATTCCCTATCGTGTGATACACAAATAACAGAACCAGGATATGCAAGTAAACCTTCACCAAGTGCAATAATAGCTTCAAGGTCTAAGTGGTTTGTAGGCTCATCAAGTATCATAAAGTTTGGTTGTTCAAGCATGATTTTAGAAAGCATCATTCTATGTTTTTCTCCCCCTGAACAAGATTTTACTTGTTTCTCTTGCTCTTGACCGTTGAATAACATTCTTCCAAGACAGTTTCTAATCTCAGCAATATCTGCATCTCTGTCAAAGTTTCTCAACCAATCATATAGTGTCATATCACCATCAATTATATCTGTTGCATTTTGTGGGAAATAACCATTTTGAATAGTTGCACCCCATTGTACTTCACCAGAATCTGGTTTGATATTTTCAACTAAAACCTCACAAAGAGTTGTTTTACCAATACCATTAGGTCCAATTAAAGCGATTTTATCACCTTTTTCTACAGAAAATGATACATCATTTAATACAACTTCCCCATCATATGATTTGTGAATATTTTTAACAAATAAAATCTCTTTTCCAACTTCTCTTTTTTGTCTAAAGATAATAGAAGGGTCACGTCTACTTGAAATTTGGATTGATCCCATATCAAGTTTATCAAGTTGTTTTTGTCTTGAAGTTGCTTGTTTTGCTTTAGAAGCATTTGCAGAGAATCTAGCGATGAATTTTTCTAACTCTTCTTTCTCTTTTTGTTTTTTGTTCATATCAGCTTGTTGTTGTTTTGCAATAACTGTAGAAGCTATATACCAATCATCATAGTTCCCAGTAAACTCTCTGATTTGTTTGAAGTCAACATCTAAAATATGTGTACAAACTGCATTTAAAAAGTGTCTATCGTGAGAGATTACAACCATTGTACCATCATGGTGTTGTAATTGATTTTCTAACCAACCAATTGTTTCAATATCAAGGTTATTTGTAGGCTCATCTAAGAATAATACATCAGGTTTTGGATATAAAACCTGTGCTAATAAAACTTTGAATTTATCTCCACCTGTATAAGCATTCATAAGCTCTTGGTGTTCACTTGCAGGGAAACCTAACTCTTCTAAAATCTTAGTAATTTTTACATCATATTCATAAGTTGGGTCTTCTTCAACACAAACTATCTCTAACTCTGCTAATCTATTGTTTACTTCATCAGTAAACTCTTCACTCATATAAAGTTTTTCTTTCTCTTTGATAGCATCATAAAGTCTTTTGTTTCCTAATAAAACTGTATCAAATAAAGTATAGTTTTCATATGCAAATTGGTTTTGACTTAATGTTCCAACTTTTTTACCATTTTGTACTTGTACTTCACCCTCTGTTGCTTCTTCTTCACCACTTAATATCTTTAAAAAAGTTGATTTTCCAGCTCCATTAGCACCAATAAGTCCATATCTTTTCCCTGTATCAAGTTTTAAGTTGATATCTTGAAATAGAACTCTTGAGCCATAGGCTTTCTTTAAATTTACTGTTTGAACCATATAAAAAATCTCCGTACTATCATTATTTGTCGCGATTATATCTAAACTTCAATATAATATCAACTAAGACTTTGTTTTTAACCTATAAAAAAGAAAATACTTTAAAATCTCAACTATAAATATAATAAAAAAAGAGATAAATATAATCAATACCCAACTATTTAAACTTATTGAGGTGGTACTAAAAGCACTATTCATAAAAAAGTTATTTGTAAATATTATTTGTAAAATAAACATCATACCAACTCCATATAAAAGATATGAGTTATCAAAAGGGTTTATTTTAAAAGTAGATTTATTTAAGTTTTTACAAGTAAATAGATAAAAAATCTCTATAAATACAAATATATTAACTGCAACTGTTCTTGCATACTCTTCACTCATCCCAATAGAGATATAGTATTCAAATACAATTGTTGAAGCTATTAACATATATATACCAACTCCCAGCATCATTATGATTAATTCTTTTGATAAAATTGGAGTTGAAGGGCTACGAGGTGTTCTTGTCATAATATTTTCTTCTTTTCTTTCAAATACAAGCATAAGACCTAAAAATATTGCAGTTGTCATATTTATCCATAAAATCTGCACTGGTAAAATAGGTAAACTAAATCCAAGCATTATAGAAAACAATATAACCAAACCTTCTCCTAAATTTGTTGGAAGTGTCCAAGTAATAAATTTGATTAGATTATCAAATACATTTCTTCCTTCTCTAACCGCTTCTGCAATGGAACTAAAATTGTCATCTGTCAAAAGCATATCAGCAGCCTCTTTTGCAACTTCAGTACCTGATTTTCCCATAGCTATACCAATATCAGCTTGTTTTAGTGCTGGTGCATCATTTACCCCATCACCTGTCATTGCAACGATTTCTCCTCTTGCTTGTAAGGCATCAACTATTCTTAACTTTTGTTCTGGTTCAACCCTTGCAAATACTTTTACTTTTTTTAGTTTTTCTATTAACTCTTCATCTGATAATTCATGCAGTTCTTTAGCATTTAAAGCTACCTCTTCAAACTTGTCATCAGGGTTTAAAATCCCCATAATTTTTGCTATTGAAAAAGCAGTTAGAGCGTGATCTCCTGTAATCATGATTATATTTATTCCAGCAGTTTTACAAGTTTCAACAGACACTATAGCCTCTGGTCTTGGTGGGTCAATCATTGCAACCAATCCCAAGAAATCAAACTCTTCTTTAAACATATTCTCATCAATCTTGTCTGATTTTACCTCTTTTTTAGCTATAGCTAAAACCCTTAAACCTTGTGAAGCTAAATCCATAGCCTCTTTTTCTATTTTTTTTAGATTTTCTTTTTGTAAGTTATTTTTACATAATGGCAATACTTTTTCTATAGAACCTTTTATATGTAACTCTTTTATATCTTTTTTTGTATCTTCA
>QKDL01000056.1 GCA_003252105.1 Arcobacter sp.
TCGGGCTTTAATTACTTCCAGTTGAAGAGCTCCAACAACACCAATTAACATCTGTTTTGTTGTAATTTTAGTAAAAATTTGAACAACACCCTCTTCACCTAACTGAGTTAACCCTTTTTTAAACTGTTTATCCTTTAATGGATCAGTATTAATAACTGAACGAAAAATTTGTGGCGCAAAACTTGGTATTCCTTTAAAAGTCAGTAATTCTCCTTCTGTTAAAGTATCTCCTATTTTTAAAGTACCAGTATCATGCAGGCCAATTATATCACCAGGATATGCTTTGTCTATTATACTTCTATCCTGAGCCATAAAGGCTGTAGGATTAGCACTTTTATAGTTTTTTTTAGTTCTTACCAGTGTGTACTGTTTATTCTTTTCAAATATTCCACTACAAATTCTCAAAAAAGCAATCCTGTCCCTATGATTCGGATCCAGATTAGCATGAATCTTAAAAATTACACCTGAAAATTTCTCTTCATTTGCATAAATTTCCCTTCCATCTGTCTCTCTTCTTGTAGGGTGTGGGGCTATTTCTGCAATACAATCCAGTAGTTCCTGAACTCCAAAGTTATTAACTGCACTACCAAAAAAAAGTGGTGTGATTTTTCCATTCAAATAATCTTGCATATTAAATTCCGGATATATTTCTTTAATTAAACCTACATTATCCCTTAGATGGCTTGCATCAGAACCCAAAATTTTATCTAGTTCTTTATCATTTATATCTTCAAATAGCTTACTGTCTGACTTCTGGGTTCCATTTGAATCAAAAAGAACTAATCTATTCTCATATAAGTTATACACACCCTTAAAGTTTCTCCCCTGCCCTACGGGCCAGCTCATAGGACATGCTGTAATTTTTAGTTCAGCTTCAACTTCATCCAGTAACTCTATAGGGTCTTTACCCTCTCTATCAAGTTTATTAACAAATGTTACTATTGGTGTATCTCTCATAGCACAAATTTCACACAGTTTTTTTGTTCTCTCTTCGACACCTTTTACTGAGTCTATTACCATTAAGGCACTATCAACAGCAGTTAATGTTCTATATGTATCTTCAGAAAAGTCGGCGTGACCTGGAGTATCTAATAAATTAATCTGTCTATTTTTATAATTAAAACCCATAACAGATGTAGATATAGAAATCCCTCTCTCCTTTTCCATTTTCATAAAATCCGAGACAGTTCCTCTGTTATTTTTGTTTGATTTTACAGCACCAGCGGCGTGAATTGCTCCACCAAAAAGCAATAACTTTTCTGTTATTGTTGTTTTACCGGCATCGGGATGACTTATAATTGCAAAAGTCAACCTCTTTTCTAATTCGATCTTTAATTCTGACATGAAAAAATTATATTACATAATTGATCTTTCAACAATAGATTCGATTTTCTTAAGTTCTTCATAAATTGACCATAAAATTGACTGAAAATTACTTATATCACTCTCATTAAAGGCTAATGCGTATCCATTTCCTACAATATTATAATGAATATTATTTTTGAATTTGTTAAAGACAGATAAATCTCCAGTTTTTAAAACCTTTAAACTTTCATTATTTTTATTTTTTACATCAAGTAATCCACTCTCTATAAAAAAATAATCAAATTCACATATTTCATCTATATGAGTTTTGGATATCTTAACTCTTTTTATTGATCTAGAAAATCGATACTGCTTTTCAAAGGAAAAACCATAGGAAAAGTATGTTAAATTTCTTAAAGGAATAAATGTCTTTGGTAAATTAATACTGTTAATATATTTTTTAAAGCTCTTGATGTCTATTTTTAATAAATAACTATAACTATTTGAAATATATTTAATAGGATTGCGTTTATTTTCTAGAAATGAATAAAGGAAATCCCCCTTAACATACTTTCTGCAATACTCTCCACTATAACCTTCAATTAACCCAGATAATACCAGATATGTATATCGAGTTTTTTCTTTTATATTTATGACGACTTCACCTGGTGAGATTAAAGTAATATCTTCTGAAGAAAAACTATACGCTAAATTACCAAAACTTTTTTCGAGACTTCCAATAATATTTTCAGCAATTGCCAGTGGGTAGTTTTCTGATGCTTCTATAAGAACTTCGGTATGGCCAAAATCAGTAGGAGGAAAGAAATGAATACTATTACTAATGTCTGCTTTAGTGTTTAAGTGACTTAAAATAATTTTTTCTGACTTGTCTTCAATAAAATCTGCTGAATTTCCATGAACGACACCACCACCAGCATCAATTCTCTTTAGATCGCAATAATCAAAATAATTATTAAACCAATTGTAGGCCCAACCTGAATTTATTGTACCATTTTTATTATGCTCTATCATGAAATCTAGATCTTTTTTGGATATAATATCAGTAATGTGTCCATAAGTTTTAAATACTTTATCTGAATTAGCTACTCTAAAATAAAAAACATTGGTTTCAATAGTATGAAATGAATATTTGGGCATTACTTCCATTTCGCCAATATTTGTCCATTGATCTACTTTTAACTCAATAAAGCAGATATGTTTTTTTAATTCTTCTAATGTTATACCAAGAAGTGACAGGAATTTTTTCTGTACTGATGCTATAACCAGTGAAGATGAAAAAAAGTTAATCCTATTCTCAGAATTTAGAAGAGAAAGAATCCCTGCAAAGTGATCATCATGCGAATGAGTTACAAAGACACCCTCAATCTCATTAGGTGTAACACCTAAATGTTTTATTAAATCAAGTGATCCTGGCCCTGAGTCTATTAAATATCTATTTTTTTTGTTGGTGATTAAAGCCCCCATACAAGGAACATTTGGATTCCAGCCGTTTCCATCACCAATTGTTGTAACACTGAAATCATTAAATTCAACCAAGTGATTAACGATATTATAGGGAAGGCCAACACCTTTTGAATTACTTTCTAAATTAATATCAACTTTAATAACTTGATCAAGATAATAAAATTCAAAAAAATTAACACCAACTCGTTTAACAAACAAGTTTCCTTTAACCTCTGTTTTTCCGGCTAAATATTTTTTTATAATAATATCAAAAGGTTTATTATATCCTCTATGATA
>QKDL01000030.1 GCA_003252105.1 Arcobacter sp.
GATGGTGGACATGCCGAGTTTGTAAAAGTTCCAGCTTCTTGGGTAGTAAAAATCCCAGAAGGTATAAGTGATAAAGAGATTATGACCTATGGTACCGCTGGATTAACAGCAGCATTAAGTGTAAATGAGTTATTAAACAATGGTATTACAAGTGGAGATATTTTAGTTACAGGAGCTACTGGTGGAGTTGGAAGTATTGCAGTATCTATTTTAAATAAGTTAGGATTTAATGTAACAGCAATCTCAGGTAAAGAGGATAAAATCCCATTTTTAAACTCTCTTGGAGCAAAAGAAGTAATTTTGCGAAAAGATTTTGATGTAGAAAATAAAAGACCAATGGGAAGTGAAAAATTTGATGGTGTTATTGATACTGTTGGTGGAAATATTCTAGCAGAAGCACTTAAAATAGTAAAATATGATGGTGTTGTTACTTGTTGTGGATTAACTTCATCTTTTGAATTACCTACAAATGTATTCCCTTTTATATTAAGAGGAGTTAGATTAATTGGTATTGATTCAGTAGAGTGTAAAATAGAGAAAAAAATAGCAGCTTGGGAAAAAATAGCAAGTAATTTTAAAATTGATACTTTAGATGAGTTAACAAATGAGATTGGATTAGATCAAATAAGTGATGCATACAAAGCTTTATTAGATGGAAAAGCTGTGGGAAGATATTTAGTAAAAATCTAATCTATTTCACAGTTGGCATCTTTTATGATTTTTATATTGTTATCTTGTGCATAATCTTTTCCCCAATCATGTAACATATGAAGTATAGGAATAAGTTTTTCTCCAAAAGTTGTAAGTTTATACTCAACTTTGGGGGGAATCTCTTGGTAGATTATTCTTTCAACTACTCCTGCTTCTTCTAGTTCTCGTAGTTGTTGAGTTAACATTTTTTGGCTTATTTTAGGAATAAGGCGTCTTAATTCACCATTTCTTTTAACCCCTTTTTTCAAAGACCAAAGAACCATACTTTTCCATTTCCCACCAATAATATCTGTAGCCAATTGAAAAAAACAGCTATACTCTTTATCTTCCATGATTAAGCCTTTACAATTTTGTAAATCATATCAAAGAGTGATTTATAGTAACCTTAAGGTACCTATATAACTTTTAGGTACATACTTGACAAAAATATCCTAATAAGCTATCATTCATCCACTTAAAAATTAAAAAGGAATATATTATGGGAAAATACATAGAATTAACAGTAGAAAATTTTGATGAAATAGTAAATAATGGAATCTCTTTGGTAGACTTTTGGGCTCCGTGGTGCGGACCTTGTAGAATGATTGCTCCCGTTATTGATGAATTAGCAAACGATTTTGAAGGAAAAGCAAATATTTGTAAAGTAAATACGGATGAACAACAAGATTTAGCAGTAAAATTTGGTGTTAGATCAGTTCCAACAATTTTATTTATGAAAGATGGAGAGATTGTAGATCAAGTTATCGGTGCTCAATCAAAACAAGCATTAACAGATAAACTTAACTCAATAGCATAAAACTAAAAGTAGTAGAAAACTTTTTCTACTACTAAAATATACACTCTTCATATACAACTTATAAAAAAGTCTTTTTTAGATAAAATTATTTATATTGAATTTTATTAGGAAAACCAATGATACAATTTTTAGAGGAATCAAAAAAAATAAGTAAAGAGATTGCTACATTAAGTGGTGATATAAAAAATAAAGTATTAAATGAGATGGCAGATGCCTTAATAGAACACTGTGATTTTATAGTAAGTAACAATGAAAAAGATATGAGCGTAGGAAGATTAGGAAATCTTGATGAAGCTTTATTGGATAGATTATTACTTACAGGCGATAGGGTAATGGATATGGCAAATGCCATAAGAGAGATTGCTGCCCTTAAAGATCCAGTAGGAAGAACATTAGATGGATGGGTTACTGAAAATGGTTTAAATATTCAAAAAGTTTCAGTACCTATTGGAGTTATTGGAATTATTTATGAAAGTAGACCAAATGTAACTTCTGATACAGCAGCATTATGTTTTAAAAGTGGAAATGTTTGTGTATTAAAAGGTGGAAAAGAAGCAGAACACTCTAATAAAGCTATTGCAAATGTATTAAGACATGTGTTAGCAAAAAATAAGATTCCAGAACAAGCAATTTCACTTTTACCTGATTCTACAAGAGAGGGTGTAGCAAATTTAATAAAACAAGATAAATTTGTAGACTTGATTGTTCCAAGGGGTGGTGAGGCTTTGATTAAATTTGTAAGTCAAAACTCTACAGTACCTGTTGTAAAACATGATAAAGGATTATGCCATATCTATATAGATAAATCAGCAAATCCAGATAAAGCAATAAAAATTGCAATAAATGCAAAAGTTCAAAGACCAGGTGTATGTAATGCTATGGAAACACTTTTAGTACATAAAGATGTAGCAACTTATCTTTTACCACCATTACATGAGGCTTTTACTGGATATGGAACAGAATTAAAAGGGTGTGATGAGTCTAGAAAAATTATAGATATCCAATGTGCCCAACATGAAGATTATGATACAGAGTATTTAGCAAATAAACTAAATATAAAAGTGGTAGAGAATATAGATGAAGCTATTTATCATATTGGAAAATATGGATCTGGACACTCTGAATCAATTATTAGTGAAAACTATTCAGCTGTAAATAAATTTTTAAATGAAGTCGATGCAGCATGTGTTTATGCAAATGCAAGTACAAGATTTACAGATGGTGGAGCTTTTGGGCTAGGAGCTGAGGTTGGAATCTCTACAAATAAACTTCACTCAAGAGGACCAATGGGGATAAACGATTTAACAACTTTCAAATATAAAATTTATGGAAGTGGTCAGGTAAGATAGAAGTTTTCTTCTATCTTCTAAAATCTAAAATAAAAGTTGTGCCTTGATTCTCTTGGGATGATACTTCTATTTTTATATCATAGTTTTTACATATATGATAAACTATATTCAATCCCAAACCAAAACCACCTTGCTCTTTTGTAGCTCTAAAGTATCTATTGAATATATCGTTTAAATACTCTTTTTTTATCCCTATACCTGTATCTTTTATTGTTAGTATTGAGTTTTGCAGTTTTATATCAATCTTACCTTCAATTACATTGTATTTGATAGCATTTGATAAAAGGTTGTTAAACAATCTTATAAAATTTTCTTTCTCTATTGGAAAACTTGTGGCTTCTATATTTGAATCAATTGTTAGCTTTTTCTTTGATGCAAAGGCTTCAAAATATTCAAGCTGTTCTTTTATCACTTCATCTAAAGATATATTTGTAATAACTCTTTTTTTGGTATTTTCTTGTAAAAAGATATAAACTAAATCTTTGTAGATTTCTGAAACTCTTTTTGCACTTAGGTTTATACGTTGCATATTTTTTTCTGTTAAGGGTGCATTTTTACCTGTACTCATCAAAATAGCACTTATAGGAGTGTTTAGTTCATGGGTTGTATCTTTTATAAAGTTGTTTAGTTTTTTTCTTTCGTTTATAATTGGGGCAATAAAAAGATTTGCGAGATAGTATCCAATCATAGTTATTACTGAAAAGATGATTATAAAATAAAGAATTAGATCTTCAATTAATGTATTGATTTTATCATTTAGTATATTTTCTTTTATGGCTATGTAATAAACTCCTAGATTACCCCTTGGGGAACTATCAACTAAGATATAGTTATCACCAACTTTTTGTACTCTTTGACTAAGGGTAAAACTATGGTTTATATTTCCTGCTATTTTGATATGGTTTATATCATATAATGCGTAATCATACTCTATAGATTTTGCAATATTAGTTGTATCAATAGTTTGTCCTGAAAGATGAGCATAGATAATACTAGCAGAGATTTTAGAAGCTACATTTTGCATATTTGAAGTTACTAAATCATAATGTAGTTTTGCTTCAAATTTAAAAAAAAGAAAAAATATGATTAATAGCAATATAAAAGATGAACCCAAATAAAGAGCCAAAAATCTAATAAATGTTAATTTCTCACTTCTTGTTAAATCTATAACCAACCCCTTTGATAGTCTCTATGTAATCTTCACCTATAATCTTTCTAATATTTTTTATATATGTTCTTATTGTAGATGAGGTAGGAACTGTTTCATATGACCAAATATTTGATGAAAGTTCATCTTGTGAGATACATCTATTTTTATTCATCAATAGATACTTTAGTATTTGAGCCTCTTTTAAAGGCAATTTAGTTTTTATTGAATCATAAGTGACATAGTTTAGTTTTGTATTAAATTTGATATTTTCATCTATTGTTATCTCATCTTCTTCTAGATGAAGTAGCCTTTTGATATTGTTTATTCTTAACTCTAACTCTCTTAGTTCAAAAGGTTTTTTCAGATAATCATCACAACCACTATTAAAACCCTCTTCAACATCTTCTATAGTGTCAAGTGAGGTAATAAAAATAGCAGGTGTAGTTATATGTTCATCTCTTAAAGATTTTAGAAATTCAAAACCATTAATATTTGGAACATTAACATCTAATATGAGTAAATCAAAGCTATTATCATATATCAACTCTGTTGCTTTTGTACCATCATAGGCAATCGTAACTTCATAATCAAGTGATTGTAAGAACTCTTCAATTATCTCATTTAAGATTAAATCATCTTCAAGTAATAAAATTTTCATAAGCAAAGTATATCATAGAATAAAAAAATATATCTACACACTGACTACACAAAACTTGATTAAAATTCACAAATAATAAAAAAGGAGATAACAATGAAAAGTTTGATTAAATTTGTAGTAGCAACAATTTTTTCATCTACACTTGCATTTGCAACACCTCATACAATTGATGGTTCTCATACTGAAGTTGGATTTTCAGTTAAACACCTTATGATTACGAATGTAAAAGGGGAGTTCACAAAATTTGATGCAGAGCTTGATTTTGATTATAAAACAAAAGTGTTCAATAAATTAGAAGCAAAGATTGAAACAAAATCTGTGGATACAGGAATAGAAAAAAGAGATAATCATCTAAGAAGTGAAGATTTCTTTTTTGCTGAAAAATATCCTAAAATTACATTTGAAATGAAATCATACAAAGTAGATGGAGATGAGGGTGTGATGATAGGTAATCTTACAATAAGAGGAGTAACAAAAGAGGTTAAATTAGAAGTTGAAGATTTAGGTACGATTAAAGATTTTAATGGGAATAATAGGGTAGGATTCACTCTAAAAGGTAAAATTAATAGAGGTGATTTTGATCTAAAATGGAACAAAGCTCTAGAACTTGGTGGTTTTGCCGTTGGTGAAGAAGTAAAAATTACAGTTGAAATTGAAGCTGTTGAAAACAAATAATATAAACTAGGAGATAAAATGAAAAAAAATACAAAAATTAAATTAGCTGGTGTTTTACTTGGTGCAGCACTATCTAGTACAGGTGCATATGCAGGAAATGGTTCTTGTGGTGCAGGAAAATGTGGTTCTAAAAATAATGAAATGAGTGGAAATTCTGGTAAAAAATCAGTTATGACTTGTGGTGCAGGAAAATGTGGTTCTAAAATGATGAAAGAAGTTGAAGAAGAAAAAAATGAAAACCATATGATGGGGCAAGAGAAAAAACAAGAGATGATGGAAAAAAACATGATGAAAAAAGAGGCTAAAAAGAAAATTGAAGGTTCTTGTGGCGCTGGAAAATGTGGTTGATAAAAAGAGGTTGATATGATAAATCTAAAAGGTTGTGGTTTAGGTCTTAGAAGTGATTTTTTACTTGATGTAGCTTCAAGTGATTTTCAACCTGATTGGTGGGAAGTTACTCCTGAAAACTGGATGCATATGCCAAAAATATATGAAAAAGCATTTGAAGAAGCAGTTCTTTCAAGACCAACTGTAGCTCACGGTTTATCTTTATCAATTGGTTCTGTTGACAAACTAAATAAAAAGTTTGTCAAACAGATGAAAAAGTTTTTAGATAGATATGAGATAGAATATTATTCTGAACACCTTAGTTTTTCCTCTTTTGATGGGAAACAATCTTATGAGTTATTACCTATTCCTATGACAAAAAAAATGATTGAGTTAGTAAGTGACAAGGTAAAAGAGGTTGAGGATATTATTCAAAGAAACCTTATCTTAGAAAATGCTACATATTATTATGTACCATATGCTGAGATGAGAGAGGTTGATTTTATAAACGAAGTTTTGGAAAAATCAGGTGCAAAAATGCTACTTGATGTTAATAATGTTTTTGTAAACTCAGTAAACCATACTCTTAAAGCCAAAAAATTTATTGATGAGATAGATAAAAGTAAAATAGCTTATATGCATATGGCAGGGCATTATTTTGATGAAGAGGCAAATATGAGAATAGATTCTCATGGTATGCCAATATGTTCTGGTGTTTGGAAACTTTTGGATTATACTTTAAGACAAATAGATGCTCCTGTTATGATAGAAAGAGATAACAATATTCCCCCATTGGATGTTTTAGAAGAAGAGTATATAAAGATGAGTGAGATAGTAAAATACTCAAGAGGGAGAATTGATGCCTAAAGAGATTTTAGAAAAAAAGATACAAAAAAGATTTTTTTCAAGTTTAATAAATCAAGAAGATGGTTTTGAAAATACGGCAATAAAAACATACCAAAATTTAGTTTTTCTAAGATACTTTGAGGTTTTGAAAAACAACTTTCCACTACTTGTAGAACAAATAGATAATTCACTTTTTGAAGAATCTATAAAAGCTTTTATGAAACATACCCCTACAACTCCTTTTGTTTGGCAAATTCCAAATGACTATAGAAAATTTGTAAAAAAAGAGAAATTTTTTGGAAAAAGTAGTTATATCTATGAACTTTTATATTTTGATTGGATAGAGATTGAAATATATATGAAAGAGTATAAACTCAAAAAAGATAAAAACTTTTCATATAAACAAAACTACAAGTTATCAAAAAGTGCAAGAATAAAAAGATTTAAATACGATATTATAAATCATAATTTTACCTCAAAAAGGGAAAACTTTTTAGTAATCTATTATAACTTTGAAACAAATGATGTAATTTATAGGGAGATTAATCAACTAATTTTTGAACTTTTAAAAAGGCTAAATAAAAATCAAAGTTTAGAAAAAGTATTAAAACAACTATGCTTAGAAAATGGGATAGATTTTAAAGAGGCTAAAAAAGTTTTAAAAGGGGCTTTAGAAGAGTTGACTTTTTTTTCGGTGTTAGAAAAAATGGATTAATATTATTTTTAATAAGAAAATTAATTTATAAATAGATATTATAAATTATGAAAAATCAAGAGCAGCTTTTTAAGATTCTAAAACATCTTCCAAAAATTATTATTTTAGTTGTAAAAGAAAATAAGATTATTCAATCCTTTGGTGAAATAAAAAATGAAGAATTTGATAATAGTCAATTGAGTAAACACTTTAATAAAGTTACTTATAATAAATTGATGTTGTTAAAATTAAGAAAAATTGATAGCTTGACAATTTCTTGGAATAAAAAAGATTATGAAGTATCATACTTTGAGAATATCTACTATTTTAAAGATATAACAAAATATAGAGATATGTATGGACAATTAAAAAAAAGTTTAAGAGACCTACGCTCAAAAAAAGAGGAATTGCAGGCTGTTTTTGATCTAGCTGGAAATGGTATTTCCATTTTAAATAACGAAGGGACCTTCTTATATGCAAATAAGTTTTTTCAAACTATGATGGAATATACTATGGAAGAACTATATAAAGAATCTTGTATTTCTTTGTCTTCTCCTGAATATGCTGAGCCAAGTAGGAGTGCTGTACAAAGGGCTATTCAAAATGGCATTGTTGATAGGTTTAGAAAAGTCTGTGTAACAAAATCTGGCAAGCAGATAAATGCGAGTATGTCACTTAGTTATATTAAAAGTACTGATGAAATTATTATGATTACTTCAGATATAACAGAAGATATTAAATATCAAGATGATTTAAAAAGAAGAATTAATCAAGAAGTAAAAGAAAGAACCAAACAGTATGAAATCATGTGCCATCAATCTAGACTTGCAGCAATGGGTGAAATGATTGAATCTATTGCTCATCAATGGAGACAACCATTAAATGGACTGGGATTAATAGTTCAAGGTTTAAGACATTTATCAAATAATAATAAATTTGATTTTAAATTGCTTGAAGAGATAGAAATAGAAATGATTGAGAAAATCAATTATATGTCTCAAACTATTGATGACTTTAGTAATTTTTTCAAAATTTCAAAAGAAAAAAAATATTTTAATATTTTAAATAGTGTTAAAGATATAATTAGTTTAGTTGATATACAGTTAAATAATCAAGGTATTAATATTGAAATAAATATAGAAGATGGTGCAAATCTAGAGATTTTTGGGTTAGAAAATGAGTTTAGACAAGCTTTATTAAATATAGTACATAACTCATTAGATGCTTTAATTTTAAAGAGTAGTATCAATAAATATATAAATATAGATATTATTCAAAATGGTGATTTTGTAGAACTTATGATCTCTGATAATGCAGGTGGAATTTTGAAAAAAAATATGCAAAAAATATTTAAGCCTTATTTTACTACAAAAAAAGAAGGTAATGGAATAGGATTATATATGTCAAAGCTGATTATTGAGCATCATATGAAAGGAAGTTTAATAGTTCAAAATAATAATGAGGGTGCAGTATTTACTATCTCATTAAAAGCGGAAAATGAAAAATAAAATGGAAAATTTACATATAAAATTACAACCTTTAACTTTATTAATTGTTGAAGATGATGAGAGCACTTTAAAATGGTTAAATAGAATTCTTTCTATATATTTTAAAAAAGTATATATTGCAAATAATGCAATAGATGCCTATAATATATTTAAAGAAAATCCTACTGATGTTGTTCTTGCAGATATACAAATTCCAGAAGTTGATGGATTAAACTTATTGCAAAAAATAGCTATAATTCAATCTTCCTCTCTTAGAATTATTATGACGGCATTTAATAATCAAATTTATTTGAATCGAGCTATTGATGCTGAGGTTAATTTTTATTTTAAGAAACCAATAGATATCGATGAGTTACTAATTACAATCTCTTTAAATATAAATAAGCAAAAGAAAGTCACTAGCATATTAGAACTAAAAAATGAGTATACTTATGACTCTATACAAAAAATTATTCAGATTGATGATAAAAAAATAAAATTGACTAAAAAAGAATCTTTATTATTGGAGTATTTATATGAAAATAAAAATACAATTGTAAGTTTAGATCAAATAGAAAATGTAGTTTGGAAAGAACCTGTAACAAATGATGCGATTAGAATGGTAGTCTCAGGTCTTAGAAAAAAACTTTATAATAACTGTATTGAAAATATAAAAGGATTTGGATATAGACTTTCAATAGAATAAATCTTATATAAATCTTATATTTAACTTATTATTTCCTTTTTTTCTTCTGTTAAAATCTTCTGATAAAGGAGTTTATATGAAGAAAAAGATTCTAATTGTTGGTGGTGGTACAGCAGGTACTATGACAGCAAATAACTTAGCAAAAAAATTAATGTATGAAATTGAAAGAGATGAAGTTGAAATAACAATGATTTCAAATTCAGAGTATCATTATTATAGACCTGGAGCTATGTATGTGGCATTTCATAAGGCTTCTGGACATGAGTTTGTTAGAGAACAAAGAACTCTCTTAATGCAAGAAATAAAGTTTATTGTTGATGAAGCAGTTGAAATTAAAACGAATGAAAACTATGTAAAAGGTAAAAGTGGGACTGTTTATAAATATGATTTTGTAATTCTTGCAACAGGGTGTGAAATAGCTGCAGATAGAATACCTGGACTAAAAGAAGGTGGGGATTGGTTTTACTCTTATGAAGGCGCTAAACAATTAGCTAAAAAATTTGAGAAATTAAAAAAAGGAAGAGTTTTGGTAACTGTTAATTTTCCAAAAACTCCAAATGTTCCTCATCAATGTGGTATTGCTCCAGTTGAAACAACGATTATGTTGAATGATTATTTAAAAGAGAAAGGATTACGAGAAAATATTGAAATTGTATATTCTTATCCAAAAGTGGCACAAGCTGTAACTGATGGACTTTTCTTACAAGGACCAACTTCAGAAGTTTTACCCACAATTTTTGATGGTATCGGTGTAAAACATAAAACAAGTTTTACTTTAAATAAAGTTGATCCTGATAAAAAAATTGCTTATTCTGAAGAAGGAGAAGAGATTGAGTTTGATATTTTAATGTCAACTCCTCCATTTATTGCAACAAAATTTATTAGAGAATCTGGATTATCTAAAGCATCAGACAATGAAGGATGGTTACCAACTGATAAAAAGACTTTAAAAGTAATAGGATATAAAAATATTTATACATTAGGTGATACTGTTGATTTACCAGTTTCTAAAGCAGGAGGAACTATTCATAACCAAACTGATGTTGTTGCAGATAATATTGCTTCAGAAATTAGATATGGATATCCTACAGAAAGTTATGATGGGAAAGTTATTGCAATTGCTCAAATGGGATTATCTTGTGGAATGCCTCTTTGGTATGATTATGATGAAGATGTTAAACCAACACCTTGTAGTAAACTTGGTAGTTTTGTAAGAAAAGGGTTTAACATGGGAATTTATTGGGCAGCAGCTCGTGGAATGGTATAGGAGATATATATGAGTGAAAAAGTAGAAATATTAAAAACTAAGGAAATGGAAGAACTTGAAGCTAAATTTTCAATGTTAGTGCAGACAGGAAGAATAGATAATTTAATTGATTTATTAGCAGTCGTCTCAGATAACATTGAAATGACTACAGCTCCAATGGTAGATAAAATGGTAGGAACAATTGATAATCTTGCTACTGCTGGTTTTGTTACAGAAAATGCAGTAAGATATGCAAAAAGGGAAATGAAAAATAGTGAAATCCCATCATTATTTGGCTTACTTAAATTATTAAAAGATGAGGAGACAAGAAAAGGATTGGCTTTTGTACTTCATTTAACAAAAGGTATAGGGAAACAAATATAAATATATGGATTCTCTATATTTTTAGAGAATCTATTTTAGTTGAAGTTTCAATAGTTTCTGGGTATAAAAGAAAGCAAATATAGCGGCACTATATATCATAACTAATACCCCAACCCATAAATAGATATAATCCAAAGCAAGATAGATAACTAAAATATAAGCTATAGCAAACTTAGCTATGATTTGTCTATATAAAGCTATATATAAAATCATTTTAGGTTTTTTTATTGCTTGAAGTGTTGAAACACAAATAAATAAAATCACATAAGCATAAAATATCCAAACCTCTATAACCAAATAATCAAAGCCATACTTTATA
>QKDL01000077.1 GCA_003252105.1 Arcobacter sp.
TGCGTACAAAGGTAATTTCATCTTAAATCTCCATTCTAACTATTGCAGTTACTGCATAGTCTTCTTTTAAAGTTTTGTTATCAAGATAAGCTAAACTTCTAACATCAACAATCTCAGGGTAAACAGTCCCTAACTTTTGTAATTCATCAAATAACTCTTCATCTTTAGCATCTATATGTTTTACAGTCACCCCAAAAGTAAGTTTTTTATCACGTCTTGTATTTGTAGCTCTCTTAGCTACAATCACTTTATAGTCATCAGTAAACTTTTTAACTACATTCTCTATTAACTCTACAGCTTGAGTTTTTGTTAAATTGCTAACCATCCGATTTCATCCTTGTTTTCTTCAGTTACTTTTGTAAGTGCAGATTCTGCACGATCTAGCCAATACTCTTGAAACTTCTTTACATCTTTAAAAGTCTCAACAGACTCGGCATATTCATCTGCTCTATCTTGCATATCAACCCATAAAAGTGGTGCAAGGTAGTAAAGTGTTTTACTACCTATAACTTCCAGTTCCTGTGTCTCATCCTCAAACTCTTCATTTTGATAATCCCAAATAGCTCTAGTCAAATGAGGATTAATTGAAACTTCCTCAATAGTTAGAGGAAACAAAGTTTTTAAGTTCTCAACAGTTACTGCCACTTTTTAGCCTTATGCTGCTATTACAGTTACAGCAATATCTTTTGTAGATGTTCCATCATCTACTGTTACAGTAGTAACTCCCTCTGCAACACCTGTAATAGTGATAACACCTGTAGCAGAGTCATAAGCTACTGTTGCTACAGCTTCATTTTTAGAGATAGCTGTTACACCAGTTAGTCCAGCACCAGCTGCACTTGTAACAGTTCTTTGTGAAGTAGAACCAACAGCAACACTTGTTTCATATGAACTGATCTCTAATCCAACTATTGTTAATAAAGTTACATATTTATGGATATCAAACTCATAGTCAGGATAAACAACAAATTTATATTTAAGAGCTGATTCTTCATTGTCAAACCATCTGTTTCTCTTAACTCTTGAAGAGATACCAAAAATCATATTTTTAAGAGGTGTAAGCATATACTCATCATCTTTTACATCTGCACTTACTTCAATTGGCACTTCCATGATTGTCTTTTTGTCAGCATTTAATAAAGTTGCAAGATCTTTATACTCTTTTGAAATTTCCAGTTGATAATCAGTATAATCTGATCTACTCATTAAGATTGAAGACATCTCAATAGCATTTGCATTTGCATTTTTAACTAAATAAACAAGTCTTTCAAGCTTAGAACTATTAGAAGAGGTTACTTTATTTACATCTGTACTCTCTTTTGCAACTGTAAACCAACCTTTTGCAAGATCTTTAAATGCAGCTTCATGTTCATCACTATCTGCTTCACCAATAATCCCAAGATATAAAAGATCATTTGAAAAAATTGTTGAGAAAGATTCAAACTGTTCTTGTTCAAAGCTTGAATTATCTTGATTATCTTCTAAAGTATCATCATTGATTTTTGCATTTAACTCAACACCTTTAGTCATATCAAGAGTACAACCAATCTTCCCAAGTTCTTTAAGATTTACATCTGGAGCAGCGGTTCCTGATTTATGTCTAGTTAAAGCACCTTTAAGTGAATCTAATCCACTTCTCTCTTTTGTAAGTTTTCCTGTGATATCAACAGTAACCTTTCCAAGCAATGCATGAGAAGCAACAATTGCTTTAGCAAAAATTTTACCTTGTTTAGGTGTTAAAGTTCCACTCAATGTTGCATTTTCAGGAGTTAACCCACTTTTTAAAATTTCATTTAATCTCATTAAATCACTCATTATAAAATTCCTCCAATTGAATCTTCTTTCTCAACTGGATCTCCAGCTGGGTTATCATCTTGTTTACTTTTTTTAAGTGCCTCTTTTGTTTCATCATTACTCTTTTTAAGAGTATCAAGCTCTTTTTCAAGAGTATCAATCTTGTCAGTTAATGGTTTTACAGCTTTTGTAACTGCTGCTTCAATATCTTCTATTTTCATATCTTCACTTTCTCCTTCTTTAGATTTATTTACCTCGTTGTTATAAGCACTTCCTGAGATACTCACATGAGTAGAACCAAATATTTTTTTGAACATTCCAATTACATCATTAAAAGAGAATGTTTTCTCATCTGCTTTTTCTACTGAAGAGTTATCATCTTCAACCTTAGTTGCAGTTCCTGCCATAGAGATACCTGCAATATCTCCATTTTTTACACTTTTTTTAAGCTCTTCATCTTCAAGCTTAATAGCAACAGCCCAAGAACCTACAGGCTCATCAGGAAAAACTGCATCATTTTCTTTTACAATCCAGCTTTCAGCTACAAAAGCTTTTTGATTATCAAAGTTATGGTCTTTATCCACATTAGTTGTATTCTGTGCTTTCATAAATCCATAAGCAGCTTTTAAAATCTCATCTGCAGTTGTATACTCTCCATCTGTATCAACAGAATCAGGAGCATATACAATCCCATAGATAATCCCTTTTTCTTCATCACTTTTTTTAATCTCAATAGTCACATCGTGCAATGGATCATTTGAAGATGATTTATAAATGATCTCTTTTTTATTTGCACCAGCTTTAACTAAAGAGATATGAGTGATACTGATATCTTTAAGCATCTTTGGCACCTGCTCTCCTTTGTGTTTTTTCTTCTTTTCAAAATTAATGCTGCCATTGTATATGCTTTGAAAACGAAAAACACTCCATATACATGTGTGTGGAGTGATTCATATTTTTTTTTATATTAAAATGTTTGCCATTGAAGATTACAACTTAAAAAGACCATAAAAGCGACTAGTTGTAATAGTTGTATATGTTGTAGAAAAAAAGGGTTTATATGGATGAAGTACTTATAAGTAAGGGTGTAAAAGAATCAAAACAGTATGTAGATAGAGATGTACTTTTAAATAATGGAATCATTGAACCATTTATTAACTTTGAAGGTCTATTGGCATTTTATTATTACAATGTATATCACCAAAGAGCTATCAAACTAAAAGCTGCTTTACTATCTCAAATTTTAGAGACTTCATTAGATAAACATTTACCCCCTACAATATTTGCAAAAGACTTATTATATGCCTTTGCTTTAGATGCTGAGATTTATGGAAATGCTTTTTTAGAAAAAGCTGGAGGCACAAATGATTTTTACCTATATCATATATTAGGATATCAAGGAAGATTAAATAAAAATAGAGAACTCTATCAAGTAAGCTCAGAATTCAAAGATATTAGACTGGAAGGATATCATTTTAAATATCACTCGCCATCAGGAAAGTATTATGGAGAGCCAGATTACCTTACAACTTTAGAACAAATAGATACTAATAAAAAAGCAGATAAATACAACAGTACTTTTTTTGATAATGGAGCAAGACCAGGATTCGCAATCAACTTTGAAAACTCAGCTCCAAGTCAAAGTCAAATCGATACTTTTAAAACATTCTTTGGAACTAATTTCAAAGGCTATGAAAATGCTCATAAGTCTATCATGTTTTATACAGGTAAAACAAAAGAGGGAGAAAGCCCTGCAAAAATTCATCTTGACAAACTTGATAGTGTTGAAGATATGAGTTTTGAAAAGTTAAAAAATGTTAATAGAAATGAGATTATAGCTTCTCATGGAGTGCCACCAAGATTAGTTGGAATTATTACAGCTGGTCAACTTGGAGGTGGAACTGAACTTATAGATCAACTTCATGCTTTCAATGAAATAGTTATCAAACCAAAAGCAACTCATATAGAAGGTTTTTTTGAAAACATAGGAATCAAACTAAAAATAAAAGAGTTAGATGTAACTAATTTTAAAGATGATAGTGATCTAGTTACAAACTTAGTAAACTCTAAAATCATCACTCAACAAGAAGCAAAAGAGATTTTAGGTTTAGTCTCAAATAAAAAAGGCTCATAATAGTGTTTAAAACCTGTTTAAAAACTCAAAACTATTTTTATTCGATAGATTTATCGCCTAAAGAAAAAAAAGGCTTATAATGGCTTATTCTGTAGAACTAAAAAAACAAGCTTTAAATCTAGTAAAAGCTGGAGTATCAATAACAGATATCTGCAAAGATTTAAAAATCAAAAATAGAGCCACACTTTATGGCTGGATAAAAAAGTCAGATGATGTTGACATAAATGAAGAGTCAATTGAAAGTTTAAAAAAGCAAATAGCAACCTTAAGTAAAAGAGCACCTACAGAAGCAAATTCAAGAAAGATAGCTATGCTTACAAAATCACTTGAAAGATTAGAGAAAAAATCTAAGAAGATAGAAAAGAAAGCTAAACAAAACATAGTTCATAGTAAAGATGTACAAGTGTACAGAGATAAGATGTTACATCCTGATTATGGACTATATGCATATCAAAGAAAGTTTATATTAGATACTAGTAGATTTAGAGTATGGCTAAAATCAAGACAAATAGGTGCAACTTATGGATGTGCTGGAGAGTGTTTGGTTGAAGCTATGTCAGGAATGGATCAACTTATTCTTTCTGCTTCAGAAACACAAGCTCTTAAGTGGTATAGTGAAATTCAAACCCATGCTGAGAAACTTGGCATTATGCTTAAAGGCTCTAGCTCTGAGATAAAACTTCCAAGTGGAGCTATTATTTATATCTTTGCAAATAACTTTAGAACTATTCAAGGGTTCTCAGGTTCTGTTTGGATGGATGAGTTTGCATGGTATTTAAATCCTAAAAGAATATGGGAAGCATTTATCCCATCTATTACCTCAGTTAAAGCAGGAGAAACAAAAGCAAGAATCACGATACTTAGTACACCTTTTGAGCAGGATAGTTTATTTCATAAGCTTTGTTTAGATACTAAAAAGTATTATATGTTTAGTAGACATACTACCACTATTTATGATGCTGTTAAAGATGGTCTTGATGTAGATATCCAAGTATTAAGAGACTTATTTGAATCTGATTCTTGGGCTATGATGTATGAGTGTGTATTTGCAGATGATAAGACAAGTTTCTTTCCTATCTCGCTTATTAAATCTTGTGTTAGAGACTATATGTACTATATGCCTCAAGCTAACAATGTATTATGGTCAGGATATGATGTGGGAAGGGTTGCAGATATCTCTGTATTATCTGCTCTTGATAAAGTTGAGGGAAGATATGCACTTGCAATTCAAGATATCTTTGAAAGAACAAAGTTTGAAGCACAAAAGACAGCATTAAGAGATCATCTAAAGCTATATAAAAAATCTAATCTTAGAATAGATATGACAGGTATAGGAAGAGATATAGCAGAAACTATGGAAACAGAATTTCCAAATCAAGCTGAAGGTATATATTTTACAGCTGCTTCAAAGGAGATGATGGTATTAAACCTCAAAAAAATGTTTGAGGATAAAATGATACTTATACCAAATGATCCAGTTCTTATTGCAGATATCCATGCAATCAAAAGAAAAGCTGGTCAAAAAAGAATGTTATATGATGCAGATAGAAATAGTCATGGTCACGCAGATAGATTTTGGAGTTTAGCACTTGCTGCTAAAAAGTTAGATATCTTAGGTAGAGGTGGGGAAGATGACAATAGTAAGGGTGGAGCTGTTGTAGCTTAACCCTTAACTTACATTTCATTAGCAAAAATAAAACTATTTTATACTAACACTTCTCAAGCTACTTTCAATATCTTTGAAAATTTGCTCACCTATTTCATCTGTCATACTGTCAACTGCTCTATTAAATCCACCACTATTTAGATACTCTTTAGCACCATCTTCTAAGTATGGATTAGCTTTCATACCTGCTACACTTTTTTTAAGTCCATATGGAGTTTTTAAAGCCTTTTTATTTTTAGGAGTTATTCTTTTTTTAGCAGGACCAAATAGACCAGTTCCTGTATGAACAAACTTTGCATAAGGTGCTAAGTTAGTGTTTCCTATACTAACTTCTAAATCATCTAAGTTATCAGTAAAGACTTGGATATCTCTTTTTAGATTTCCTGATCTATAAGGAGCATTATCTTTTGCTTCATTTGCAACCTCACTTCCTATTCTATATAGAAAGTTTTTTATAGGTTTATTGATATCATCACTCATCTTTAAACCTTTCTATAAATTGCTTTTGAATGTATATCAAAGAATCTACTAAGTTTCCATCAAATCTATAGTCATTGTGTTTATCTATAAACTTACACTCCTCTTGAAAAATTATTAGCTTATTTGCTTCTTTTATGGCTTCATCTTTGGGAACAAATGGATCATATAAAGCTATTACTTTATCATCTTTTTTTACTGCTATTCCAAAAGATACAGGAGCATCTTCTATAGGTTCATAGTTTTCATAAGGTTCATTAAATCCTTCTATTTCTAACTCCCAACCATAATTGCTAATCTCTATATTAAATGTTCGTACCATTTTTTCACCCTTTCTAATACTTCCCCTGTATCTACATCAGTAACTTTATTTATTACTGCATTATCATTAAAATACTTACTGGCCTTCCTACTTGGAGGGAAACAAGTTATAAGCTCATTATTTTCATATACAAGAACATAGTTGTTATTCGTCAAAAGAACACTCCTAGTGTGTTCATTTGGATGTAAGCCTGTTATTGCATGAGGTGCTTTATATTTAATGTCATTTAATGCACCCACTAACTGCTTTTCAGTCAAGTTGTGTTTTATATTTACAATCTTATCATATTCTTTATGCTTAACTTTTACTTCTATTCCAGTTTTATCAATATGAGTAAGCTTTGAATCTTTATACTCTTTAGTATTTTTAACTTTATACTTTTTGCCTGTCTTTGAATCTACTCTTTCATCTTCATTTATCCATACAGGTATATTTTCAGTTCTACAATGTCCATGATAAGGTGCTAACCCTACATTTTCAGGAAGTTTACCAAATATTGGTTTACTTTGCCAAGGTGCAGCATCTTTTTTTTCATCTATAGTTTTAGCATCCAAAATATTGTTAATTTGTCTTTTAAGATGTTTTGCACTAACTATACGACCATTTACCCATCTACAAAAGTCGCTAGTTTGACTATCAATCCTCGCATCAGCCTTATAATACTCAACTCCATACTTAAGTCCTTGATTTACTCTGCTTATACTTTGAGCTTGAGAAATCATATTATCAGCTACCAATCTATAGTAAGCTTCATCTTTAGTTATTATCCCTTCAAACTTATCTTTCAGTATGGAACTTACATCAGCTCTAGAAAGCTCTCCTTTAAATACCTCTTCTATGGTATTTTTTAGTAAGTCTTGGGTTTGTTTGTTATATTTTTCAGTAGTCCAATAAAAACCTTTTCTCATTGCTTCAATTGCTTTCAAATCTGTTTTATCAAACTCAAATTTAGTGCTTGGAGAGTTTATGATAGATACTCTTTTATAGATATCATCAAGCTCTTTTGTGTCAAAAGATATATTTAGATCAGTTAGTTTACTTCCAACAATTGAAAGTAAAACATCATGGCTTAACTCATCATAGTTTTTATTTATATAAACAAACAAAGAGGATAAAAACTCCTCAAGCTGTTCTTTTGCAAAACCTGTTTGAGTATTGACAAACTCATCTATAAGCTCATCAACTGTTTTCTTCTCGCTCAGGTTTGATTTTATTAGTTTCGTTAAAAGTTTCTTTTGCATAGTCTTTCCAATAATTGTCAAATTTTATAGCTTCTATTGTTTGAAAGGAGTATCCACAATCTACACACTTTCTAAACCTTTCATTTTCAGTTCCTGTTGTTGTTCCTACAACTTTTGTTTTACCCATACACTTAGGACACCACATCAACCACCCCCAAATCTTTGGAGTGCAACTATTACTTTAGTAGCATCATGTTTAGTGATATCTTTTTTGTCTTTTTTTACTATCTTTAGTACAAAGCTATTTAAAGCCTCTTCGGTTTTTTCTCTGGCTTTTTCATACCATAGATCATAAATCTTTTTTATCTGTGCAGAGCTTGGTTTTGAGAAGGGAACATCACTTACTTTTCTTTGGCAAAAATCTAATAAACTTCTAGCTTCATCAATAGTAAGCTTAGTAGTACTATCAACTCCAAAGCGACTAAGCATAAACTCTCGTCTACTCTCATCATCTACAAATACATTACCTTTTTCTATTTGTATTTTTTGGATTAAACTCTTTTTATATTGTTGTTGTTTCGGTGTCATTGATTCTCCTTTACAACAAGTACAACAACTACAAGAAGCCTATGTATTGGGTTGTTGTTGTTGTTGTAGTTGTTGTAGCTACTTACTTTTAAATAACTTACTATTACCATTTTCCTCATAGATATAAAACTTATCTATAAACTTATCAAGCATAGCTTTTGTTGTTTTATCAGCACTACTACTTCCAATAGCTTCTAAAAGTTTCCCTTGTTTTATACCCTCTTTATTTTCTTTTAAAACCTCTTGAATTTTATTTACAAACTCAATTTCACTTTCTGTCATATGTTTATATATATCTTTTGCCTTTGTCAAAGCTAGATTGTTTATATCAATTGTATAATCACAATCTTTCACTCCAGCTCTTTCTTTTTCAGTTGTTAAAGCTACAGTTACGCTTACATCCATTTCACTTCTCAGTAGACACTCTTTAAACATAATATCAAGTGAGTTATAGATATTGTTACTTCCCTCATAGTTCTTACCATCTTTGTTTGCATGAGCAATAAGTAAGATAGTCATACCAGCATCTCTAATATCCATAAGTAAATCCATCATGTACATAGCTTTTTGGTCACTTCTTACATCAGTAATATTTCTAATAGAATCTATGATTAACGTCATATCCTCATAAGCATAGTTCTTAGAGTTCTTTTTATCAGCCAATTTCTCAAGCATCTCAATTGGTGTTTCATTTAACTTACTTCTATGAATATATTTTAAAGTTGGGAAACGATCAATTAAAAGTCTATCTGCATCTCTATCTTTTAAAGCATCTCTTGGGTTATCAAGATCTATATAATAAACTCTTTTTTGTAGTTCATGTTTGCATAGATGAGCAGCTACTCCATAACTCAACCATGTCTTAGCATTTCCACCTTTTGCATAGTACATAGTAATCATTCTTTTAGGCAAAAAATCATCTATTAAAAACTCTGTTTGTCTATGTAAGTCTTCAGTAGTCAATGCCATGTCATCTAAAAAATCAATCATCACTTCACTCCATGTGTGGCTTTAGTCTCATACAAACTATTATCTAACCACTGTTTTAAATTCTGTGCCTTCTCAGGCTCTTTTTTCTCTAATATCTCTATCATCTCATCAAAGGGATGTTTTCTCTTAAGCTGTACAAATAAGACCTTTAAAAGCCATATATTTAGCTTATCTTTATCCTCTGTTGTAACTTGCTTTAAGAAGTAATCATAAAATTGTTGAAACTCATTAAAACTACTTATATGAACAACCATCCTTTTATAAGCTTCATCCATTTTATTGTCACCTGTTTGTGGGGTTAACATTTTATTCCTTTTATAATTTCCAAATAAATACAATATCTTTATCAATATGACATCTTAACCATCTCTTAATATGCTTTCCAGAGATAGGTTTATCAAGTTTAAATTCTAATTCATGGGTATAATCAATATAAAAACTAAAATGCTTTAATCTTCGATATATTTCTTTATGTTTTTTCCACCAATAACCATACCTCGCACCATATTTAACTATTTCATGTTTTCTTTTACATACATTAAATTCAAATTTATTCATTCATCCGCCCTCCACATATCCACAAATCCTACAAGTTCCAAATACACCCATACAATCTTCAAAATCATGTTTGCAAAGATTTTGCAATCTCTTTTTATGCCTTTCTATTCTCTCAAGCTTTTTTTTATGCTCTTCTATCCCTTTATTGGCATCTTTTTTCATGTGCTCTAGCATTATTAAAGCTCTTTGTATTCTTTCCATTAAAGCACCTCTCTTAAACATCTTTGACACCACCACTTGCCATATAGTTTAGTCTCGCCTTCTTTTCCACATTCACATTGTCTATCAAGCTTTTTATATCTTTCAATATTTTTTGCCTCTCTTCTATCAACTCGTTCACAATTATCAGCTATGTATCTATCCATCGCTTCTATATCTTCTTTTGTTGTATCTTCCATCAAAATTCCCCTTCACACAGTCCAAAGGTTTTCATAGTTGCTTCTTTAAATGTAACTCCATTATTAGCTACATGGACTTTTCCCTTATTTTTTTCATAAAATTCTTTTATAAGCTCTTTAGATTTAGCTATCTTTTCATCTAAAGATAAAGCTTGATCTAATATCAATTGTTCTGGTGTCATTATAAACCTTTCAAATAATCTCAATAGAGCCTACTTAGATAAGTAGGACTCTCAAAAACTATTTTTCTATATATTTATCTTTATATTCATATACAGGCATATACTCTGTATTAAACACATCATTGCCACATCTAGGACAAATGCAATCTGATTGAATTTTACTAATTCTCTTTTCTCCCAATTGAGAATAAATACCCTTCCAACCACAAGTTCTAACTCTAGAGCAACTCCATATTTCAACACACACTTCAGTTTTTACACCTTTAAATTGTTTTTGAGTTATCTTTTTCATAACCACCACCTTATTAAATTAATCGTTACCATCAATAATGCTCCTCTACAATTTAAAATATGCAGTTGAACAAAGCATACAAAAACCTAAAAACAATAAATATACTAAAAGCTCATCCATCAATAATGTTCCTCACTTCCATACCCAACTTTTTTAAATACTTCATCAGAATTTATCTCAAGCTTTTCTTCACTAAACTCTTGATTATCCAAGTAATCAACTGCATCATTCAAAACTATTTCTATATCTGGTCCTGTAAAAGTCTTACCATCATCTAAAGTAAGCTTGTATTTCTTATCTTCAAACTTTAGTTTAAACTTCTGACAATCACCCTCAAGAATCTTTAATAGTTGTTCGAGCATTGCTACCCCCTGCATAGTCTTGAAAACCTTCAGATATTCCATCTTGAAAATGTAGACTCAAAACTTTTCCAGTTACAGTTATATCCTTACCACTATCTGCATCCATAAACTGACCACCACCAAGCTTTTCTACTCTTAAAATTAATTCCATACTAACCCCACAAACTCATCTAAAGGTTCAAGATTAATACATTTTTGAACATATCTTTTCATATCAATACCTGGGCAATGTGGTTTTTCTTTACTCAAATCCGCATGTGCGTAAATCTTGTCTGGTGTAAGCCCATGATGTTCTATAAGATAAAGGATTACTCTACGACCAGCT
>QKDL01000052.1 GCA_003252105.1 Arcobacter sp.
TCTATTCCATATTTTTCAAGGTTTTTTTGTAAAAGTTTTCCACCAGTAGTATCTAATTGTTGTGAAAGAATTGAACCACTTCTATGAACTAAAATTGTTTTAACCCCATGCATAGCGATACCATAAGCTGCTTCAAGACCAAGTAAACCACCACCAACTACTACAGCAGTTTTTGATTTATCAATTGTGTCAATAATAGTATCTACATCAGCTTTTGTTCTAAATGCAATAACATTTTTTAAATCACTTCCCGTTGTTTTAGGAATAAAAGCATTTGAACCAGTAGCTATTAGAAGTTTATCATAAGATACTACTTTCCCACTTTGGCTTGTAACTGTTTTTTCATCTTTATTTATCAAGATTACTTTATCACCTTTGTATAAAGTGATATTGTTTTGTTCATACCAAGTTTCGTGGTTTATAATAGTATCTTCAAAGCTTTTTTCACGTGATAATATATATGAAAGCATGATTCTATTATAGTTTACATGTGGTTCTTCACCAAAAACTGTAATATCATACTTTGTATTATCAAGTTCTAACAAATCTTCAATAAGTCGAAGACCACTCATACCATTTCCAATTACTACTAGTTTCTCTTTCACAATTTTTCCTTTTTCTTATATTTTGTAATTATTCCATACTTTTTAAATAAAATATACTCTAATATGTATATTAAATAAACACATAAAACTTAATTTAACATTAAAATTAAAATAATGGCAAATTCAACCAAAGCAAAAGTTTGCCAAAATATCATTGGATTTCTTTCTATCAATGCAGGTTTGTTTCTTTTAACAAAATCTTCATTTGGATTGAATAGGTCATAAATAAACTCAGAGAGTTCACCATATCTGTTGAGTGGATCAATTTCACAAGCTTTTTTTAAAGCTTCGTCAACCCAAAGTGGAACTAAACAATCATCTTTATCATAATAAAGAGGCTTGTATTTTAGTTTTTTTATTTCACTTTTATTTTGACATCTAGCTATTCTTGTGTCGTAGGGAAATTTCCCTGAAATCATTTGATATGTAATAACAGCAAGTGAAAAGATATCAGATCTATTTGTTCCACTATCACCCCAAAAGTATTCAGGAGCTAAATATAAAGCTGTACCTTGGAGCTCTTCTTGCTCAAGGTGAGTATTAATATCTTGTATCCCCTCAACTTTTGTAGAACCAAAATCTATGATTTTGATTGAGTTTGTTTCATCTATTAGGATATTTTGAGGACGTATATCTTGATGTATCATCTCTAATCTATGAAAGGTGTATAAACCTTTTGCAATTTGTTCAATAATATCCCTTACTACTTGAAGTTTTGGTTTTGGATTATCAACTATCCATTGGGCTAGGGTTTGCCCTTTTATATACTCAGTTACATTGTATAGATAGTTTTGTTTTCTATTTTGAGGATAAGATTTTACCACATAGGCGTTGTTGATTTTTTTTGCTATCCAATCTTCAAGCATAAATCTTTCTAAATAAGCTTTATCCTCTTTTAGTTCTGTTGAGGGGATTTTTATAACCACTTCTTTATTTGTTGTATCATCAACTGCTAGATATACATGACTTCTAGGACTTGAACTTAGAGTTCTTATGATTGTAAAACCATCAAACTTTTCTCTAGCTTCTAAAATATGTGGAAGGGGTTTTAACTCTAACTGCTTATTTATATCTTTGATATCTTTATTTGGAAGATTTTTAATTTTTATAATTTGGATTGTTAAGTTATCTTTACTTCCATTTTCAATTGCTTGTTCAATAAGGCTTTTACATAAACTATTGAAGTCTTCATCATCTTTTTTAATTAAAAAGCTAATATCTTCAAAATTGATATATTCATAAACTCCATCAGTTGCTAAGATAAAGATATCTTCTTTTTCTAAATCAAAACATTCATAATCTATATTTAAAACAGTGTCTAATCCCATAGCTCGACTAAGATAGTTTTCCTCTTTTGAGATAAATAGTCTATGGTCGTTTGTTAGTTGTTGGATATGGTTATCTTTTATTTTATAAACTCTACTATCACCTATATGAAATATATGAGCCTTTGTTGACTTAAGTATGATTGAACTAAATGTACAAACATACCCTTTATCTTTATTGTATCTATGAATAGATTGTTTAGTTTGAGAATATAACCAAGAATTGGTTGCAGTTAAAACTCTATGGGCTGATTTTTTAACTGACCAAGTCTGGGAAGTACAATAGTAATCTTCTATAAAGGAATTTACGGAAATTTTACTTGCAATATCACTTACTTCACTACTACTTATACCATCTGCAAGGGCTATAGCTATGCCTTTATATTTTAGTAGATATGGATTTGGTGTACTTATGGCATGGAAGTCTTGGTTTACTTCTTTTACACCTTTTGATGAATATTGACCTGAAATAATTTCTAATTGATTTTTCATACTATCGACCTTAATGAAAACAAAAGTTTAAATAATTGTCTTCAGTAAAATAGATAAAACCTATAGGCAAAAGCCTATAAGTTTTAAGCAGCTTTTTTAGAACTAGATGAAGAGATACTTAAGTCTCTTTTAGCACCAGTTTTAACGTGTGTTGCATAGATCATAAGACCAACAAACAATAATCCACCAGCTAAGTTACCTAAAGCAACTGGTAACTCATTCCATAATAGATAATCAGAGATTGTAAAGTTACCACCCATGATTAAAGAGAATGGAAAAAGGAACATATTTACAATTGAGTGCTCAAATCCCATAAAGAAGAAAAGCATAATTGGCATCCACATAGCAAGCCATTTACCAGAAACAGAAGTTGAGATCATAGCTCCAACAACACCCATAGAAACCATCCAGTTACATAACATACCTCTAATAAACACAGTTATCCAACCATCAAGTCCATAAGCAGCATAACCAACTGTTCTAGCTTCACCAATACCTGCAACTTTTATAGCTATTGCTCCACCATCTGTGTT
>QKDL01000039.1 GCA_003252105.1 Arcobacter sp.
TTCTATTAAATCTTGAACATTTTCTAATCCAATAGAGAATCTAACTGTACTATCAGATATACCAATAGCTGCAAGTTCCTCTTTTGAAAAAGAAGCATGAGAGATTTTTGCAGGGATTTCTACTCTTGAATCAGGGCTTCCAAATGAGCATTTTTCTCCAAAGATTTTTGTTTTTTCAATAAACTGTTCAGCTAATTCAACAGAAGTGAAATCTACACAAAATACAGCAGGGATATATTTCATCTGTTTTTTTGCAAGCTCATATTGTGCATGCTCTTTTAGTGCAGGAAAAGTTACAGATTTTATATAATTTTGATCTTTTAAAAAGTTTACTATCTCTAAAGCAGATTCAAGATGAGCTTTCATTCTAATATTTAAAGTTGGAATACCAAGAGAGATTAGATAAACATCCATAGGATTTTGGCTTCTTCCATGAGCATTAGCATAGTAGTGTATTTCATCTGCTAACTCTTGTGTTTTAGCTACAATCGCACCTGCAACTACTGCTCCATGACCTGAGACATATTTTGTAGTTGAAAACAAAGAAAAATCAGCTCCAAGTTCTAATGGTTTTTGAGAAATAAATGTTGCAAGTGAATTATCAACTGCAAATAAAGAGTTATATTTGTGTGCTAAATTTGCTACATTTTCTAAGTCAATTATTTTAAGTCCTGGGTTAGTTGGTGACTCACAAAGTACCAAATCTATTGGATTGGTTTTTAGTATATTTTCTAATTGTTCAAAATCTAAAAAGTTGGCAAAATGAACAGTGATATTGTATTTTTCTTTAAACACTTTTAAAAGTCTAAAAGTACCACCATAACAATCTGCTTCAACTAAAATTTGAGAGTTTGCTTTTAGAACTGTCTCAAAAAGTAGGGCAACAGAAGCGATACCTGTATGTGTACATACACATCCCGCACCACCTTCTGCATGAGCAAATAGATTTTCTAATGTTTCTCTTGTAGGATTGTCACTTCTTGTATAGTCATAAATTTTATCGCCATCTTGTTTTTTTAAGTCAAAAGTTCCAGTGTTGTATATTGGAAAGTGTGAAGCACCGTATATATCTTGGTTTGGTGCAAATTTTGTCATATGGCATAAAGCAGTTTCTATATTTTCAATCATATCAATCCTAAGTCTTATTTTTCGGCAATTATAACTAAAAAAGTATAAGAGTTTTAAGAACTTAAATTTAATTATTAGTTTTACTAATACAAGACATATTTTATCTTATTTAGTTAATCTATCGCATATTGATATTTATATGAAGAAAAAAGATGAAATTAGAAGAGTTAGAATTTAAAATAGATTATTTTGAGCTTGATGAAAAATTTTACCAAAAACTTGATGCAACACCTTTAAACAATCCACATCTTATCTCTTATAGTAAAAGTGCATGTGATTTGATTGATTTGGATTATGAGGAGTGTGAAACACCAAAATTTGTAAAGTTTATAAATGGTGAACTTGTACTTAAAGGTTCAGTTCCATATTCTATGGTTTATGCAGGTCATCAGTTTGGGTATTTTGTACCACAACTAGGTGATGGTAGAGCTATAAATCTAGGAGCAGTAAATAACTGGCATTTGCAAACAAAAGGTTCAGGTCTAACACGTTATTCAAGACAAGGGGATGGTAGGGCAGTATTACGTTCATCTATTCGCGAATATATTATGAGTGAACATATGCATGCTTTGGGAATACCCACTACTAGAGCTTTAGCACTAATTGGCTCAACACATCCTGTATATAGAAGTTATGGGGAAACAGAAACAGGTGCAGTTGTACTTAGGATGTCACCTTCATGGGTTAGAATAGGAACATTTGAGTTTTTTGCAAGAGGTAAAAATGGTGAAGAAAATCTAAAAAATCTTGCAGAGTATGTAATCAAAGAATCATATCCTCATCTAATAGGTATAGAAAATAGATATGCAAAAATGTATTCTGAGTTAGTAGATAAAACAGCAAAACTAATGGCTCAATGGATGGCATATGGATTTATGCATGGTGTTATGAATACAGACAATATGTCAATGGCAGGTCTAACAATAGATTATGGACCATATGCATTTATGGATTATTTTGAAAAACACAATATTTGTAATCATACAGATGTAGAGGGAAGATACTCATACAATAATCAACCCCATATAGCAAAATGGAACTTAGAAGTATTAGCTTATAATCTTGGAAAAATCTCTGATTTTGCCAAACTGATGAGATACTTAAAAAATTTTGAATCTTTACATCAAAAAGAGTATTTATCTATTATGAATAATAGATTAGGCTTAGATGAAAATCTAAGTGGTGATTCAAATTTGGATTTGATAGTTGAACTTCTAGGTGCTTTAGAGTCTGCAAGATGTGATTATAACTGTTTCTTTTATGAGCTTACAAAACTAGAAAATCTTGATAGTCTTTCTTCTATACTTGATATGTGTGTATTTAGAGAGCCTATGCAAAAATGGTTTGATGAGTACAAAAAAATAGTGCAAGCAGAAAATAGAAGTTTTGAAAATAGAAAAATTCAAATGAAAAAGGCAAATCCAAAATTTGTGATAAAAAACTATATGCTTCAAGAAGCTATTCAAAATGCAGAAAATGGGGATTTTGAACTTACAAATGAGTTATTAAATATCGCACAAAATCCATTTGATGAGCATAAAGATTATGAAAGATATGCAAAACCTACACCTGTAGAGCATGCAAATCTACAGCTTAGTTGTTCTTCTTAAATAAAAAAAGGCTAGAAAACTAGCCTTTATAAATAAGGAAGAACAATCTAAAAAAGAGTTTAATTTTTATCAAGGAGGAGTGCGATTTAATTGAACTCTTTTTGCAATTCAAATTGTAATGGAAATATGTAAATATTGTTTTGCGAAAATCTTTACAATTTGTTTACAAATATTTAAACTCTTATTTATTATTTATCTTTTAATTTTCAAATCACTTAAAAAATAGTTTAATTTTATTTTAAAAATAGTCGAAAGCCTGATGATTTTTAGACTAAATCTTCTTTTTAAAGTTCGTTTATTATTTCAAAATGTAAAGAAAGTGTCAAGAGAAAACCATTTGTATTTTACATTTAAAAGATATAATCTTTTCGATTAGATTTTAGATTTAAAAAGGAAGAAAAATGAAATTAAAAACGTCGTTAATAATGTGTATTTTAGGTACTAGTTCTATTTTTGCAAGTGAATTATTGATAGAAAATGCAAAGGCAAATGGTTTAAAAGCAATTCCATCTAATAAAACAGAATTGATGAAAATAATAGATGATAAAAAAGATCCAATTACAAAAGAAAAAGTTGAACTTGGAAAAAAACTATATTTTGATCCAAGGATGTCGAAAAGTGGGTTAATATCATGTAATACTTGTCATAACTTAGGATTAGGTGGTACAGATGGAATTTCAGCTGCAATAGGACATAAATGGACTAAAAATCCCCATCATTTAAACTCTCCTACTGTGTATAATTCAGTATTTTTTAATGCTCAATTTTGGGATGGGAGAAGCCCATATTTAGCTGACCAAGCACAAGGACCAGTTCAAGCAGGACCAGAAATGGCTTCACCACCTAAATTAGTTGAAGAAAGAATTAATTCAATCCCTGGATATGTAGCAGAATTTAAATCTGCATATGGTGAAAATGTAAAAATAGATTTTGAAAAAATCACATCTACAATTGCAACATTTGAAAAAACTTTAGTTACTCCATCAAGATTTGATAAATTTTTAGATGGTGATAAAAAAGCACTTAGTGCAGATGAAAAAGAAGGACTAAAAGTATTTATAAATAAAGGGTGTGTTTCTTGCCATACAGGAATGGCTCTAGGTGGAACAATGCAACCATTTGAAGTAGCTTCAAAATATAAATTTGCAAATATTGGAGATTTTAAAGGTGATAAAAATGGTATGGTAAAAACACCAACTCTAAGAAACATCACAGAAACTGCTCCATATTTTCACAATGGTCAAATTTGGGATTTAAAAGAAGCTATCAAAGAGATGGGTTCTGTTCAGTTAGGGATTGATATAAATGATAAAGATGCAGAAAAAATTGTTACATTTTTTAAATCATTAAAAGGTGATAAACCACAAATTATATATCCTCAGTTGCCTGAATCTACATTGAAAACTCCAAAACCTCAGGATAATTAATATAACAAATATCTTTAGAAGTTAATCTTCTAAAGATAGATATTTATTTTTGATTTACCTTTACAATTTGAGCTTTTGTTTCAGATATGATTCTTATTGTAGGGGCTTCATCCTCTTCTCGAACATAGTTTTTACCTGAACGTTTTATGGTAAATGTAACCTCTAAAAGTGCTTGTGGACAAGCATAAAGGCTAGTTTTTTCATTTAGTTTTTGTTCTACACAACCATCCATTTTTTTGTTTGCTGCAAAAAGAAAGCAAAAAGGGATTATTAAGATTATAAGTAGTTTTTTCATTTTGTCTCCAAGTTTTTTGGTGTTTGTAAATATTATGCGGAAAATTTGCTTGATTTATAATGAATAGTAATTGTAGTTTGTAATATTTGATTTTAAATGAATATTACTGTGGTTTTAATTTATTTCGACTTTTTTTGTGAAAAAAAAGTAGCAAAAAACCACCCACAGGGTTTCGAAGCCGAAGGTTCCCTCGCTTTTTATTTATCACTTTTGAGTGCCTAAAAACTTGCTAAAACGTTCTCCCAGAACGTTTCTTAACGCTTCAAACAGTTTAGTCACTTGTTTTCAAAAGAGACAAATAAACACTCGGCTTCTCAAATGCGGGAAGGTGGATAAGGACCTTTACATTTTTTGATACCATTTTATTTGGATTGGTGTGATACTTAATAGATAAGAGAAAGTTTGCAGCTAGATTATTGTCCAGACTTTGTTGAAGCCGGAAGTTTTTAAATAATTTTCGGAAAAGACCGAGGACATGTTTGACTGGATAAAGGTGACTGAATGTCACGTTTAGGAAGGAGTTCCGCAGGTCAGAAAACTTATTTAAAAGCTGTAGGGAACTTTAGCTTCAACAACCGTCTGGTTGCTTTTTGTCTTACTTTTTACAACTAAAAAGTGAGAAAGCGGAGAGCTTTGCTCTACAAGACAACTGCATACAATTAAAATTATCTAAAATGTTCATTATAATTGAAAATAAGTCTTTCCAAACTCTTATCCCTCTATATGATAAAGAAGAGGCATTTTTTTACGTTGATCCTCCATATGTAAGTACTGAAAGCTACTATAAAAATACAGGTGGGTTTGGTAAAAAAGAGCATGAAGAACTAGCAGCACTATTATCAAAAGTAAAAGGTAAGTTTTTATTGAGTTACAATGATTGTGAACTAGTTAGAGAGTTGTATAAGGACTTCAATATAAGAACCACAAAAGAGATACCTTATACTCTAGGAGCTAATATGCATAAGAAGAGAAAGAGTGTTAAGGAGGTGTTTATTACTAATTATTAAGATTATTCTCTGAGATTTACTCAGAGAGTAGTTCTTTAAAGCCTTGAAGTTTATCATCTAAATAAGTTGTATTAGAATCTAAATTGTACTTAGGCTTTAATAACAATACCTTTATACATTTAATATTTTGTTTAAAACCTAGTTCTTCTATTAAATCATTGAAATTTGAATTTATTTTTTCATAGTCTAAGAAAAAAAATGCATGTGTAAAATCTTTTATGGTAGCATTTTTATAGTGTATTATTTCTGATTTGATACCAAAATTACGTAGTTTAGTTTTTATCTGTTCTCCCATAAAAGATGTATTTGATTCATCATTAATAATAATCAATACTTTTTTATTTGAGTAAATTTCTATATTATAAATAGATGGAATTAACTTTTCTTTAGTAAAAAATGCTATGCATAAATTATTAAAATATTCATCATCTTTTATATCAAAAATATTATTAGTATTGATATGCTGTTTAGGTTTATGAAAGATATTAAGTTGGAATAATAAATTTAATTCATACTCATGAGTTGACTCTAACTCTTTTAATAGTTCTATTAACAATTTTTCTTTAGTATGATAATTTAAATGAATATAGATATAAGGTAATAATTCTAACGTAGAGTAAGATAATTGTTTAATAATTTTTATAAGTTTTATTTTTTCTTTTTTATCTAAATGTTGATTGTCTCTAATATATCTATAAACATTTGAATAAATAAAATCTTTGTCTTGTTCTTCATCATTTATAGCTAAATTTAATAATATATAATATTGTTCAGAGTTAGCTTCAATATGTTCTTTTTCATAGCTGATTCTTTCTGGAGTAACCTCACCATCTAATAATTGAATATAAAATTTTTCAATTACTTTATTTCTTCTTTCAGTAAATTTCTTATCACCCCAAGTTAGGACATCTTTTAGTAAAGATGTTGCTGGTTCCATATCAGTTGATATTTTAGTTACTTGATTAATAATTTCATACATTTAGAAACCTTTTCTTATATAAGATTTTGCCTATGAAATGTAGGTATAATTTTTTTATGCAAAATTATAACGAAATAATAAATAAATTAAAAGATATCCTCTCCAACGAACTAGGGAATAAAAAAGTATTTGATAAAGATATAGCAGCAGCTCTGGAAATCAACTATGATAACTTTAGAAAAGCAAAGGCAAGAGGCTCTATACCATACTATGAAATCATGAGATTCCTAGCTAAAAGAAATATCTCAATCAACTGGTTCTTTTTTAACCAACTTCCTGAGTCTCTTATAGAACCAACATCTAACTATATAATACTTAAGTATCAAAAAGGAGTACTTGCCTCAACTGGAGCTGGAGCTATAAATCATAAATTAAACACAAATGAGTTAGTAATAGACCAGCAGTTATTAGATCATATAGAAGCTAATTATACTTATACTGAAGTTATAAGAAATATAGGTGATAGCATGGAACCTGATATCCCAAATGATAGTTTAGTATTTATAGATAAAAACGATAAGTCAATCATAGATAAAAGAATATACCTTATCAACTCAAGAGAGGGCTTATATATAAAAAGAATACTAATAAAAGATAAAGAGTACTATATGAATAGCACTAACCTTTTATACGCAAATATTAAAATAAATGATGAAGAAATAGTAGGAAGAGTCAAAGGAGTATTATTGAAATTATAGATAGTTAATTTTTATTAAAACTAATTGTCTTAATATCATCATTTTGATTTCGTTTTATTTTTACAACTAAAATAATATCTTTATTTTTAGGTATAACTTCATGCCTAAGGTTAAGAAAATTAGATTTAATAGAGATGATTTTGTTCCATTGATCTTCTCTAGTATGATTAGAAGCTCCTAAACGTGAATAGCCTGTAACATTGCTATCATCCTTTTCATATATAGTAAGTGCATAAATTTTATATCTTTTCCCTAATGACCAAAAAACTGGACCTATATCAGGACTATTATTTTTAAATATATTAAATATAAAACCAAATATTTTTTGAAAAGGTACAATAACTAATAGGATAATTAAAGTTACAATATGATTTGTTATTTCAAGTAATGTTTTTATATCTTCCATACGTAACCTCTAACATAAGTGCTTTATATTATCATAATTTTTAAAATTTGCCAATAAAAAGTAAGTTAGTTTTATAGTCTTGAAAACCATATTTTATAGTGTACTAACATTTCATTAGCAAATTACTAACATTTCAAAAGCCGTTTTACAATTTCAAAAGCCGTTTTACAACAACTACTCCCATACTAAAACAAACCAACAAAACTAAAACCGACCACCGGTCAACTTACAAAAAAATTTTAAAAAAGTTTTAAGTTTATTCCCATATAATTTCAAAATGTATAAATTGACCGACGGTCAGTCATAAAATATATTTTTTGTATATAAAGGAGGCAAATGGCTAGAGTTGTTGATAAACAAGAAAGAAGACGTGAAATAGCTATGTCTTGTTTTGATTTGATTCATGAAGTAGGGATGAAAAATATCACAGTAGCACAAGTTGCTCAGGCTGCAGGCATTGGTAAAGGTACTATTTATGAGTATTTTGAAAATAAAGAAGATATTATTTTTGAGATTATAAATGTACATATAGAGTACCATCATCAAAAATTTTTAAAAAGTATAGAAAATGTAAAAACAACAAAAGAGAAATTATTTTATTTTTTAGATTTTGTTATGAATGATAGCGAAGAAAATCAAAAACATTTTAATGGTTATAGAGAGTATTTATCTACTGTTTTAGCAGATAAAAATGATGAAATGTGTAATTTTAATAGCTCTTGTAACTCTTTTTTCCAAAATCAATTAGAATTGATGATTCAAGAAGGAATTGAAAAAAATGAGTTATTACCAATTGCAAAAAATTTTGTAGAACCAATTATGGTCTTTGAAAAAGGTGTTGTTTTGATGAAAATGACACAAATAGATTTTGATGCTAAGAAAACTTGTGAACAATTTCTAAATACTATTTTTGATTTGATTGAGGTAAAAAATGATTAATGCAAAATATAGAAGAGTAGTATTTGCATTTTTTATGTCTTTATTTATGAGTTTTATTATGAGTATGGTTATTACATTTATAAATCTAGGTTTAATTGATGGATTTGTTGCAAAATGGATGGAAGCATTTTTTAAAGCATTTGTTTGTGCATTTCCGATAGTTTTTTTTGTTGCACCCACTGTGCAAAAGATTACAAATAAGTTAATAAAAGAGTAAGGGACAAATATGGGAAAAAAATTTTTAATTTTTTTAAGTTTAGCGGTATCATTATTTGCTGCAGGTCAACCTTCACTTGTTGAGGTTACAAAGTTAGTTAAAGGGGAAGTTAATCCACTTCAAGAGTTTATTGGAACAGTAAAATTTGATAAAAGTTCAGTTTTAGCTGCTCAAAATTCAGGAGTTGTAAAAGCTATCAATTTTGAAGTTGGAGATAAAGTAAAAAAGGGTAAAACTCTAGTTCAAATAGATGCTGATTTATTAAATGCACAAGTTGTATCAGCTCAAGCAAATGCAATGAGCACTAAAAAAGATTTTGAAAGATATACAAAGTTATTGGAAAATAAATCAATCTCACAAAAAGAGTATGATGATATTAAATTAAAATTTATCACTGCACAAAGCACTTTAAAAGAGTTAGAGATTCAAAAAGAGAAAAAAAGTATCCAAGCTCCTTATAATGGTATAGTTGTTGAAAAAAGTATTGATTTGGGTGAATGGGTAAATGCTGGTACAACAGTTGCAAAAATTGTTGATACATCAAAAGCTGAAATCACTTTTAATGTGCCATTAAATATTATCAATGGATTAAATAAAGATAAGATATATGATATTAGTGTTGGTGATGAAGTTTTAAAATCAAAACTAATTGCAGCAATTCCTAGTGGAGATAAATTGACTAGAACATTTCCTATCAAGTTTAAAGCAGACCTAGACAAAGTTTTTGTTTTTGATGGTCAAGAAGCGAAAATCTCTTTATCTAAAAATGGGAAAATTGATGGATTAATTTTACCAAGAGATGCAGTTATCAAAAGATTTGGTCAAAATGTTGTTTTTGCAATAGATGAAAAGATGATAGCACAAATGATACCTGTAAAGATTGTAGGGTTTGTTGATAAAAAAGTAGCTATTTCAGCACAAGGATTAGTTGCAGGAATGGATATAGTATTAAAAGGAAACGAAAGAGTTTTCCCTAATACTCCAGTAAAAGTTTTAAATAAATAGGGATAAGAGATGGATTTAATAAAATTTTCCATAAAAAATCCAGTTACAATTATAGTATCTGTACTTATTGTTGTATTGTTTGGATTTATATCATTAAATAAGTTACCCTATCAGTTAACTCCAAATGTAACTAAACCAGAGATTAAGATTACAACAAGATGGGGTGGAGCAACACCATATGAGATAGAAAAAGAGATTATTGAAGATCAAGAAGAGGCATTAAAAAGTTTAAATAACCTAATTGAATATACTTCTTCTGCACAAGATAATCAAGGTGAGATTAAACTTACATTTAAACTTGGAACTGATTTAAGAGCAGCTTTACAAGATGTATCAAATAAATTAAATGAAGTAAGCTCATATCCTGATAATGCTGATGAACCTATTATTGAAACAGCAACTGCTAGTCCCGTTATCTGGATGATGTTACAAACCGAGCCTGATAATTCAAGACATATAGATGAGTATAAAACATTTTTTGAAGATGAGATAAAACCTGTAATCAAAAGAGTTGATGGAGTATCTGGTACTATGGGCGGCGGTGGTCGTGAACAGCAAATGCAAATCGTATTTGATACAAATAAACTTGCATCATATGGTTTGACAATCCCTCAGGTAATATCTATTTTACAAGGGGAAAATGTAGATATCTCAGCAGGTACTTTAAATCTTGAGAGACGTTCATATAGAATAAGAACTGTAAATAAATTTAAATCTGCAAAAGATATTGAGAATACAATTTTAATATCAAATAGAGACCAAAAAGTTATTGTATCAGATATTGCAGATGTAAATTTTGGGTATGATACTGCATCTTCTGTTGCGATGTTTTTAGGTAAAGATGGTATCTTTCTTGGGGTTCAACCAAGCTCAACTGCAAATATAGTTCAACTTACAAATGATGTTGAAAAAGTTGTAAATGAGTTAAATGAAGGGATACTTAAAAAAGAGAAACTAAAAATTCAATGGTTATATGACCAAAGACCATATATTGTTGGTTCTGTTGATTTAGTTCAAAACAATATCATGATAGGTGGTATTTTAGCTGTAATTGTATTAATAATATTTTTACGTTCAATCTCTCCAACAGCTGTTGTATCAGTAGCTATTCCTATTTCAATTATTGGTACATTTATAATATTAAGTGCTATGGAAAGAAGTTTAAATACTATTTCACTTGCTGGTATCTCTTTTGCAGTTGGTATGCTAGTAGACTCCGCCATTGTTGTTTTAGAAAATATTGATAGACATAGAAAAGAGGGTATGAGTGTAGCAGAAGCTGCATATGTTGGTACAAGTGAAGTATGGGGAGCATTAATCGCTTCTATGCTTACAACAGTTGCTGTATTTTTACCTGAAGCTGGACAGTTGTTTAAAGATATAGCTATTGCAGTAACAGCATCTGTAACTTTTTCTTTATTTGTATCTATTTCAGTTATTCCAATGCTTTGGAAAAAACTTGCTGGTCTTTCTAAAAAAGAACCAAGAGATGCGGGAGCAATTGCTAATTTTGGGCATAAAATGGTTGATTTGATTATGTCTATTGTGAAATTGTCACTTAAAAATACATTTACAAAAGTTGCAACTATAATAAGTCTTGCAATATTTTCAATTGGTTCAATATATGTATTGTTTCCAAAGCTTGATTATCTTCCACAAGGTAACAAGAACTTGATATTTAACATATTGATTACCCCTCCAGGACTTTCTTATGAAGAGAGATATGAGATGGGAACTTATCTTATGAAGGGTGTTGAACCATATGTAAATAAAGATGTTGGAGAGATACCAGGAATAAACAGAGCATTCTTCGTATCATTTGGTGATTTTACACTATTTGGTGGAACTTCTATGCATGAAGATAGAGCAAAAGATTTAATACCTATGTTTGCACCTTTAGTAAACTCTATTCCATCTACTATTGGAGTATCTTTACAATCAGGAGTATTTGAAAATGGTATTGGTGAAGGAAATACAGTAAATATAGATGTATCTGGAGAAAATATAGAGGAGATTGCAAATACAACTATGCAATTATTTGGAGCAACTATGCAAACAGTAAAAGGTTCACAAGTAAGACCTGTGCCATCTTTTGAGCTTTTATACCCAGAAGTTAGAATAAAATCAGATCAAAATGCACTAAAAGCACTTGGTATGAGTTCTCAAGATTTGGGAGTTTCTATAGATGTTCTTATGAGTGGTAGAAAAATTGGTGACTTTGAACAAGATGGTAAAAAGAAAATAGATTTAGTTTTAAAAGCTTCTGATGAAGAGATTAAAACACCTGAAGATATTTTAAGTACACAAATAGCTTTACCAAATGCATCTTTAGTACCTATTTCATCTTTGGCAGATTATACAAGTACAACAGGTATTAGTGAGATTAGACACTTAAATGGAAAAAGAACTATTACACTACAAGTAACTCCACCTGCTGGAATGACTATAGATGAAGCTATGAAAACTATTGGTGGGATGTTAGCTGGTATGAAAGCACAAAAAATGATACCACCATCTATTGATATTGGTATTTCAGGAACAGCTGATAAATTAGTTGAAACAATAGGTTTATTATGGGAGAATTTTATTTTAGCTCTTGTAATTGTATATTTATTAATGGCATCATTATTTGGAAACTTTTTATATCCAGTTGTTATTATGTTTACAGTTCCTTTATCGATTGCTGGAGGATTTATTGGGCTTAAACTTACAAATGTTTTTATTGCACCACAACCTCTTGATATTTTGACAATGCTTGGATTTATTATCTTAGTTGGTATTGTTGTAAACAATGCAATTTTGATAGTACATCAAAGTTTAAATTATATTAGAACAAAAGGTATGGAACATAAACAAGCAGTTATTGAAGCTACTAGAACAAGGGTAAGACCAATTTATATGTCATCTATGACATCTGTATTTGGTATGTTACCGCTTGTTTTAGTTCCAGGACCTGGAAGTGAGTTTTATAGAGGATTAGGTTCTGTTATCACTGGTGGATTGGCATTTTCTACAGTATTTACAATCTTTGTGACTCCTGCATTGTTGATGTTTTTTATAAAACTAGAGCAAAGAGTAAAAAGAGGTTTAAAAATTGAACCAGTTGATGTTAGCAAAGCTTAAAGGAGAGATGATGAAAAAAAACTTAATAAGTATATTTGTAGTTCCATTTTTAGGGTTAAATCTTTATGCCCTAAATTTGGATGAAGCTATTGATATTGCACTTAAAAACAATAATAGTTTAAAAAAACAAAACTATATTTTAGAAGAGTCACAAGAAAATGTAGTTTATTCAAAAAGTGCATATTTACCTACATTGAATTTATCATATGAGTATAATGCAAACAAAGAAAATCTTGGAGAGGGAAAAGATAATTCAACAGCAGCAGCAATTGTTTCATATAATCTTTTTAACGGTTTAAAAGATTTTCATACTATAAATAGTGCAAAATTTTTAGAGCAAAATTCATTATTTACATATGAAGCTTCTAAAAATGATTTAATATATTCAACAAAAATATATTATATAAATTATCTAAAAAGTTTAAAAGATATTGAAACAAAACAAAATGCCTATAAACTTTTACAACAACAATATGAAGATTCTAAAAATAGATATGACCAAGGTTTATTGGCAAAAAATGATTTACTTCAAGTAAATGCTCAGATGTTACAAGCAAAACAAGCCTTGGCAAGTGCAAAAGCAAGTTCTAAAATAGCTAAGTATGAGCTAAAAAATATACTTGGTGGAAAACTAAGTATTGATGAAAATATTGATGATTTACCTAAAAAAGAGATATCTTCAAATGGTTATGATTTGAGTTTTTTAGATAATAGAAGTGAAATTAAAGCACTGAAAAACTCAATCGAATCAATAGTTAGCCAAAAAAAAGCAAACAATGGTAATTACATGCCAAATGTAAACCTAAATTTATCATATATAAGATTAGGTGAAGATGCTTCACTAAATGTAAATGAACCAGCTATTGATGAACAACAAACAGCAACAGTTACATTGAATTGGAATCTTTATAACGCTGGAAAAGATTATTCACAAGATATAATCTTTCAAAAAAGAATATTGCAATACAAAGAGGAGTTAGAGGGATTAAAACTTTCTATTCAGTTACAATATGAAAAAGCTGTTGAAGAGTTTGATGTTTCTAAATTAAACTACGAAACAGCAAAAGTTTCTCTTGCTCAATCGGAAGAAAACTATAAAATTGTGAATAATAGATTTAAAGAGGGATTATCAACAACTACAGATTTGATAAATGCAAATTATCTTTTAACAAGTGCAAAACAAAGTTTTGACAATGCATATTATGATAGATTTTTAGCCAAAGCAGCATTAGATAGAGTTTTTGAGAAGTAGTTTCTACTTCTCAATCAAAGTATTTAAAATCTTTATCTTCACTACCATCTTTTTTTCTATTTTTATATTTTAACATGGTTGTAAAATATTTTATTGCACTATAAGCTATTATAACTGCAAGGATAAATAATAAAATAGATAAAATTACAAATAAAATTTCCATTTTTTAAACTTTATAAATATTAGAAAATACCTTTTTTTTCAGATGCTTTTTCTTTTTGTTGTTTTGATGGAACATTTTCAACACCTTTAAAATCATTAAACCATTTTAATTCATGTGGAGTTCTTATCACTTTACTATCTTTTCCATCTTTTGAATTAAATGTACCTAATGAAATATCACTTTTATCTATTATAACATAGGTAAATATTAAAACTGCAACAGCTATTAAAGTTCTAAATATAATTCTAGATATTGTATTTGCTAAGGTTTTTTTCTTTTGTACTGATTCTTCTTTTGCCATATCACATTATCTCATAATTAAAATAAATAATCAAATTTATTTCATTATTTTTGCAGGTTCACTAAAATAGTAACCTTGAGAATAATCAATGCCTAGTTCAGAAATAATATTTTGAACCTCTTCATTATGTACAAACTCTGCAACTGATTTTATATTTGAATTTTTTGCAAAAAAAGCCAATGCTTTTGTAATTTCATAACTTTTTTTATTGATATGGATATCTTTAATATATTTTGCATCAATTTTTATAAAATCAATATCTAAATCAATAATCCTCTCAAAATTAGAGTATTCTTTCCCAAAATCATCAATTGCAAGTTTTAAACCCATACTTTTTAAAGAAGCTAGTTGAGTAATATGGTTGTCTTTTCCTGATGAACTAATACCTTCTAATATTTCTAAAGTTATTCTTGAAGTTTTTATATTGTATTCTTGAATTTTAGACTTGATATAGTTTACTAAATAATTTAAATTTAGATCATCTTCTGTAATATTTATTGAAAAATCAAAATTATTTTCTTTCATTGCTTTAAAAGTCTTATCTATCATAATTTCTGTAATTTTTGATAAGTGACCAGATAATTTTGCTGCTTCTAAAAATACATAAGGTGATATTACTTCGTTATCTTTTTCAATACGTACTAAGGCTTCATATTTATCTATTTTTTTTGTTTTATTATTAAAAATACCTTGAAAGTATGGTACTAAATAATCATTTTCTATAGCTTCTTTTATTAGATGAGTTGTTTGTATAAAAGATTCTCTTTTTTTGTAATCACTTATCTCATCTTCTTCAAAAATATAAAATTTATTTTTACCCATCTCTTTGGCATTTTTTACAGCAGCAGAAGCTTTTCTTAATAAGTTTTCTTTTGCTTTAGCAGCACCATAAGAAAAAGTAAAATTTACTTTTATATCATCTACATCTATATCTACAGAGTTTTCAAAAAAGTAATTTTGAATCTCTAGGATTTTTTCTTTTAAATTAATTTCATAGTCAAATAATAGGGCAAATTCATCAGAATTGATTCTAAAAAGATTTTTTGCACTGAATTCATCTTTTAATATTAAAGATAGTTTTTTTAATAATAAATCTCCAATATCGAAACCATAAGCTGTATTAATATAGCTAAAATTATCAATATTTAATAAAATCAAAGCTTTTAAATCATTGTCTTCTTCTACAATTTTTTCAAAATATGATTTGTTATATGCGTGTGTTAAGGTATCGTGAAATGCTAAATATTCTAATTTTTTTTCTGCTTCAATAATTTTTGTTAAATCTGTAAAAACAGCCAAATGATTTTTTATTTTTCCATCTTCATCATAGATTACTGAGATACTTACCCATTGTGTAATAAAACTACCATCTTTTTTCTTATTGGTAACCTCTCCACTCCAATGAGCAAATTTAATAAGAGATTTCCACATCTGTTTGTAAAAAGATTTAGGATGGATATTTGAAGCAAGATATTTTGGATCTTTCCCTTCAAGTTCATCAAAATTATATCCATATAGATTTTTCATAGCTTTATTTATTTCAATAATCTTATTGTTTTTATCTGTTATTACTATCCCATCTGAGGCATTTTGTATAGCTTCTGTATTAAGTTCAAGTTTTTCTTCATTTAACTGGTTTTTTAATACTATACTAACTATTGAAGCACAACTTTCTAGTAGTTTTTTGTGGAACATATTAGGGGCTCTATGTTCAAATGATGATAAGGCAAAAGAACCAATAGGATTTTTATTTTTATCTCTAATTGGCATAGACCAACATGAACAAAGATTGAAATTAACAGCAAGTTCTCTTAAGTTTTCCCAACGATCATCTTCAAAAGTATTTTGTACATATTGTGGTTCATTCTGATATACAGCATTTCCACATGAACCACCTTTGGGGCCAGGTTTTAAGTTTGCTAAAGCTTTATGTCCTACAGGGGGAACAGATGGTGCTGATTTGACATTTAAAAGATGAGTTTTATTATCTAAAAGCATAATAGAAGCGATAGAGTTTGGAAGCAATGATTCTGCATGTTTACATAATTGTTCTAAGATATTTTTTGTAGTTTTTTGTTCAGCAATCATATTTAATATCTCTTGCTGGATATTTAAGATTTCATTATATTCGTTTGGGGTTATATGTATCTCTTCAGTCATTTAACTTTTATCTCTATTTTCTTGTATTGTATATACAAAAAGATGATAAAAAGGTTAAAGATATAGACTAATATTAAGATGAAATATTAAATAAATTATGTAATATATGATTATGAAAATAATCAAATATGAATTTAGTTTAATAGAAAGAACAAGAGGTTTCCATCTAATCACAGATGAAATAATAACTAAAATACCTCAATTAAAAGATTTTAAAATAGGGACAATAAATCTATTTATAAAACATACAAGTGCAAGCCTTACAATAAATGAAAATTGTGATAGTAGTGTAAGAAGTGATATGGAAAATTTTGTAAATGATGTAATATCAAATAAATCCTATTTTAAACACAATTATGAAGGTGATGATGATATGCCAGCACATATAAAATCATCACTATTTGGAAGTAGTATTACAATACCTATAAGTGATGGTAAATTAGACCTTGGTACTTGGCAAGGTATATATCTTGGAGAGCATAGAGATTTTGGTGGAAGTAGAAAAGTAGTTGCTACTATAATAGGACAATAAATATAAGTTTTTTGAAAAATAATTAGTATTAAAGAAGCTTCTATAACGACATATAAATAAGAATTATCTAAATATTTCATTTAGCACAAAAGCAATTTTCGTCAGTATCTTTATAGTATTAGTGTGTTAGTATATTATTTATATTTATAACTAGGAATTGAATTGAAAAGTTTGTTTAAAACTATTATTTTTATTATGTTAATTATCGTATTTAGTGGATGTGAAGATGAGCTTAAACAAACACAAAATGAGACAACTAAAAAACAAACTAATACCTATAAACATTTTAAAGTAAGTGATGTGATAATTGATACAAACTATAAAAAATCTGAGTTTTATGTTCCCGTATATTCACATATTTTTTATGCACAAGATAGGTATTTGAAATTGGCTATTACTCTTAGTATAAGAAACACAGATTTAGAAAAAGATTTATATGTAGAAAGTATAGATTATTACAATACTGAGGGTAAACTTGTTAAACAATTTATTAAACAAGCACATATTTTAGAACCAATGGCTTCGGTTGATTATGTTGTCAATTTAGATGATATGAGTGGCGGAAGTGGTGCAAACTTTCTGATAAATGTTGCAAGTAAAAATGATATAACTCAACCTATAGTTCAAGCAATTATGATTAATAATTCTGGAAATTCTGACTTATGCTTTATAACTCAAGGTGTAATAATAAAATAGATTCTATATACCTATCTCTCTTAAAATTGTCAAAAAAGTGTCAAGGAATAAGGTGTAAATTTATTTACATTTATTAAGTATAATTTTACAATTTATAATAAAAAACTTACAAATTATATTAGGATTTTAAAATGAAAATATACGCACCTTGGGAGAAAGCTTTTAAAAAAGTTTCAACACCTTTTGAAGAGTTTTTACATGCTCAAACTACTACTGGATTGATATTGATAATAATGACAATATTAGCATTGATATTAGCAAATTCACCTTTATATGAAACATACTCTCACATATTCCATATGAATATTGATTTAAATGTGGGAACATGGGCTTTATCCCACTCTTTACATCATTGGATAAATGATGGACTTATGGCAATCTTCTTTTTTATTATTGGTTTGGAGATTAAAAGAGAGATTACAGCAGGGGAACTTTCAAATATAAAAGTTGCCATACTCCCTATACTTGCAGCTATTGGTGGGATGGTTTTCCCTGCAATTATCTATTTGGGTATAAACTATGGAAATGCTGGTGCTTCTGGTTGGGGAATCCCTATGGCAACAGATATTGCTTTTGCAATTAGTGCCTTGGTTTTATTAGGTAAAAGAGTACCAACTGCACTTGTGACATTTTTAGTTGCATTGGCTATTGTTGATGATTTAGGAGCTGTTTTAGTTATAGCTTTATTTTACACTGATACAATAAACATCTTGCCCCTTGGTTTAGCTGGTTTAATGCTTTTAATAATGATTACATTTAACAGATTTGGTATCCATATGATATTGCCATATTTTATTGTTGGATTATTTATGTGGTTTTTTATGCTTGAATCAGGTGTTCATGCAACTATTGCAGGTGTACTTGCTGCTTTGGCTATTCCATCTACTCCAAAAAGAGCACCAGAGAGTTTTGCTAAAGATACAAAATATCTATTAGATGAATATGAAAAATATCCAGTACAAGAAAATCATCAAATTCACGAAGAACAAAAGAAAATTCTGACAAATATCAAAGATAAAATTGATGAGGTAGGAACACCAGCTTCAAGATTAGAACACAATCTTCATCTTCCTGTTGCTCTTATTGTTATTCCTATTTTTGCCCTTGCAAATGCTGGGATTAAAATAGATTTTAGCTCAATAGGTTCAACCATACTTGAACCTGTTTCTTTAGGGATTATTTTAGGTCTTGTTTTTGGAAAAGTTATAGGAATATTTGGAGTTTCATGGTTGGCAATAAAATTAAAAATTGCTCAACTTCCAAAAGATAGTAGTATGACTCAAATATTTGGTGTGGCATTTTTAGGTGGAATTGGTTTTACTATGTCTATATTTGTTGCTGATTTGGCTTTTATAGGAAGTGATGAGCTTATTTTTCAAGCTAAAGTTGGGATATTAAGTGCTTCTATCTTTTCAGCTTTTTTTGGATATTTTTGGTTAAAATCAGTTTCTAAATATAAAGGTTAGTAGTGAAAGATAAAAATGTCCTTTTGATTGAAGATAATTTAGAGTTACAAAATCTTATAAGTAATTTTTTAAAAGCTTATGGTTACAGCTGTGATGTTTTCTCTCAACCATTAGAAGCTTTAGAAGAGTTTGAAACAAGTCATCAAAAGTATTCTATAGTTATATTGGATTTAGGTCTTCCTGGAATGGATGGTTTTGATCTTTTTAAAAAGTTAAAAGAGATAAAAAATATACCAATAATCATCTCAACAGCAAGAGATGATATAGGAAATAAAATACATGGTTTTGAGTTAGGAGCTGATGATTATTTGGCAAAACCATATGAACCAAGAGAATTGGTACTAAGAATTGATGCAACACTTAAAAGATATAATAATGCTGATGAGATTATAATTGATGAATTAATAATTGATTTAGATAGAAAAAGAGTTTTTTTAGAAAATCAAGAGGTTGAGTTTACAAAAATAGAATCAGAGATATTTTTTATGTTTCTTGAAAATATAAACAAGGTTGTTTCAAGAGAAGATATAATAAATCAAACTTCACTAAAAAAAGATACAAAAAATAGAACAATAGATATGCATGTAAGTAATATCCGGTTTAAAATAAATGATGACCCTAAAGAACCAAAATATATCAAATCGATTTGGGGTATAGGATATAAGTTTATAAATGACAATTAGACAAAGACTTTTTATCTCTCTTACTTTAATTTTAAGTATTACTATATTTATTATTGCAGTGTTTTTTTATTCTATTTATAATTTAAATGAAATACATATGGCTCAAAAACATAGGTATGACCAGATATTAAGAGTTGAGAAGTTAAAAGAGTATAACAACTCTTTTTCTTGGCTTGTACTTGATATTGTTACAGATTATGATAAATTAGAAGTTGTAAAAGAGCGTTTAGATAAAGCAAATAAACTTTTTAAAACTATACTTTTAGAGAAAAAAGAGATTATAGAAAACTCAGAATCACAAACTGAAAAAGAGAATCTTCAGTTGATATTCTCTTATTTTGAAAAAATAGAAAAATCAATAAAAACAGATCTTTTTACCCTAACTATTAATAAAAATAGTGATACATTATTTAAAAATTACAATATAAACTTTGATAAGTTGAGTAAACGAACAGATAAACTATTAGTTGATGAGATAGCGTATCTTCAACAACAACTTGATAAAACTGAAAATAATAGAAACCATTTTATTGATACTATCAAAATCGAGGTAGTTATACTTCTTTTTATAGCTTTTGCTTTATCTTTTATGATTGCTTCTAAAATTATAAAAGAGACAAAAGATAAGTTAGATAAGTTAAACAAAGGGGTTTTACAACTTTTTAATGATGATGAAAATAGTATTAAAGTAGATATTGGTGAAAACAATGAATTAAGTGAAATAACCCAAAATCTAAACTCTTATCTTGAAAAGCAAAGTGATATTATACACTCAAGAGAGGAGCTTTTAAGAAATATTAGTCATGAGTTAAAAACACCTATTACAAAAGCAAAATTTCTTCTTGAAAATTTAAAAAATAGTAATGAAACTAAAGAGATAGAAGATATAAATAAAGTGTTTATTGATATAGAAGAGCTTACAAGTAAACTATTACAAAGGGAAAAATTAAACTTTGCTACACTAAACCAAACAGAGTTTAAAGTTAGTAGCCTAATCCTTGAGTCATTATCTAAACTTTCAATCGATGATGAATCAAAAATAGTATTGGAAATCGATGATGATTTTGAAATAATTGCTGATAAATATTATATGACTATGGCATTTAAAAATTTAATTGACAATGCAATGAAATATGCAAAAGAGTATCCAATAAAAATAAAAGCCAAAAATAATAAACTTTTTGTTGAAAATATTGCTCCTAAATTATCAAATGATTTTGTTTATTATATTAGACCTTTTACTAGAGAACCTAACCAACAATTAGGGCATGGATTAGGGCTTAATATTGTAAATAAGATTATCCAAAAACATAACTTTAAATTAGAATATGACTATCAAAACTCTTATAATGTTTTTTCTATAAGTTTTTAAAATTAGTAGTTGTCAAAAAAGTGTAAATAAGTATTACATTTAAAAATTGACATAAATAACATATAATTTTATTATCTAATATACAAAAGGATATCTTATGGAGTTTGCAAGAAATTTAGCAATTTTAGTTGTAGTATCTTTTACTGCAATAGGTTTAATTAGCGCTAGCTTCTAAAAACCAAAATTTAAGTTTAAAAGTTAGAGTCTTACAATCTAACTTTTACTTAAATTATAAGAATAGCGAGAACACTCAAAAATGATTTTCATATATTTTCCCCTTTAAATAAGTTTCAAAACTTTATCTAACTTAAATTATATTAAAATA
>QKDL01000017.1 GCA_003252105.1 Arcobacter sp.
TTAATTTATAATATTTAATTATTTATTATTATAAAGCATTTTCCTTTAAATATTAATTTATCCTATAGGATAAAGACATATTTTATTAATAATATTAAAGTTTATGTTCTAATTTTACCCATAGGATAATAATGTGAACATAGATTATTCAAATTCAACAAATGATGAGATTGAAAAGTTTTATAAAAAGATTTCTAAAAAAGTAAAAGATATTCGAGAGAAAAAGGGTTTTACCCAACAACAAGTTGCCTTAGAAATAGGGATTAAGTCATTGGCCTTTTATTCAAATTGTGAGAATAATAAAAATGAAAAACATTTTAATCTAGAACATTTATATAAAATGGCAAAGATGTTTGAACTTGATGTAGTTGAGTTTCTTAAATAAAAGTACAGAGCTTGTTATTTGGGAGTGTTAGAAATTTTATGTCAGTCTGATAGAATTTATTCTAAAGGATTGAACAATGAATCAAACACCTAATTTAACAGATGCACTTGAACAAATTAAAGCTGGTGCAAAAATAGATGATAAGGACGGAGATTTAGAAACAACTTACTGAACAGCAGAACTTGAATCTCATCCAATTTCTAAGATAAATAAAATAGAAAGTATGATAAATCTTCACGGATATTTAAAACTCATCTAAAAAATTGACTCTGCCTATTTAGAATTGGTCTTTAACAATTTCACAGTTGGCAATATTATTTGAGGACAGACTAGATGAATCTTTGAACTTATGACTTAAAAAGTGATTTTTCTTGTTCAAAAGTCCTAAGGGTTTGAGAGAATCTCTAAATTCTACTTCTTGAACACTTTTGGGAACAAATTATATCTCTAACTAAAGGTTATAAAGCCAATAAGTGAGATTTTCTAATTTTGTTCCAAAAGTAAGAGGTTTTGAAATACAGATTTTGTGAATCAATAATTAAATTACTTTTAAGACATCATTACGTTTTTCTTTTGATAGGTATAGAGCTTTGTCCACACGTTGTAAACATGTATTAGTCGTATCAGAATCGTTCATTTCAGTAACACCAATACTTATTGTAATTGGAGGAAGTTCTTTATCTACATGAGATTCAACTAAAGAACGTATTTCTTGAGCTTTAATGTATGCTGCATCAACATCTGTTCTTGGTAATAAAATAATAAATTCTTCACCACCCCATCTGGCAAAAATATCATTTATACGAAGATTTTTACTAATAAGTTTAGTTAATGCAATAAGTGTTAAATCTCCTATATGATGACCATATGTATCATTAACTTTTTTAAAGTGATCTATATCTATTAAAAGTAAAGATAAATGATCTTTATATCTTTTTCTATTTTCTACTTCTTTTAAAAATAATTCATCAAACCTTTGTCTATTATATATTTTAGTTAAATGGTCGTGATATGCAAAATATTTATATTCATTTTTTTGGGCAATAAATTGGGTAATATCATTAAATACAATAATATATTCTGATTCATTTTCTATCTTTTTTAGAGTAAGCTCAAAATCAAATATTTGATTATTTTGATTTTGAAGAGAAACAACACGATTTATTTCAGTATGAAAAAACAGATAATCACTCCAATAGCTATTATCTTTTACATCTGACAGTGTAAAAAAACCATTATTTTGTATAAAAAGTTTAGCAATACAACCATTATTTTTATTAAATTCTTCAATTGACTTAACATTGAAGAATTCTAAAAAAGCATTATTAACACTTTGCAATTTATCACTACTTATTATAATGATAGGGTTTGGTATAGCATTAATAACAGAGAATAATTTGTCTTCTATTTCATGTTTCATTCTAAAGTATATCTTATTTAATAAATATTTTAAATAAAATTGATCTGTTAACACTTTAGTAGTACAAAAAAAGTTTTTTTTAATAACTATCTATTATTATGATATACTGAACCAAGTATCATAATATTCGATCTGTATTTGGCTTTGTTTTTATAATCCGTTAAAAAAAGATGATCTGACTACACTTTTTAGGATATAGAAATGATAAAGCTTTTATATCTGAAATTAATTCAACAACCTGTACATTAAGTCAATCTAGAATAGACATAGCTTTCTATCTCAATATACTCTTCATTTGATAACTCATGAGGTATATCATAAGCTCCACAAATATTTTCAATTAAATTATACAGATATTCAATAGTATTATTAGCTAACAACTCATACTCAATATTTGGATTCATTTGTTCTATTTCTTCTAGGTATAAATCTTTTAATGATTTGCTACTATAGATATTTGATACAGTTTCAAAAAGAGTAATGATTTTGTCTTTTGTTAGAAGTGTTTTTATTAAAATATCAGGCTCTTTATGAAATGCAATTGCAATATCAAATAAATCTCTTGAGTTACCTTTATTTGCTCTATAATAAATCTTCTTAGCAATAATCTCTTCTACTGTATCAATTAAAAGTTCATGACCCCATAAATTTACTTTTTGATATGGATTATGTGATTTCTTTACAACATCAAATACCTGAATCTTACAATCTTCATCTATTACTATTTCAGAGTAAATTGGATGACTTCTAAAGTTACCTTCATATCCAATTGTTGTCATTGAAGTTTTTACTTTTTCACTCCAATTAGATTCTTTTAGTAGATGTTTTTTATCAACTTTATCATATATAAAAATATCAATATCTGTTGAGTATCTATGATTCCAATAATAAGAAGCCAAAGCAGTACCACCACCAAGTGTTGATACTTTACTTAAGTTATTCTCTTCTAATAGTTGAAGTGTAGCTTCAAGCATAGCTTTTTGTTTTGAAAAATCATACATGAGTTAAGTTTTTTCTATTTAGAATATTTTGTAATGCAGATGGTATAGGTTTCTTGTTTTCTATATTTAAATCAATATGTTTTAGTCTAAATCTTCTATCCCAAGCTTTTGCAACACCTATTAAAGTTCTAAAAGGTGAAGAAATATATAGACTCTTTATATTTCTTTTTGATACATTAAAAGTTTTTATAAATTCATCTAATTCATTTGGTTCAAGTTCTTTAAAAAACTTTGAATATATACTTTGTTCTCTAAGTGTTGCTTCATGATAATCTTTTTTATCAAAAGCTTCTACAATATCATCTGTTGTAAATTTTGAATAGTTATTAATATTTCTGTTTAGTATATGAAAGAATCTATGATTAGTTTTTTTACTTAGCTTACTTTCTACTTCTTTTTCATCAAGATTAATAAGAAGTTGATATAGTTTATTTCTATTACTATCCTCTTTTTTCCAATCATTAAGTGTTGTAAATGGTATATCTAAATATTTACTAATTTGTGCCTGAGTCATTTCATATCCTTTTTATAACTACATTATATATGAATATCGTAATTTTGTCAATTTATACGACACTTATAATTTATACTAATCTGTTAACAGAAGATAGTACAGTCAAAGATGAGTTAGTAAAATAGATCAACAATCTGTTTTTTAGAGAAATAGACATCACTTTACAATCCTTCAAATATATGAGATAAATAGTAAGTTCAATACAAAGGATTTATTATGAATGTAGGTTATGCAAGAGTTTCAACTTCTAGTCAAAATCTTGAGAATCAAATTGATCAACTTAAAAGTGCTGGCTGTAAAAAGATTTTCTCAGAAAAAAAGTCAGGAAAGAATGAATCGAATCGTGAACAGTTTAAGATTATGATGGATTTTATTAGAGAAGGTGATGTCCTTTACATTACAAAACTTGATAGATTAGCAAGGTCTGTAATAGATCTTCATAATATTGCAAAGTTTTTACAAAATAAAGATGTAAATTTAAAAGTATTACATCAAAATATTGACACTACATCTCCAGCAGGTAGACTATTGTTTACAATGTTAGGTGCTATTGCAGAATTTGAACGTGATTTAATAAATGAACGTGTTAGAGAAGGAATTGAAGCTGCAAAGAAAAAAGGTGTTCAGTTTGGCAGAAAAGCTATTCTAAGTAATAAAGAAAAGAATGTTATATACAAACAACATGAAAAAGGAAGGTCTGTGGCTTTGTTATCTAAGCTTTTTCATGTAGCACGTAATACTATCTATAGAGCAATTAAAGACATAGCTAAAAAGAAGTAGTCAATTTGACTACTTCAATATGTTCAAAAATTCAACTCTTTTTGGAACGAGCTTTATATTATAAAAACTGTTCTAAAGGTAAGAGGTTTTTGGAAAAATTATCCAGAGTTTTCTATCTGGTTTAGTGTATTCAGATTAGTTATGTATGTGCAGATGATATGCCTGCCCACATCAAGTCCTCACTTTTTGGAGTATCTTTAACACTTCCAATAACCAATGGAAAGTTCAATTTAGGGACGTGGCAAGGCATTTATTTGGATGAACATAAAGAGAGAGTGCAAACACAAGGGTGTTAGCAGAAAAATAGTTGCTACAACTATGGGGAATAAAAGACCACCCCCAGTTAATTGCAGTTGTCTGTTTTATAATACCATGTTTATAAGCTTAGATGCTTCTTGAATAGTTAATCCAGATTTTGAACAAGCATCTTCGATTTTCTCTTTTTTCTTTAGTAGTTTTAAAAAAACTATATATTTATATTCCATTGTTAGTATGGTCAATTTTATCCTTTATTGTATTTGTGGATAGAACCTTTGAATTCTTTATCAGAATATTTTGATGTATCTATCTTTTTATATTTAAATCCAAAATTTATCATCTCTTTTTTAAATTTTGAATGATTGCCTCTACTTGGGTCAACAATTATTACTTCACATTTATTATTTGCATATTGATTAATAAAATGAGAAAGTAACTCTCCATGATTTTGCTGATATAGTAAATCACTTCCAATGATTAAATCAAATTTTCCAATTTTTTTTAAAAAATCATCTTCCCAGTCTAGCCTATAAAAAGGAATATCTGTATCATTATTTAAATTTGAGTTATTTTCAAGAAAAGCTTCTACCTCTGGATGATAATCAGTTGCTGTAATATCTTGATGTAAATGATTTAAAAGTAAACTGCTTAAACCAATACCACAACCTACTTCAAGAATTCTTTTTGAAGTTGTATCAGATTGATAAATATAGTTAGCCAAAATGTGACTTGAAGGCCATAAGACTCCAAATAATGCCCAAGACGAAGAGTTTATCCCTAAGTCTTGAGCTTCATTGTTTTTATCATAGAATTGTTGAGTATCTTTAAGTGTTTTTAAATGTATATCAACAGTATCAAATACTATTGTTTGATATTTATATCGTATATTAGGCAAAACATTATAGAGTTTCTACACTCGTTGCATGTTCACCTTTTTGATTCGCACCAATATTAAAAGTCACTTTTTGTCCATCTGCAAGTGATGACTTACCGTAACCTCTATTGTTAATTTCAGTATGATGAACAAAAATATCTTTGCTGTTATCTTCTAATTGGATAAATCCAAAACCTTTATCATTATTGAACCATTTTACAGTTCCATTGTATCTATTTGACATAGAAATCCTTTTGTATATATTTTACTTCATTGTAGAAGTTTTAGTAAAGTTAAATCAGGGTTTTAAATTTTAGAGAGATAAGTGTTGACATTGAGTCAATAAAAAGCAAACAATAAATAAGTACTAATTTTTTTCTTTAAGTGAGACACTATATCTGAAAAAAACAAAAATAGCAAGGAAAATATTTTAAATTATATCTTCCCTTTACTTATTGATGTTAAAAAGGTATACTTTATAAGAGCTTATTTTTATCTTTTTTGACTTCAACCTTAATTAATATTTTCTGCAGCTCATTCTTATGGAGAGCTGAAAATATGAAAAAAGAACTACTACCACAGGCTTTAAAAAAAGCCTTTTCATTTCAAAAATCAGGTGCATTAACACAAGCAATAGTAATATATAAAAGTATTTTACATACTGACAGTACAAATGTTGAAGCTAATTTCGAACTTGCAAATTGTTATAATATTAGTAAAAAGTATAATAATGCACTTCTATATTTTAAAAAAGCGATTAAATTAGATAATAGGTGTTATCTTGCTCGTTTTAATATGGCAAAAATTTATGAAAAACTTGGTAAATATGAGTTTTCTATTTTTCATTTAGAAAAAACAATTGAGATTTCCCCAAATTTTTATGAGGCTCTTTTTTCAATGGCACAATGCTACAGAAAAATGAAAGATGAAAAAAATATGATTATTTACTTGAAAAAAACTTTGGAAAAGAAAACTGACCATCCTGGTGCGAATCATCTTTTGACATCATTAAATGAAGAGACAACAAGTGAGTACTCTCGTGAGTATGCCAGAGACCTTTTTGACAGATATGCCAATCACTTTGAAGAGCACCTTGTAGAATCACTTAAATACCAAGTTCCTTTTATTATAAAAGAAAAGTTACATTCATTAAATCTTCTGAAAAGTTCAAAAGTTTTAGATTTAGGATGTGGTACAGGATTATTAGGAAAAACAATTGTTGATTTGTTTTCTAATTTAACAGGTGTAGATATCTCTTCTAATATGATTGAAGAAACACGGAAGAAGGGAATATACACTCAACTTCATATTAATGATATCAATGATTTTCTTATAGACAATAATAAAGAGTTTAATCTTATTATTGCTGCAGATGTATTCATCTATATGGGAGAGATAGAAAGGGTTTTTTCACATGTTAAAGAGTGCATTGCAATTGATGGATATTTTATATTTACCATCGAACCTCTTGCTGAAATGAACAAAGAAAACTACCAATTGGCAAAAAGTGGAAGATTTTCTCATAGTATGGATTATATTGAATCTTTGTGTATAGAGTTTGGGTTCGAAATTATAGAAAAAGAAGAGATAATACTAAGAGAAGAGAATAAAATTGGACAAAAAGGGATTATTTTTATATTAAAGATTGGATGATTTGAAAGGTCATTTGTGCTCTCATGACTATATTGCTATATCTAGACCTCTTATTATAAGGGCCATTTGCCAATAAAGTTCTTGTTGATATACCAGCCTATTTAAAATTAAATGATGACTATAATATATAAAAGTTCAACAACCTGTACTTTTTGGCACAAATTCGACTAAGTAAGATTAACTATACTAAAATTCTAGGACTATTAAACTTTGACACAAAACTCTGAACGGTCTCTGTTACTCACAAGTCCTAACAGGAATTAAAATATCACCTTTTTTAAAATACTCCTTATCACTTTTATCATCCAGCACAATATATTCCCAAGTTTTATTTTCAACTAAATACTTAGTAGAAAGATTAGAACAAACTAATTCTTTACCTTCATTAAAATCTTTTATAATCTGAGAATTAAATATATTCCCAGAACTTTTAATTAAAAAAAAACCAAGTATAAAAAATACTATCAATCCCACAAATGAAAATACAACACCATTAACTGAGTTTTTATTTTTACTCTCTTTTATATCTATCTTATCCATTTTTCAATCCTTTATATTTGCAGCATAATCATTTATTAAATCTAATTTATAGTTCTCATAAATCTCTTTTTGTAAAGGTGAAGATTTTATATATTCATCTTTGTTAAAGATATTTATATCTTTTATAAAAAGTTTTTTAGAAAAAAAACTCTTTATCTTTCTTATCTCTTTAATATTTAAATTTGAATCTATATATATTATATTCATTTTAAACTCTTTATTTAAAAATAGAAGAAAAGAACCATAGTTCAAACAATGATATATTTTTTTCTTTAATAGTTGAAAATAGGGCAGAATAAAATCCAATTATCAAACTAAAGCTAATGATAAATAAAACTAGATGACTTATTGCAAAACCAAATTTTGATTCTTCTAATACATCTATACCAATTAAAGCAGAAGATATTGTATATAGTAAACTAATAACAATAAGCCCAAAGAAATAGTACCAAATAGACTTAAACATTTTTTACTCCTTAAATGTAAAATATTTATATGTTAATTATATTTGGTTTTGAAATTTAGTCAAACGAATTTGAGAAATTATATTTGGTTTGAGGTGTAAATTTTTAATTTTTTTGATTTAGTTTTTTTGTAGAGTAAAATTTAAAGATAAGATATATCACTAAATGGTTTTTTTATATTAAATTAAAAAAGAGTAGGGTAGTTATCAATCATATTCTAAAAACTTTTTGTTTGTTTTTATAAACTCAAAAGTCTTTAGTAAATCATTTGTTTCATAATATTTATAATAGATTTTTGTGTAAGGTAATTGCTCTAATTTTTTATCAACTTTTTCTATTAGTCTTAAAGTTAAAATAAAACAATTATCTTTTTTTGAAGTGTATAGATTTAACTGTTCACATAAAGATATATTATTCACTTCTTCATGTATAAGTTTATCTAAAGAAGTTGAATAGTTTTTATTTTCTTCGTTCATTTTATATTCAAAAAATTTAAAAGATATTAAATATAAAATTACAAAAACAATATATAAAGCCAATAAAAAATCTATTAATTTTTTTAATTTAATTCTAATCAATTTTTTATTCTTTTTTAAAATTATAAATGAAATAAAATAGTAAAGTATAAATACCAAAACCAGTTAAAATAAATACTAATTGTAAAAATAAAAGCAACTCTTTTCTGTAATCTTTTAAAGCTAATATTTGTTCAGGAAAAATATAAATTAATCCAAATAAACAAACCAAAACTATACTTAATACTGTTGTAAACTTTACAAACATTTTTTCTCCTTTTTTATTTAAAAACTTGTTATGTAAATTATATATTTATGGTAAATTTTGTCAAAAGGATTTAGGGATTTTTTGTAAAGTTTATAGAAAAATTAAAAACTTTCAATAATATTTTAAACTATCATTTATTATTACAATTATCTTTGCAAATTATATAATTAATAATATAAAAATTTATATTTGTAACAAAAAGTAAATAAAAAACTACAAAAGTAAATAAATAATAAATAATTAAATTAAATGTGACACAAATGTGACATTTTTTTGTTAAACTTTTCTAAAATGTTTTGGAAAGTAGTGTTGATGATATCTAAAAAGGTGATTTTATTTGTTAGTTTATGCTTAAATACTGTTGTATATGCAATAAATTTTGAAACTTTACATAAATATACTTTACAAAATTCAAAAATTTTAAAAATCTCAAAATTTGATATAGATATTTCAAAAAGTGAATTAGAATATATAAAATCAGAAAGATATCCAAATCTTAGCTTAGGTATAAGTAGCGAACGTTCAAAAGGTTTAAATAGTGATTTAAATGATACTTTTTATGTGGGAGATAATAGTGTTTCTCAATCAACCTTATATAAAACCTATTCTTATTTTTCTTTAAATTATAATATGTATGATTTTGGAAGATTAGATAGTAAAATAAAAGCTCAAAAATATACTATAGAATCTAAAAGAAATGAATATTGTATAAAACAAAATGAAATTTCCCAAAAACTTCTTGAAAGTTTTTATAAAGCAAAAACAAGCCAGTTAAAACAAACTTACCTAAATCAAGTTTTGAAATATACTAGTGAACTTTATGAGTATTATAATAGACTTTTTAAAGTTGGAAATGTGCAAAAGATGCAAGTGGTTTCAAATGCAATAGAAGTAGCAAATCTATATAATGAACTAAATAATACAAACAAAGAGTTTATTGAAAATCTTGAAAACTTATCAAATATTAGTAACTATGCCTTTGATGAAAATATCAAATTAGATTCTTTAACTACAATTTCAAATAGTACAGAAAATAAATTTGAAGATACTAACTTAGCAAAAAAATATTTAAATGATATAAATAATAAAAAAGCTCAACTTGAACTAATTCAAACTCAATACTATCCCCAAATGAACTTTTTTGGAAAATACGATTTTTATGGTTTTGATGTAGAAAACTTCTCAAATACTTTTGATAACTTTCAAGAAAATAGTTATAAATATGGATTAAATATTTCGTGGACTGTTTTTGATGGTTTTAAATTAAAATCACAAGAGAAAAAAGCGATGCAAGAACTTAGTCAACTAAAACTTAAATATGAACAAGCAAGGGATGATTTTATGACAGAACTTGATACTCTAAATAAAACATATGCTTTTTATTTAAATATCTATGATAAAAATAAAAAAAGAGTAAAACTATCAACATCAAATACCGATATGGCACTAAGATTAAATAAAATTGGAGAGGTTGATAAATCAATACAAATAAACTCTATGATCAAAAAAATCTATGCACAACTTGAACTAAAACAAGCAAAAGAGACTATCTCTTATAAGATGTTAAAAAGAGATCTAATATTAAATGGAGATATTCAATGTACAGTGCATTAGTTGCTTTAGAAGTTGTAGGTCAGTTAAATAAAATAGCAGTTGATTCAAAAGCTATAATAAAAAGACATGCTTTAGGTGATGATGAAGTAGAGATAAGACAACTTATACGTATAGCAAAAGAGGAAGGGTTTAAAGCAAAACTAAAAAAACTAACTATAGAAAATCTTGAAAAATACCCACTTCCTGCAATAGCTCAATTAAATACAAAAAAATATGTAACTATACTTAAAATAGACAAAGAGAAAAATGAACTTCTAATCTATGATAAAGAAAATAACCAACCCTATGTAAAAAAGTTTGATGAGTTTAAAGATGAAGTAGATAATGAAATCATAATACTAAAACATAAAACTTTTAATGAACAAATAAAATTTGGTTTTAAATGGTTCTATAACCAAATAATGAACTATAAAAAAATAGTAGGGGAGATACTATTAGCTTCCTTTGTGATACAACTGTTTGGTCTTGTAACTCCACTATTTACCCAAGTAATCTTAGATAAAGTATTAGTTCATCAAAGCTTAAGTACCTTAAATGTTATTGCCGTTGCTTTTATGGCTGTTATTGTATTTGAACTTCTTTTAAATCTAGTTCGAAACTATATCTTTATACATACCACTTCAAAAATAGATGCTAAACTTGGTTCAAAACTTTTTTTTCATCTAATCTCACTTCCTTTAGTATACTTTGAACACAGAAAAGTTGGAAATATTATAGCTAGGGTTAGGGAACTTGATCAAATACGTGAATTTATAGCAAATA
>QKDL01000034.1 GCA_003252105.1 Arcobacter sp.
ATTATTTTTATAGGAAAAATTATTTAAAATTTAAAAAATAATTTATATTTAAAATTTAAGCTATAATACAGTTATTTGCTATTTATTTTAATATTATCTTTTGAACAAAAAATTAGAAATTTTTAATATGATGTTTTATAAGTTGAGGCATAATTGTTCCAATTTCATTAAATTTGTAGTTTAAACTTTTTAAAACTGTATTATATAAATCATGATTTTTATATTTTTCATGCCATTTTTTTTCTTTATTTTCGTAGAAGTTATAATATTCATATCTTAATTTATATGCTTCTTTTAATAGTTGTTGTTCTTTCACATTTAGCCTTTATAAAATCTAGTAATTGAAATTATATATAAATTATGATGATATATTACAAAACAAACAGTTAAATTTTATCTATATAATGACAAATGTGATTATAATGATTTAATTGATATAATAAATACTAATGGAGAAACATATGAAAAAAGCAATGATTGATCAAGTATTATTAGGTGGTTTTTTATTTATTGTAATTATAGTTTTTGCTGCAACAGTAAGTGACGAAAAGGCTGGAAGAGAAAAAGCCCATGACTTAAAAAAAGTAACAAATACTGCTGCATTAGCTGTAGGAAATTATTATATGTTTCAAACAAAATTTAATGATAAAGAAACTTCAGAAGATATCTCAGATAGTATATTAGATGAAACAAAATTAGGTACGGAAGTAAAACCAAATATAAATTATACTTGGGATGATTTAGCTATACCAAGAACAGTAACAGCTTCAATAAGTAATTATAATCAAAAAAATTTTTGGTACACACTTTTAGGGTTAAACAGTTTTACACTTCAAGCTTCATCAACTGCAATATTGGATAATGGAGAGACTAACACCTTTGTTCCTATTGCTGTAAATGGGTGTAACAATAGTTTTAGTGAAGGGAGTACGTTTGATTATATTTTAAAAGCTGCCGATTTATATAATCCTTCTGATAATGTTGGTTTTTTTGGTCTTAGATTACCTGGTAATGCGGGCGGTGGTCAATCAACTTATTCTCATTTAAAAAATATAATAGATGATGTAATGAAAGGAAAAGATAGCTATTATGATTTTGAACAGGAGCCGCAAAGTATGCCAAATGTACTTTCTGCTGATATAGATAATGATGTAAAGCAAATATCAAGTAGTTTTAAGATCTCTAGTTTTACTCCTACACCAATGAGTATAGTTGAAGTTGGATGTGGTAGTTCATCTAGAAATATGGTGATTGAAAGAGTTTTTGAAATAACTATGAATGCAGTTTATTGTGGAAATGGCTGTAATAATCCTTTAAGTGGTAATTGTAGTTTAAATAATCTTAATGGTGGTATTTTTACAGATATGAATTGGAGTACAGCAGGAAATACTTGTAATAATAATCAGTTTTTTAGAATCAATTTTACTATTGATAAAATTAGAGAGAAAGGTGTTAGACTAGAATAAAAGTCTATTTCTAAAAATAACTTACTAATAACTACTACAAGCTTTAAAATATATCATTTTTTACAAATAATCATCTTTAAATAATTAATCAGTAGAATAAATTTTTTATAAATTAATTAAATAATCTAATAAAACTCTTATTATAGGTATGTTATTATAAAAAATAATGGAGTATTCTAATGAAAAAAGCAATGATAGATCAAATACTATTGGGTGGATTCCTTTTAGTAGTTTTTATAGTTTTTGTTGCAACAGTAAGTGATGAAAAAGCTGCACGGGAAAAAGTATATGATTTAAAAAAGATTACTGATACAGCAGTTCTGGCAATGGGAAATTACTATATGTTTGTAAATCCTTTAGAAGATAAAGATACAGCAGAACAAATCTCAAATAGCATTTTAGATGAAACAAAATTGGGAACAGATGTAAAACCTATAATAACCTATACTTGGGATGAAGCTGCTGCACCTAAAACAGTAACTGCTACAGTATCAAACTATAGACAAAAAAATTTTTGGTATACATTATTGGATTTAAATGATTTTACTTTGAATGTAAGTTCTACAGGTATTTTAGACAATGGAGAGACAAATGTTTTTGTACCTATTGTGGTTAATGGATGTACAAGAACATTTAATGAGGGTGATGAATTCGATTACCTCTTGAAAGCTTATGATTTATATGATCCAACAGATAATGTAGGTTTTTTTGGTGCATATGACCCAAGTAGTGGTCAATCATCTTTTGCTCATCTAAAAAATCTTGTTGATGATGTTATGAAAGAAAAAGATAGTTATTTTGATTTAGATGAAGATTTAAACGTAGCTACAGTGGAAGCAGATGAAATAGAAAATGATGTTAAACAAATAGCTCAAGCTTTTGCTATATCTAGTTTTACTGATACTCCTATGAGTATAGTTGAAGCAAAGTGTGGAAGTACTGCTGATAATTTAGTTATAGAAAGGGTATTTGAAATAACTATGCAAGGTGTTTATTGTGGTGATGGATGTTTAAATCCTGGTATAAACAATTGCCTTTTAACTGATACTGATGGAAGTATATTTACTGATATGGATTGGGACACAGCTGTAAATACTTGTAATAGTAATCAATTCTTTAGAATACATTTTAGAATAGATAAAATTAGAGAAAGAGAAGTTATTCTCCAATAAATTTTATAAGTTCAATCCTTTTGATTGAACTTATTTTTTAGTTGTTACAGTTTATTTCCCTTATTTCATCTAATTTATGAAATACAATTTCAATATTTTTTTCAATATCTTTAGTTGTTTCAAAAACTTCTTCATTTTTAGCATTTACAGAATATAAATTTATTGTATTTTGAACTAAGGCATGTACATTTTTATGAGCTTCTTTTAACTCTTGCCATTGAGTAGATTTAGCAAAACCTTTATCTTCATTAGCATCTATCCATTTACCTAAATTACACTCATGATGAGTTTTAACTGTAGTTGAAAACCCTTCTTTACATTGAATAAAGTTTGTATTTTTAAAGTTTATATGATCAGATTTTAATCTATTGATATCAATAATCATACTTGTATCACATACTCTTTTTTGTGCACTTTTATCAAATGTAGTTTGGTCAATTATATTTTGAAGTCTAACCGCTAAATTAGAGGTATTTGAAGCCATTTCACTAATAGTTGCAGCTAACATTGCATTTTGCTGAGTAGCTTGGTCTAAGTTATTTACTGTGTCTGCTATTTGTGTCATAGCACTCTCTTGCTCTCTTGCTGCTCGTGTAACATCTTGAATTAGTTCAATAGTTGTATCGATATTTTTATTTAAATCATTATACCCTTCTATCATTTGATTAGAAACTGTTTTCCCATCTTTTGCTTTAGCTGTAGCACTTTCAACTAATGCTTTAATTTGGTTTGCTGCTTCTGCACTTCTACTTGCAAGATTTCTAACCTCTTGTGCTACAACGGCAAAACCTTTTCCAGCTTCTCCTGCTGTTGCAGCTTCAACTGCTGCATTAAGAGATAGAATATTTGTTTGAAAAGCTATTTGATCAATTACTGTAATTGCTTCTGATATTGCTGATACCTCTTCACTTAGTTTATCCATAGATTGTGAAGTTTTATTTGCTAACTCTTTTCCTAGTTCATTTGATTTTGTAACATTTTGTGCATATTGAGACATTTTAGCAGCTGTTTCACTACTTTGGATAATTGTTGCTGATATCTCTTCAATTGCAGCAGCAGTTTCTTCCAATGATGCTGCTTGAGTAGTTGATGAATTATTTAAATTTTTAGATGCTTCAGATAATTCTGCTGCACTATGAGTCAACTCTTTGTTTGAACTATCAATTAAACAAATAACTTCATTTATTGAAGATCTAGTAACATTTACTCCTGAGAATAAAGAGGCAATCATTCCACCTAAATTTTCAATTTTGGGTAATTCTTTATCATATTTTGCATTTGACATAGATACTAAGACATCACTTAATTGGTTAAGATTTGATTGAAGTCTATCTAACATATTATTAATCTCTTTAACTAAAAGATTAACTTGTTGTGAGCTAGCATTACTTTTAATTCTATCATTTAATAAACCATTATTTACTCTTTCAATAACTTTTCTTGTTTCACTAATAACTAATTTATCTTGTTTAATTCCTTCATCAATAGAATCTAAGTATTGGTTAAAACTTTCAACAACATCACCAATTTCATCTTTTGAGTGAATCTCTATTCTTGTTGTTTCTGTAGAATCATTATTTTTAATATTGTCTATAGATTTTTTTAGATTAAAAATGGGTTTTAAAATAGTGTTTTTTAGATTAAATAGTGTAATAATCATACTTAAAATTAATGCTACAACTAAGATAATCAATGCAATCCAAATAATATAAGTACTGTGCTCCAAAGCATCTTGTACAGCTGATATTGGTCTTCCTGTTAAAGCAATACCTAAATTTTTACCATTGAAATCTGTAATCTCATTATATGTATAAAAATAGTTATTTGAAATTAGATATTTATTTCTTAAAAGTTTCTCAAAATCAATTGTATGAGCATCTTCTAAAAAACCTTTATTTATATAATTTTGAGATATTACATAATTTTTTAACATAAGTTTTTTATCGAATTGTTGCACTAGAACTTTACTGTCCATAAGTAGTACAAATCCATCTTTCATTTTATCAAAAGATTTAGCAACAGAATTTATACCTTGCATAAATTCTAGTGAACCTAAATGGGTACCATTATTATCAAAAATAGGAACAACTGAACGGATACTAAGACCAGCTTTACCCACTTCAAAAGTATTTACAGCTTCTTTTGTTTCATTTACTTTTACAACACTTGCTCTAAAAGAATTTAAATCATCACCAAATTTCTCTGGTTTCCAAGATCTTAAAAATGAATGGGAGTCTTTAGTATGTATATGAACTTTTATGTTTTTAAAAGGTGTCGATTTTTTCATATTTTCAGAAAGATTAGAAAGAGCTTTTATTGCTAATTCTCTATTGTTTGTAGCTAAAGCTTCTTTTATCATTTGATCATTTGCTATTGAAATAGCATTTGATATACCTACATCTAATTTACTTTGAATTTTTACAATAGTAAATTGATTTAGTTCTGTCTTTAAATCATTAAATAATTCTTCTTTCAAATCATTTTTTTGAATATTTAAAATAACATAACCAACTATTAGCATCACTACAGTAACAACTACTGTAATCAATGTAAATTTCTTGGCAATTCCTAAGTCTTTCATGCATATCTCCAAGTTTTTTCATATATTATAACAGATTGAAACTAAAATATATTATGATTTATTATTTATAATTATTATAATTAGGATAAAGAAATCTTATAGTAAGAATTTTATTAAAGTATAAAAATAATATTTTAGGATATATATAGAATAAGAAGAATATCTTCTTATCCCATAGGATATAAAATCTCTTTTTGGATTTGTTCTATAAAAGAAAGTAGTTCATTATCAATTTTGAAATCAAATACTGCAAAAGATTCATCAAGTTGTGATAGTTTTCTAGCTCCTATAATAGTTGAAGCTACAAAATCAAAGTGTTTTGAATAAGCAACTGCTAAGGTAACAGGTGAAATACCATACTTTTTTGCAATTTCCATATATCTAACTGTAGCTTCTAAAGTTTTGTCATTTACAAATCTATTTGCCATAGCTTGCACTCTTTTACTTTTGTTTTTCATATATAAACTAAATCTTGCTTCGTCAGGGAAAAAACCACCATTATATTTACCTGATAAAACTCCACCTGCTATTGGAGAGTAAGGAAGTAATGAGATATTTTCCCTTCTACATACATTTGCTAATTCATCATGAAATCTTGGATTTAGTAATGAAAAATTGTTTTGAATAGATTCAAATCTTGCTAAATTTTTATGTTTTGAGATTTCATTTGCTTTTGTTAATCCATAAGCACTATCATTTGAAGTACCTATATATCTAACTTTTCCCTCACGTACAAGTTCGTCAAAAGCTTTTAGACTCTCTTCAACAGGTACAACAGTATCAGGCCAATGCATTTGATAAAGATCTATATAATCAGTTTGAAGTTTTTTTAAACTACCTTCAATAGCTTTTTTAATATGAAATGAATCTATTGCAGTAAGACCATGTCTAACAGGTGGTACAAACCAACCAGAAGCGGCACCAGCCACTTTAGTAGCTAAGATTATTGAATCTCTGGGTTTAGTTTTTAACCACTGCCCTACTATCTCCTCTGTAATTCCTAATGTTTCTGCTTTAGGAGGTACTGGATATATTTCTGCTGTATCATAAAAGTTAATACCTCTTTCGTAAGCTTTGTCTAAAATCTGAAAAGCTTCATCTTTTGTTGTAGATGAACCAAATGTCATTGTTCCTAAACAAATTGATGAAACTCTTAAACCACTTTTTCCTATATATCTGTATTCCATATTTATATTCTCCTTCTAAAATGATACTAAATAAAATTAAGTAAATAATTTATTAGATGTTTTTATTTAGTAAATTTTATTTTACTTAAAAAGCTTTAAGAAAAAATAATCTGATTTGATTACTCCATTATACAAATCTCTTTTTTAAGCATATGAATAATTGTTTGTCTTGCTACTAAAAATACAACTATCAAAGTAATAGCCATAAATAAATATGAAAGAACTGCATAAAAATCATCATGTGTTAGTTGATACATTAAAATCGTAGCAATACTAACAGCTGCCATAGGGAATGTAAATGCCCACCATGAGATAAAAAATTTGATATTTATATAATTTTTGTACATTACAAATACTAAAATTGTAAAAAATAAAGCCAAACTATATAAAATATGTGCAAAAAAATCCAATGATGAAGTAAGTTTTATATATGCTACAAAACCTATTGCAGGTGGTGCAATAAGTATAAAAAGTGTTGGCATAAATTTTGGTGCAAATTGTTTATGAAAAATTATTCTATTTAGAATGATAGCAAATAAAACAATCCAGAAAAATATTCCAATAGAGTAATAAAAGTATAAAATATCATCAGAAACAAAACCTTTACCAGCAATTGGAACTATGATATTACCAACAATTGGGATAAACCATGCAGGGTTTGAGTGTTGAACCTCTAAGTTATTGTTAATCCAAAATTTTATTGTATAAAAAGTAAAGAAAAAGTGTAAACAAGCACCAATAAAAAATAAAACCATAGATAAATTAACTATAGAGTGTCTAAAAAATATTGATAAAAGAAGTAGCGAAATTGATATTGCTGCAAAAAAATTAACTCTAATTGGATGAGAAAACTCTTTTTTTACCTCTTCTTTATATGTGATGATTTTTTTTACATAAAAAAAGAGAATAACAAAAAATAAAGCAAGTGAAATATATCCAAATATATCAACTACTATAGAGGGAAAATATAAAACCTCTTCAAGTTTGTAAAATACTATAGATAAACCAGTAAAACCCATAACTACAGCAAACATCATAATAGGGAAAAATTGCAATCTATTTGATGGTATAGATGTTATTTGTTCCATTTCTTCCATGATAAGTTGTCCTTCAAGATAATTTTTTTATAATAAAAATCATATGGTAAAACAAAGGATTTATATGGCAAAAAAACCTACTATTGATTTAATTTCACAAAATATATCTTATACTGAAAATAATCAAACAATAAAACTATTAAAATTTAAAAAATCAAATATGACTTTAGATATTGCCATATATGAAAATGATAAATTTATAAAAAACAGTAATATTGTTTTTGCTCATCTGCCTAAAAATATTAAATCTTTGATAAAACCACTTTAATTTTCATAATTATAATAAAAAAAACTTTATATTATTATAAATCTTAGTTATGTTTATATTATAAGTAATAGTTATAATTAATTAAATAGTTATATGAATCTCTTCAAGATAATCAACTTTTAAATTGATAGATGAAAACTCTTCTTTTTTTAATATGGAGTATATCATTCTAATTGAACCTTTATGGGAACAGATTAGTATATTTTTATCTTTTGGTAAAGTGTTTAAAAATGAGTCTATTCTATTTTTAAATTGAGTAAAACTCTCTTCGCATATATAATCATACCATGTGTAGATATTATCTAGATACTTTTGCTTGTATGAGTTTAGTTGTTCTATTTGCTCAAAAGATTTTTTTTCTATTTCATCTTTAAATTTTACTTCTCTCAAATCTTTATTTGTAGTGTATTTTAAATTAAACAAATCAAGTGTTTGAGTACATCTTATAAGGTCTGAAGAGTAGATTAAATCATAATCTTTTTTATTGATTGTATTTAGTTCTGATTTATCAATCAAAGAGATATCAATCTCAATATTACTATGACCTATATATTTTTTTTGATACTCTTTTGGTAAAGGTGCATGTCTTAAAAGTGTAATTAAAGCCATAAAAAACAAACTCCTAAAGCTAATAAAATCTCAAGACTTTCTAATAAAAAACCTAAAACATCACCATTTAAAAATCCTAAAGCTTTTTTGATAAAAGAAATGATAATTAAAGTAAATAAAAATGAAATAGGTATAAATATTAAAAAGCTAAAATCAGTCAATAAAAACACTACAAAAGAGAAAATTATAATTGAACTTAAGAAAACTTTTGGTGTGAAACTATCTGACATCATAGTTAAAAATGAAGATTTAAACTTAGAAAAATAGATGGTAAACTGTACGCACAATCTAGCAATGATAATTATAGATAAAAGTTCAAGTAAATATCCATGATAAAGTAGATATGAAAAGCCAGCTATTTTTAAAATCACAAAAATAACTGAGTATAAAACCCCTATAGCTCCTACAGTTGGCTCTTTTATAATCTTATAGGCATCTTTTCCACTATGTCTTGCATAGATTGCATCAACCACATCAAGTATCGCTTCTGTATGTAAAAATCCATAAAGGATAAAATAGACACAACTAGCAATAATAGCAGCTAAAATTGGGATGGAATCAAGCAAAGAAAAAAGAGATATGATTAGGGTTCCTAAAACCAAACCAACTAAAGGTAAGAAGAAAACAGTATAGTTTAGAACCTCTTTTTTTGTTACATCATCATCTTTTTTAAACTTTACTGGTAAGATAGAAAAGTAACTAAATACAAATTTTAAACTAAGGATTATATTACTCATAAATACCCTTTTTTATAGTTTCTATATCTATTTTCTCTTTTAGTTGTGAGATAAAACTGTTTATAGTATTTTGTTTATATTTTTCAAAGTCGAAACTTTGATATTCATTATTTATAGCTTTAAATAGTTTATCTCTTAAGTTATCATTATCAAAAATAGCGTGTGCAAAAGTTCCTTTGATATTTTTATTTTCAAAATATAAAGGGTGTTTTGAACTACTTCCGTGATGTATCTCAAAGCCTGAAACCTTACAATCAAAGATTTCATATACTTTTTTCTCTAAGACTTTCTCTTTTTTAAAAACTATTACATCATCTATAAAACCAAAACCCTTTTCTATAGTTGCAGTTTCATTTTCTAAAGCATATTTATCATCAAGTGAGTTGAACATCATTTCGTAGCCACCACAGATACCAAAAATCTCTTTTTTAAACTCTTTTATTTTTTCAAATAGTCCAGTTTTCTTTAACCATTGTAAATCTTTGATAACAAGTTTTGACCCAGGTAAGATTATCATCTCATATTTATCTAAAGGGATATTTGCCTCTATAAACTCCAAGTTTATACAATCATCTGAAACTAAAGGCTCAAAATCATTGAAGTTACTCATATATGGATATGAGATTACTCCCACATTTATGATTGCTTTTTCTTTATTTTGAATATAGTTTTTCAAGCTTTGAGAGTCTTCAAACCCAAAATTAAAAGGTGTATATGGTAAAACTCCTAAAACAGGTATTTTAAAATCTTCTTGTATGATTCTAACACCCTCATCAAATAGTGTTAAATCCCCACGAAATTTGTTTATTATAACCCCTATTACATTCTCTCTAAGTTTTTTTGGAAGTAGATTATATACTCCATAAATAGAAGCAAAAACTCCACCCTTTTCTATATCTGCAATTAGTATGATTTTTGTATTGTATTCATCAGCTATAAATATATTTGAAAGGTCTTTATCCATAAGATTAAGTTCAACAGGACTTCCAGCTCCTTCACAAACAACAACATCATATTTTGAATCAAGATAATCAAAACATCTTTTTACTGCTGGTTTTAGTAAATCTAAATCTCTATAGTATTCTCTAACATCCTTATTAGTTACTACTTTTCCCTCAACTATAAGTGAAGCTGCACTTCCTCGTCCTGATTTTAATAAAACTGGGTTTAGATGGTACGAGGTTTTAACTCCTAAAATACCTGCTTGAAAGTATTGTGCAACTGCAATCTCACTTTTGTCATCACAAACAAAAGCATTGTTTGAAACATTTTGTGCTTTAAAAGGAGCTACACTTAAACCCATATCTTGGATGATTTTTGCTATTACGAAGGTTAGAGTTGATTTTCCAGCATCTGAGCTTGTACCAAATATTGAGATATTATTCATCTATTTTAATCTACTTTCAAGTCCAAATTTGACTTCATAAACTTCATCACAAATTTTGGCTAACTTTTGACCTATTATTCCTGTTAAGTCTACAAATCTTCTGCTATCTTTATCTAAAGGGATTACACCTTTGGTTACTTCATTTAGTACAAAAACTATATTTGTATCACAGCTTTCTAAAACTTCAAGTTGTTTAATCAACTCTTCCTCATTTTTATAAAGGTTATTAAAAATCCACATAGAGACACAATCTATTAAGTATGTTTCTTTCTTTTTTATAACTTTTGATAATTCTTTTGTCTCTTCTATTGTAATAAACTTATCTTTTCTACTATTTTGGTGTTTATTTATCCTTGTTTTCATCTCTATATCTTGAAAACTATTGTCATAGGTTGCTATATAAAAAGGTTTTTTATCCTTTGATAGTTCTATTGCCTTTTTTTCTGCAAGATTACTTTTTCCTGATTTTTGTCCACCAAAATATAGTATTTTCATCTATTATCCTAAAAAGCTTTCTATTTTTTCAGTGATTTGAACTTTTTCTAAACCATTTAAAAAACCAAAGGCTAAAGCTGCCCCTGCTCCAACGCCCTCTTTGGCTTCCCCATTATCATAAAGTTTAAGTGCAGGGTGAGTTGATAAAGCAAAATCAAAATCTGCATAATAGGTATTTACTTTTAGTTCAGACATCTCTATAAGAGCTTTTATATCACTATTTTTATCTTCATAAACCCATTTTGTAGTACATAATGCTAAGTTTGAAGTTTCAAGTGTGCCTTGCATAGTTTTAAGTATTGAGTTTACTATTAAAAGTACACAAGCCATTTGTGTCCCACCTGCTAAGATAAGTTTTTGGCTGTTATTAAAACCTAAAATTACTCCTGCACAAAAAATTAACATATTATCAGCTACTTTAGAAAGAATAGTAAAAATATCATCATTTTCATCTATGTTTTCCAAAGCTTTATTTATAGTTTGAGTTCTAATATCATTTGGAACCTCTTTAAAAGAGCTACTAAACATATCTTTACAATCATATCCCAATGCTAAGGCTGTTGCAGTTGCTGTAGTTGTTCCACTAGGAACAGATTCACCTAATATCAAATAATCATCTTTTAACTCATAATTTTGAGCAAAAGCTAGACCTTTTTGGAAAATCTCTAACGCTTCTATATTTGCACCTTTATGGATAGACTTTGATGGTTTAATATCTAGTTCGTGAAGTTTGAAATACTCTAGTTTTGGTTTTACTTGTATTCCTAAATCTAAAAGTTCAATATTTCTAAAGGGGTGTAAAAGATGAACTGCCCTTGTTATAAGTGCAGGAGTTGGAACACCTTTAGGTGTTTTTGCTATATCTTCTAAACTTCTAACTTCTCCTGTACATAAAAACTCACTATCTAAAGTTGGTGTTAGATATATTTGTCCAGGGATTCCAGCTTGTGTGATACCTTCTATATTTGCAGTATCTGTGTTACTCATAGCCAAAAGGTATGTTGCAGTTTTCCCTCTAAGGTTTTCTATAAAATCATTTTTACCTAATATTGTTTTTGTCATTATCTATCCTAAATTGTTTGTATTTCTTCTAATGTTTTTCTTTTTTCCCAGTTTAGTTTTAAAAGCTCTGGTTCATCTAAAAACTCATTCACATAACCTATTGCTAGATAAGCTATAAGTTTGTAGTTCTTATCTATGTTTAGTATTTTTTTTACTTTTTTTGGTTTTAAGATACTTATCCATCCAACACCAATATTATAAGCTCTTGCCATAAGCCAGAGGTTTTGTATGGCACAAACTACGCTGTATTCACCAACTTTTTTTTGACTTGTTTGTCCCAAAATCGATTTTTTTGGTTTTTCGTATAATACTGCAAGATTTATATAAGACTCTTTTATCCCTTCTAATTTTAGGTTTGCATATAGTTTATTGTCTTCAAATATCTTTTTTGCTTTTTTGTTCTCTTTTAAAAACTCTTGATAGATTTTATCCCTTTTGGTTTCATCTTTTATTAAAATAAATTTCCAAGGTTGAGAAAAACCTACAGATGGAGCACAGTTTGCTGCATTTAATATCTCGTTTAGTATCTCATCGTCTATTTGAGTTTTTAAAAATCTATTCCCTCGTACATCACGCCTTTGAAGCATGATGTTTTTTAGAATCTCAATATCAGCTTTTGTAAACTCTTTTCTCATAAAAGTTCTTTTAGAATATCAAATTTTTTTAAGAACTCATTGTAGTCTTTTTTAGGGTTTTTTCTATTTGCCCTTTGTAGTGTGTAGTATAAACAAGCATAAAGCAGATATGGTTTTATGATCTTTATATCAAGATTTTTATCATAGTTCTTTATAGCTTTTTGTAAAAAAGAGGTTTCAAAGTTATACTCATCAAAACACCAGCTTACAATAAACACAGCAAAATCAAAGTAGTTGTTTCCATAACAAGACTGTGCAAAATCATATACCCCACTTAAACTATCATCTAAAAACTTAGCATTATCAGGAAATAAATCTCCATGAATCAAACTATTGTTTGGTAAGTTTATATCTTTTATCACATCAAATTTTGTTTGTAAAAGTTGTTTTAGATTTTCATCATCTACTTTTTCAAGCATCTTTTTCATAAAGTTTAAAGTATAGATATTTTCATTTTTGGGTTTTATATTTTTAATATTATGAAGTTTAGCCATAAACTTAGCTAACTCTTCAACTTTTTTGATATTTATTTGTTTTGGAATTTTCCCTTCAATAAATGAAAAAAGAATTGTAGGTTTATTTTGATAAATCACTATTTTTTTAGAAAGTACCTTAGGTACTTTTAACTCTTTTATTGTATTTAAAATATATATTTCATTTTTTATATCTTTAAGTGTTGAATTCTCTAATACTTTGAAAATATATCTATTACTATCTTGTGAAGTTCCTATATAAGTGGAGTCTGTAACTCCATTTTGTGTTTCTTGAAGTGAGATAAAAACTATATTTGTATCTTTTATCAATTCATTAATCTCTTCAAGAGTAAGTTTTGTAAATACACCCAAAAATAAGCCTTTTTATAGTAATATTTCGTAAAAAGAAAGAAAAAATTTGAAAAAATTCCAACATGGTGGAGATATCTATGGTGTTGCTAAGAAATTAGCTTGTAAATCTACTGATATAATCGATTTATCCTCAAATATTAACTTTATTAAACCCAAAAAAAATGAGATTAAAATAGTTGATATCTCTTCATACCCTTCATACGAAAAATTATATGAGATTATAGCTAAAAAATTTAGTGTAAAACCTTTGCAAATTGAACTTTTTAATGGTGCTAGTAGTGCAATTTTCTCACTCTTTAGAAGTTTAGGTTTAAAAAGGTGTGTTATATACTCTCCTGCATATTTAGAGTATAAAAAAGCTTCTAAACTATTTGGTTATAAACTAGATAAAATTGATAGATTTACATGCAATAAAACAAAAATAAAAAAAGGCTCATTAGTTGTCTTTGTTAATCCTTCAACTCCTGACGGAAGGTATTATAGTTTAGAAAAATTAATGAAAGAGTGGATAAAAAAAGAGTGTACTATTTTGATAGATGAGAGTTTCTTGCAGTTTACAAAATACAAATCAGTAATAAACTATCTTAAAAGTTATGAAAAACTATATATCTTAAAATCATTTACTAAAATATATGCGTGTGCAGGGGTTAGATTGGGAACAATTATCTCTTCTAGTGAAAATATAAAAAAGTTAAAGAAGTATGAACCTATGTGGAAATTATCAAGTTTTGATATGGCTTATATAAAAGATGTTTTAAAAGATAAAAATATAGAAACTAAATCTAGAAAAGAGACTGACAAAAATAGAAAATATCTAATAAAGAGTTTTAAAAAATATAAATTTATAAAAAAGATTTTTAAAAGTGATGCCAACTATTTATTAATAAAGCTAAAAAATCTTACAGCACCAAAACTTCAAAATATACTTTTAAAAGATAAAATTATGATAAGAGACTGTAGTAATTTTGACTTTTTAGATAAGAGATTTGTAAGAGTTGCCATAAAAAGTAAAAAAGATTTGAATAAGTTTTTAAAAGCCTTAGATAGGATATAAGATTGTATTTTGAACTTACACTTGTAGCTTATATTATTGATTATATCTTTGGTGAATTTTCTAAAATGAAATATTTAAAACACCCTATTATTTTTATGGGTGATTATATAAAATGGTTTGAAAAAAGATTTTATAAGGATAATATTTATAGAGGGTTAATTCTTACACTAAGTTTAATTTGTATAGTGCTTATTATTACTTTCACTTTAACAAAAGTAGATAATGTGATCTTCCAAGCTTTCTTGGCCTCTTTTACTATTTCATCAAAAATGTTATATGAAAGTGTACAAAATGTAATAGTGTCTGATAATCCAAAATATGCTATTTCGATGTTGGTAAGCAGGGATACAAATGAGATGAATGAGAGTGATATAAATAAAGCAGCCATAGAAACCTATGCTGAAAATCTAAGTGATGGAGTGATTGCTCCACTATTTTATTTACTTTGTTTTGGTCTTGTTGGAGCTTTTGTTTATAAAGCTATAAATACATTAGATTCTATGGTTGGATATAGAAATGAAAGATATGAAAGATTTGGTAAATTTTCAGCTAGAGTTGATGATATAGTAAACTTTATACCCTCTAGAATTGCAGCTATACTTATTGCCCTACTTTTTCTATCAAAGAAAGCTTTATTACAGTTTTTTAAATATGGTAAGAAACACGAAAGTTTAAATGCAGGACTTCCCATCTCAGCTATGGCTTTAGCTCTAGATATAAAACTTGGTGGACCAACCTCTTATTTTGGTAAAATAAAACAAAAACCTTATTTTGGGGATGGTAAAGAAAATATTGAGAAGATAGATGTAAAAAAAGCCTTGGCTATAAAACCAAGGCTTGATATATTTATTTTATCAGTTTTATTTTTGTTTACTATTTTTTCTTATTAGTAGATATACAAACACAGGAGCACCTATAAATGAAGTTACAACCCCAATAGGTAAAGTTGAGGCTGTATTTAGATTTCTAGCTATTAAATCAGCTACAACAAGGAATACTCCTCCATAAAAAAACACTGGGAAAATTAACTTCTCTGCACTTTTTTTATATATGATCCTCATTGTATGGGGAATAATAAGCCCTATAAAGCCAATGGGACCTACAAAACTGATACTAATACCAACAGCTATAGAAACAAATATAAGCAGTGTTAGGTTTGTTTTATTTACATTTAGACCTTTTAAAAATGCCATATCGTTTGAAATCAATAGTAATTTTATATTTTGTTTGTTTTTTAATACCACAAATAAAAAGATAAGTGCAGTTATAAAAACAATAAAAGGCGTACTGAAACCTACAATATCTAAACTTCCAAGGGTAAATCTGATAATTGAATAGTTCTCTTGTAAGTTACTTAGATAAAAAACTAACATCAAAGCAGAAGAATAAAAAAATGACAAAGCAATACCTATAAGTAAAATCGAGTTTGTAGAGTTTAAAATTTGGTTTTTGTTTATAATTCTTGAGATAAGGTATAAAATCATAATAGTAAAAAAAGAACCTAAAATACCAGAAATATATAAAGCAACTGTAGGTAAAAATACTATTGATATAGCAGTAAAAAGTGTAGTACCACTTGCAATTCCTAGTGTATAAGGGGTTATTAGTATATTTTTAAAAATTGTTTGAAAGATTAGACCACTTAGACTTAATATACCACCAACAAAAAAAGCTAAAATAATTCTTGGAACTCTTAAATCCCAAAATATCATATGTGAGGTTGTAGAACTATCAAAGATATGAGAAATCTGTATTGAGTTTTCCCCTATAAAAGGTGAAAGTAATATAATAAATAAAAATAAAAGATAAGCTAAATAATTCATAGTTTTACCACCAAGTGTCCATTTACTATTTGTAAAGAATCTTTGTATCTTTTGTTTAGATTCTCTTCTTCAAAAAACTCTTCACACTCTCCAAAAAACTCTATTTTACCCTCTTGTAGGTATAAAATTTTATATTTTAGATGGTATGCTAAGTCTAGATTGTGGGTTATGATGATTTTTTGTTGTAAAAGATTTGATTTAAAAAGTTCATAAACCTCTTTTACTCTTGAGATATCCATATTTGCTGTAAGTTCATCAAAAATAGTGATTTTTGCATTGTGTATCATGCTAGAAGCCAATAATAGTAGTTGTTTTTCACCACTGCTCAATTGAGTACAGCTTCTATTTTTTAGATGTTTTATTTTTGTATGTTCTATAACAGCATCAACTTTTTTATAATCTATTGGTTCTATAAATGAAAGCTCTAAAAATTCATATACTGTTAGATATTCATCAAAAACTTCAAGTTTTGGTGGAATATAGTTTATATATTTTACCCTTTGATGATTTTTTAATTCAGCGATATTTTGCTCAAATAAAAAAACTTCTTTATTTGGAAGAAGGTTTGATAAAACTTTTGCAAGAGTTGATTTACCCGCACCATTTGAACCTAAAATTATTAGGTTTTCATCATCTTTTAAATGGAAGGTAATATCTTTTAAAATCAAATTTGAGTAGTTAGTTATTTTTAACATCTATTAATATCTTTTTAAAATCGTTTATGAAGTTTACTACTCTATTGCTTGGAATCCCCGCATATTCTTTATCTATGACATAAATATCTTTATTTTTACTGGCAGTTGTAGGAAGTTTATACCAAATATTTTTTAATTGCTCCTTTGAGATATTTTCTTTATTGATATATGGAGCTAATAAAACTATAACATCAGGGTTCATTTTTATAATTTTTTCTACATTTACAACAGGTTGTGCAAAATTGTTTGCTTTATAAGCGTTTGTGTTGCCTGAAAACTTGATAATATCATTAAAATATAAGTTATTGCCTGCAATATAAATAGTTGAGTTTAAATCAAGTTTAGGACTTATTACAACCATAAACTTTTTGTTGTTTATAATACCTTTTAACTCATTTAGTGAATTATCTATTTGATTTATTAGCTCTGAGGCTTTTTCTTTTTTGAGTAGGATATCACCAATTTTCTCAATAGTTGTTCTTATAGAGTTTAGATTATCTGTTTTAAAGCTATGGAAATTTAGATTTAGTTTTTTTAAATTTTTAAGTATCTCTTCATCATAGTTTTGGGCTAAAACAATTGTTGGTTTAGCTAAAAGTATCTTTTCTAGTGAGATTGTTGAGTATCCCCCTACTTTTGGAATCGCTTTTGACTCTTCAGGAAAATTACTATACATAGTATTTGCAACAATCTCTTTACCACTTCCTAAAGCAAAAACTATCTCATTTAGTGAAGGGGAAAGAGTAACAATCCTCTCCCCTGCATAAAGATTAAAATTAAAAAATGATATAACTAATACTAAAAATTTTTTCATTAGAATTTTACTTTAACCCCTGCGTAATATGTTCTTTCAAAATTTACTGGATAGACTGCATCATCTCTTATCCATAAACCATTGTTTTCATCAAATAGATTTTGTATTTTTGCAAAAAGTTCTATATTTTTATAGTTATAACTTAAACTTAAATCAGTAGAGTTATAAGCTTCTTGCTTTTGTGTAAAATTATTTGCAAAGTCATTTGCTGCATAAGCACTACTTCTATAAGTATGTGATAATAATGCTTCTAATCTTTTATAAGTATATCCAAGGTTTACTGTAAGATTATGTTTTGATACCCCTGGTAAATCTTTACCATTATATGCTCCAGCCCCATCATCTTCATTGTCAATTTTTGAGATGATATATGAATAGTTTAATGAAGTATATAAATTGTCATCTAAAAGATATTTATCATATAGTTCAATACCATATTTGTGTGATTTATCAATATTTGTATTGAATGATGTTAAATAATCACCTGTATTGTAGTAATATATCTCATTTTTTAGATTACTTTTAAAAAGAGTTAGCTTTAATTTATTTGATTTATGAATATTTGTATATCCAATATTAAAGTTATCAACTTTTGCAGGTTTAATAAAACCATTAAATGAACCATATGTAAAAAACCTATCAATATCTGGTGCTTGAAAAGATTTATTATAGTTTGCAAAAACAGAGTGTGATTCATCAAATCTATAGTTCAAACCTATATCATAAGCATTTAACGATAGTTCATCATCTAGACTTATTCCACTTGTAGGAGTATATTTATATTCTACTTTTTCTTTTCTAGCACCTGCTGATAAAGTAGTTTTATTATTTAAATAGTATTCTATTGAAGTGAAAATAGCTTTATTATCTTTTGATGTTGTATCATATGAACCAAGTCTATCTCCCAAAAATGAATCTATTCCAATTACTGCATTATAAGTATCTTTCTTAATATTTAATTTTGAGTTTATCGAACGGTACTCATAAGCTGACTGATATCCTGATGAATATCTACTTAATTTATCTTCATCAGCAAAATTAAAATCAAAAGAGTAATTTTTATTTATATTATAAGTAAAACCAGCATCTGTAACATATGAGTTAAAATATTGCTCTGTAAAATATGAAGCTTGTGTAGGGTTTTGTTTATATTGGTCTAGTGTTAAAGAACCACCATATTTTATGTTCATATTAGTAAAACTTCTTCCAGCTCTAATCTCTAAATCATTTGTTGGGAAGTATGTTATATCAAATTTTTTATTTCTATTATAATTGTTGTTTCTTTCATTTGTACTTAGTTGTCTATCTCCATCACTTGAGGTATAATCAATATATCCATTAATGATGAGGTTTTCATAGTTGTAACCTAAACTAAGAGTTGTATTTTTTGTTCCATTATTTCCAAAATATGTTTTTATATAGTTTTCATTTTTTCCATTTGTAGTGATATTTATGGCACCTGCATTTGCACCATCACCGTATTGAACTGAACCACTACCTTTAATTATCTCTATTTTTTCAATAGAATCAATTGGTATTGCAGACAATAGTTGTGTTTGCATATCAATATTATTTAGTTTTCTTCCATTTACAGTTATTACTACATTTTGATAGCCATCTCCAAGACCATACCCTCTCAAATCAATTTTTTGAGAAAAAGTATTACCATATGAAGGTGCGATATTTAGAGATGTTTGAGAATTTAAAAAGTCGTATAAATCTTTTGATTTACTACTTTGTATTTCATCTTTTGTATAAATCTCTGTTGAGTATGTTGTATTTTTTTCATCTGTTTTGATTAAAGATGAAGTAATTGTTACTGAAGATAGTTCATATGAGTATAGGTTTGTTGCTAAAAGAAGTGAAGCAACTACACTTGAGCATGTTATTTTTTTGTTCATTTATTAATTTCCTTGTTTATTTATTGTTTGTTGAATAAAGTTTGATTGGTTTTAATTGTCTGGCATGAAGTGTTTTCATGATTCTTGGTAATAATTGACTAATAATAGTTGAAATACTACTATGTGTAGAATGAATTTTTCCATTTACTGTTGCAGCTAAAATACCAAAAAATGAGAAATATTTTTTCTTGATTTTAATCATAACTAGAAACCTCCTTTACAAAATTTTTCGTATTATAGTAAAAAAGGTATAAATTTATAGAAATAGTTAATTATATATGGCAGCTAAGGATTGATTTGTTTGGATCTGTTAAATATTCATATCCATTATGCATTATATAAATACCAAATAGTATAACTAAAATAGCAGCAATATTTATAAATAGGTTTCTAAGAGCTATTTGTTTAAAAATACCTACAAAAAAACCAAGTGAAAACATCGCAGGAAGAGTGCTTAGTCCAAAAATAAGCATTACAAATGCACCCCAAAGAGGATTACCAGTACTTGCAGCAGTTATTGCAAATACATAAACAAATCCACATGGTAAAAGACCATTTAACATCCCTAATAGATAAAAACTAGTAAGTGAATCTGAGCCAATAAGTGATCTAAATGTTTGTTGATATAATTTTGATTTTGATACCGAGTGTTCTAATGAAGTTAAAAATTTTAGTTTACCACTAAGTGAAAGTCCAACTAAAATCATAAGTAATCCTGTAACTAAAAGCATAATACCACTTGTAGTATTATCAAAAGTAACAACTCCTCCAACAAATCCAAAAATAAATCCTAAAATAACATAAGTAGTGATTCTACCAAAAGAATATAATACATGAGAAATAGATTGTTTTGTTTTACTCCATGAGGTATTGATTTTTGTACTAGAATAAGCTACCACTATTCCTCCACACATACCAATACAGTGTCCAAAAGAACCTAAAAAAGCTATGGTGATTATTGTTATTATGCTTATATTTTCCATTATTTACCTAATAGTTGTTTTCTTATAAGTGGATTTGTAAGGTTTTCACCTCTATACATTTTTAATAACATTTCATCAAAATCAATCATCCCATCTTTTTTATATTCATATGCACCAAAACCATAACCCATTGTTGTTGGATCAGTTTTGCTATACCAAGCTTTTTTAGCATTTATATATTTATTTGTATCATTTGAATAAGCAAAAACTGTAATATCATCTTTATGTTCAATATTTTTAAACCATAAAGCAAAACATCCAGAATCATCAAAAAACCAAGTTTTTCCCTCTTTGTTTATTGCTTGTACTGAATATTTCAGATGTGTTATAGTCATACCACATTGTGTATCTTGAAAATGGTTTAGTTGTATATCAACCGGTTTTTTATCACTATTTCCCTCATGGATTACAACCATTTGTTTTTGTGTTGACATAGATAAAAAGATAGTTATAATAATAATGATTAAAGCAAGTATGGTAAATATTGGTAATAGTTTCTTCATATAATATAACTTTCAAAAAAAAATTTAGTAATAATATAGCAATTAACTTAATATCTTTATAAAATAAAAAAGCTCCACTTTAAAAGTGAAGCCATGTTCAAATATTTATCATAATAAAAAAATTAATTTTAGTAGTAGGAGGACAAATTAATTTTCTGTTTCGTTGAAATTCTATATTAATAGTGTTAAATATATGTTAAGTATTATTCATGAAAGTTTTTTATTTAGATTGGGTTTCTTCTTTAAATATTTTAATGAATTCATCTACAAGAGTTATATCTAAATGTTTTGACATCTCTTTTTTCATCATTATTAAAGTTTCAAAGGTACTTACCGCATCTTTATAAACTCTTTTTGTAGTCAAAGCATCAAAAACATCACATACACCTATGATTTTTGCAAAGATATGTATATCTTTATCTTTTAATTTATCAGGATAACCATTTCCATCCATTCTCTCATGATGATTTCTAATTCCAGATAATATATTTTTATTTGTAATACCCAGCCGTTTTGCTAATAACCATCCAAGAAGTGGATGTTTTTTTACTTCATTAAACTCATATTCTGTTAAACTACCATTTTTATTTATAATCTCATCTTTAATTTTACTTTTTCCTAAATCGTGTAATAACGCAGATATACCTAATTCTTCTATCTCACTCTCTACTAATCCTAAATGTTTCCCCAAACATATAGAATAAACACTAACATTTAATGAATGAGTATGAGTATAATAATTAGCAGAAAGAATTGAAATAAATGAACTAATCAAAAAGTCATCATCTAAAATTGTTGAAACCATATTAGTCACAATATCTTTTACTTCACTATAACTTGCTAGACGTTCAGGATCTTTAAACATTTTATCTACTGTATAACCTACTTCTTTGTAAAATAGCCCCATATCTCTGGGACCATTTTTTTTACTCATATAGTTTCTAAAATATTTATCGTAGAACTCTTTTTCACTTTCATGAACATACAAATATTTATAAGATATAAGAATATCTACATCCTTTTCAAAAAGTTTTTTCTCTTTTTCTAAAACTAAAGATACCCGTTCCTCTTCATTGTTTTTCGTATATATATTAAAATCAAATTTAATATCACTAATTATAATAATTTTATCAATTAAATAGTATTTCTTTTTAATGGGCTGTTTTACACTTATAGACATAATAACTCTTCTTTCTGTATATTATATAGTGAGATTTTATTTTAGATATTAAATATTAAGTAAAATAATAATATATTTTTATTTAATGATTTATTATATTTTGTGATAATTTTTAAATATATATATTATTATGATTTAGTTTTGAGATAGTGGTAAAGTTATTTTAAACATTGCCCCTTTATATTGAACACTTTTATATTCAAATGTATGATTTTTAACTTCAATTGAACCATTCATATGTTTTTCAAGCATGAGTTTTGTCATATATAACCCAACTCCTGTACCTTTTTCACCTTTTGTAGTAAAATATGGTTCAAAAATTTTATTGAGTATTTCTTCTTTTATTCCACCTGCATTGTCGACAATATCAATATAACAATTATTTTTATCATTTGTAATAGTTATTAATATTAACCTTATATGATGATTTTCTATTTTTTCAAGTTCATCTTTTGCATTTGATAAAATATTCATCATACATTGAACAAATTCATTTTTTAAGGTATTTATTTCAATATCTGATTTTGTTACTTCTACTATAATATCCCTACTGTTAAATTTAGAACTTAATAAAAATAAAGTCTTTTCAATTGCACTTGATATCTTAAATTTTTCAATTTTTTTATTTTGATTAAAAAAATCTCTAAAGTCATCAATTGTATTTGATAAGTGTTTAGTTGTATCTAAGATTGAGTTAAGCACTTCTTCAATCATATCTTCACTTAACATATCATATTGTTTTTGAAGTTGAAGACCACTTACATTTGTTGATATTACAGATAATGGTTGTCTCCATTGATGAGCTATATTTTCTATCATCTCACCCATTGCAATCATTTTTGATTGATGTATTAAAATTTGTTCTTTTGATTTTAATTCTTTTTCTTTCTCTTTTAAATCAGTAATATCTCTTGCTACTACAAGTATTTCATTGTTATTAGGCATTAGAACTAAAGAGAGTGAAAAAATAAAAAGTTTATTTTTTTTTGAAATACAGTTTACTTCAAAATTATTAGTTTCATTTTGATATATTAACTTTTCTAAAATAAAATTAAATTTTTCTTTATCATCTTCATTATTTATTATTGAGATAAAACTTTTATCTAAAAGTTCATTATTTGTATAACCTGTGATTTCAATAGTTGCTTTATTTACAAATATAAATTTTGTCTTTCTATCAAGTAAACAAACTGAATCTTTAGTTGTATTTAATATAGCTGTAAGTTTTGAATTTAATTCTGATAATTTTTTATTCAATTTTTCACTTCTATTTAAATCTCCTATAATATTTTCAAGAATATTTGTAATAAAATAGATTGCAATAAGAGCTAAAAATACTGCAATTAGTCCAATAGATAAATATTGAATATTTTTTTCATTTACTTCATTTTGGATATATTCTTTTTTTGGTTCTAAGATAATAATTGGATGGTTATCAAAAGGTACAGTGAGTTTTTTTGATAGATAATTATCTGATTTATAAATGTCACTTGAAAGTATTTTTTCATAATCTTTAAACTCTAAAGAGATATTGTATTTCTCTTTTTTATAGTTACCCCAACTTTTATAGTTTAGATAGTGTTTGATAGTATAACCTTTAGAATCGACTAATATTATATTATATAAGGTTGTACGAATAAAATTGTCTAAAAAACCATTCATAAAGTAGTTGATAATAATAATCCCACCAAAATCATTTTTGTATTTTATTGGTAAAACGGCTCTTAATGTACTTCTATATGGTATTTCAAGTTTTTCATTTTCAATATTTAAATCCAAATCGGAAAACCAAACTTTTTCAAGCTCTTTTGTTTTTGATTTTGAAAAGTAGTATCTTTCTGCTTTATTTTGTAAGTCATTATCCTTTATTGGAAAAGTTTTTCCAAACTCTTCTTTTCTATCTATTCGGATTTTTTCTTTTCCATTTTTATCTAAATATCTTAATTGCATAAAATTTGTATTACTATCCATCATAATTAAAAATAGTTTTTTTATATGTTTTGTATTTTGAGTTGTTTGATTATCTAAATAATCATTAAAAACTTCAGAACTTCTAATAGATTTTAAAGTGTTTTTAGAATTTGATATAAAAGATTGAATAGTTTTTTCTTTGTCATATGCTTCATCAATGGACTCTTTAATTAGAACATTTTTAGTGTAGTTATAAAAAAATATTTTATCAATAATAATGTATGATAATATTAAAAATATTGAGAAAAAAAGGAAGATAAACCTTACTTTTATTTTATTGCTTACAAATAATTTTTCCATATATTTAATCCCTGTCTATATGTTAAATTATATTTTTATTTACTTAAAAATAATTAAAAAAAATTAATTAGCTAAGTATAATAATATAGGAAAAGCTTATATTTCTTGTTCATTCCTTGGATCTAATTGAGGTAGTTCTAAACCTGAGGTAACAGGGATATTTACAAATGAACTTAAATCATCATCTGCAATACGTTTTTTGGATAAAGAATAGAAAGTTAAAAATAAACCTAATGAAGAAAAAAGTAAAAAAATAATATCTTCATTATATTTTGAAAGAAATCCAATAGCTAAGGGTGCAATAAATGAACCTATACCATATGTAAATAGAAGTGTTCTACTTATTTCAATCACATCTTTATTTTCATCAATTACATCATTTGCTCTGGCAACACCCAAAGGATATATTGAAAAAATTGATAAGCCTAATAGAAAACCACATCCATATAATAAATATATATTGTTTTCGATGAAAAAAAACAAGACTGAAACAATAGTTGTAAAAAAAGCAACAAAAGAGATAACTTTTCTTCTTCCCAATTTATCTGATATTAAACCTATAGGCCATTGTGATACTAAACCTGCAATTAGGGTTATTAACATAAAATATGAAACAGTTTCTAGTGATTCAAATTTACTTAGAATATATACAGGAATCATAGTAAAAAAAGCTCCAACAAAAAATCCTCCAATAAAGCTAGAGGTAGCTGCAAGAGGGACTATAGAATAAATTTTAGGTAAACTGTAGTGTTCAAATGGTTTTAAATCAGGTTCTTTTATTTTTGTTAAAGAGATAAATAAAACAGAAAAAAGTATAAGTGTTGAACCAATAGCAAAAATTGAGTTTTTTAAATTGCCATCAATATTTAAAAATAGTTGACCAATTGCAGTAGATAAGTAAAATATAATAGTATAAATAGCCAATATTTTACCCCTATTTTCTTGACTACTTTTTTCATTTAACCAACTTTCTAAAACTATTAGTAATGCGTAAAAAGAAAATCCTGAGATAAATCTTAGTATTGTCCATATATATAAGTCAAAAAATATAGAATGTATTAAAAAAGAGATAACCATCAGTGAGGCAAAAGTTGCAAAGCTTCTAATATGACCTACTGTTGAAATAATACTTTGACTAAATATTGATGAAGCAATAGCTCCCATAAAAAATGCAGAGTTGATAATACCTATATATGTGTTATTTATACCTTGCTCTTTTAAATAAACACCTACAAAAGTAAGAATCATTCCATATCCAATAGCTAAAAAAGTGATTGCAAAAAAAAGTGATGATATTTTTATACTGCTAGTTGTATCTTTAGAAATCATTTTAATCCTTTATTTCATAACAAAAGTAGTAAATAAAACTTTTTTGATACTACTTTGTTTTATCTCATCATTGCTTTGGGCTAAATTATCAATAATCTCATTGAAGTTTTGAAGAAGCTCCTCTTTTAAAAGGGCTTTACCACCCAGTGTAAGTAGCTCTTCACTACTTCTTACACTAATTAATTGAATGATTTTATCAATAAATTCAGCTTTATTATTTTCAACAATAGTTTCTATATTTGAATCTACACTTTTTAAAGTTAACGATAATTTCATAAGCTTAATTCTTCCTCTACTATTAGTAATATTAAGTACAATATCATTTAAATTTGCATTAAACAATGAGTTTTTTATCTCTTTTATTTGCTCTTGTTTATCTATGTCTGATTGATTTAAATTCTCATTTGTATAAATTACATAAGCCAAAAAACTTAAACTACAAATCAATATAACTATTATTAATATAAATATAATTGTTAAAGATTTTTTCATCTATTTTCTAAAAGACTTTCATATAAAGTTTTAAGTGCAATATTTGCAATATTTTGAGATACACCAATATGAAAAGATATTTTAGATGGGCTCATATCAAACATTTCAAAAAAAATATTTTTTTCTTTTAGTGCTGTTATTGCATCAACTATAGTAAATGTATTCTCTTTTAATCCTATTCCAACTAAGGTAATAATAGATAAATTATATGTAATAAATATATTATCTGTATTTAATCTTTTTTCAATCTCTCTTCTTAGATTGTTTATTTTCCCTTTTAAGTCTTCTTGTTCAACTAAAATAGCAATATCATCTTTATCTGTTGGATAATGATATGTATTGATACCAACTTCACTAAAGATTTTAAGTAATTCAGCTGTAAAGCCTATTTCGTCTGCTAACATATCTTTTTGAAGATGAATAGAAGCCATATTATCTAACTTTGCAATACCAACTAAATTTTCCATTGGAACTCTTTCACTTAAAATTATTGTTCCATCATGTTTTGGATTGTTTGTATTTCTAATATTTATAGGGATTTTCCCTTTTTTACAATTTAACATTGCATTAAAATGAAATACATTAAAACCTTTTGAACTTAAAAGTCTTAACTCTTTAAAGGTTAATCTTGGTATTACATTTGCATTACTAATAACTCTTGGATCTACTTCATAAACTCCATTTGTATCTGTCCAATTTTCATATATATCAGCATCAATAGCATAAGCTAATTCTCCACCAGTTAGATCAGAACCTCCCCTACTCATAACTACTATATCATTTTGTTTTGTAATTCCATAAAATCCTGGTACTAAATATATCTCGTCTTTTTCAAAGGTAAAATTAGTTTTTATATTTTTATATGTTTCATATTTCACTTTGCCATCACAATATTCCTCATTTAGTATAAATCCAAACTCTTCTGGTAACATTAATTTTATATTTAAACCTTGCAATTTAAAAAACTCATATATTATTTTTGCATTGTAGTGTTCACCTCTAGATAAAAAATATGCTTTATTTTTCTCTTGATTTGAAAAGTTTTTTTCTAAATCTTTTTTTAAATCATTTAAAATACTTTCTTTTTTGATTTCTAAATCTTCACATAAAGTATTAAACTTATTTATGATGGCACTTAAACTATTTTTAGCAGTTATATCAACTTTTTGTTCAGAAAAATGTTTACCATTAGTTGCTAAGTTTAGAAGATGATCTGTAATTTTTTCATCATATTGTTCATCCCTTCCTGGAGCTGAAACAACAATAACTCTTCTATTATTGTCATCTTTTACAATATCTATAACCTTTTTTATTTGAAGGGAGTTTTTAACTGAACTTCCTCCAAATTTACATACTTTTATTCCCATTATTTTTACTATCCCTTTTAAAGAGGTTTAAAATCTTTTAAACATAAAAATTCAGCTCTATTTTTAGAAGCACCAAAAGGCTTTTGAGGTTTATTTTCTACTGAGTTAAAAACAAAAAAAGCATTTGTTCTTGATTCGGGAGATATATTATCAGGGCTTCCATGCATAACATTTCCATCATGAATTACTAATGTTCCTGCTTTTCCATATGCACCGATTAAATCATTCTTTTTTGTAAGTTCTTTGATAGCATTTATACTTGGAACTCCATATTCTTGTTTTTTTAATGAGTTCTTATAATTATCTTCAGGTGTAAAACCTTTACAAGATATATATTTCTTATGACTTCCTGGGATTAGATATAATGGTCCATTAAACTCTGTATTATCAGTTAACATAATCCATGCTGTTAAACATCTACATCTTGGCAATCCATCTTCGCAGTGCCAAGTTTCAAAGTCACTATGCCAAGGGAAAGATTTTCCTTTGTATGCAGGTTTGATATTGATTCTACTATGGTGTATATATACATCACTTCCTAGTAGTTGTTTTACTTTGTCTAGTATTCTTGAATCTTTTGAAATTTTATTAAAAAGTGTACTAAAAAGATGTTGATTGAATATTGTTCTTAATTGATTGCTTTGTGGTTCTGTTATAAACTCTTCATTTTTTATCAAATCTTCATTTGAAGCCATATATTTAAGTTCATTTAACATCTCTGTGACTTCATCTTCACTAAATATATTTGGAAAAACAATATATCCATTATCTTCATACTCACTTCTGCTTATATTGTCCATAGAGTATTCACCTACTGATACATCACTATATACTGTTGGGTCTACTCTGTCTATTATGCTTTCTCTTTCCAATCGAGATGGATATAAATCACTCATTTATTCTCTCCTTTATATTAGATTTATTTTGTAACCTCTGTGTCTGACTGTTTCTATAAAATTTTCTTTAAACTCTTTTTTCAGATTATTTCTAATATTATTTATATTAACTTCAATAACATTATCTGATACCATTTCAGGTTCATCCCAAATTGCATGTAGAAGTTCATCTTTTGATATTGGTGGTCTATGTTTATTTTTTATTAAGTAACTTAATATGGCAAAAGACTTCCCTTTTAGAAACACCTTTGATTCACTATCTTTAAAAGATTTTTCTTCAGTATTAATCTTATATTTATTTCTAAAAGGGATAACTTTTTTAAAGTTTTCCCTATGAATTGATTCAATCTTTGCTAATATAAATTCATTTGATGCAGAAGCATTTATTACACTAATTGCACCCAATTTAAGTAGTTTTATCTCAAACTCTTTTGATGGCTCATCTATTATAAAAACTACTGCAGTAACTTGACTATTTACTTTTTTTAAAATCTCTTTACATGAAAATATACTGTTTTGTTTTACTAAAATTAAATTATAATATCTTACTTCACTATGATAAATAGCATCTTCCATATCTTCTGCTATATCTGTAATATATATATTTTGCATATAATCAACTAACTTTTTATTAATATTAAAAGTAAGTAGTCTCATCTATATTTTAACCTTTTTTATAATCTTTTCATTATGTAAAATAATTAATTTATCTTTCTCAAAAATTAATTTATCTACAAATATACTTATTATCTCTTCTTCATTTTCAAAAAATTTATCAATCGCTTTTTTTGCAGTTTCTAAAGAGGAATCTTTACTTAATTCAATTATCAAAGAGTTGTCATTTAAAATTATCTTTTGATTGTTAACTTTAAATTTATCAAAAGAATAGATATATTTCATAAATTGAAATTTTTTACTTCTACTTATATTTAAATAATTTTTTATATAAACAAAATTCATTATTAGTCCTCTAAAGGGTATACTCCATTTTCATCATGATTTTCTGTCCCTTTTAATGGAGGATTAAATACGCAAATCATTCTCATGTCTTCAGTTCCTCCGTATAAATAGTGTTCATCATGTTCATTTAAAGCATACATAACACCATCATGTAGCTCATGTACTTTTCCATTTTTTATCTCTTCAATTTTTCCATTTCCACCTACACAATAAACTGCTTCTAAATGGTTTTGATAATGAATATGTGTTTTTGTATTAGCTCTTATAATCGTTTCATGAAATGAATAACCCATACCATCATCTTTTAATAACATTCTTCTACTACACCATTGTCCATCTTTTGCATGAATCTCTTTATCTGTACCAATTATGTTTTTTATATCTCTTACAATCATTAAAATTCTCCTGTTAATCTTTCTTTTTTTTCTGCAAATAGTTTATCTACTGCTGTTTCAAATCTTTTAAGTCCCTCTTTTAAAGTCTCTTCATCAATCACCAAAGGAGGTAAAAACTTCACAACTTGACCATCACTACCACAAGTTTCACAAATAAGTTGTTCCTTGAAACAATATTCAGAAATCTCTCCAGCTATTGATTTGTCATTTTTAACTTCAAATCCATAAGCTAATCCTCTACCTCTTACATCAATGTTATAATTTTCACTATGTTTTTTTGCAATTTTTTCTAAACTCTCTTTTAGAGTTTTTTCTTTATAAGCAACTGCATTACTTAAATCATCATTTACCCAATAATTTTCTAATGAAACTTTTGAAGCAACAAAAGCCAAGTTATTCCCTCTAAATGTTCCTGTATGTTCACCTGGTTTCCATTGGTCTAAATCTGGTTTAAATAAAAGTACTGCCATTGGTAAACCACCACCAATAGATTTCGATAAGGTTACCATGTCAGGATTTATTCCAGCAAACTCAAAAGAGAAAAAATCACCACTTCTACCATTTCCTACTTGAATATCATCAACAATTAGTAAAATATCAAACTCTCTACAAATAGCTTCTAATTCTTGAAGCCACTCTTTTGAGGCTACATTTATTCCACCCTCACCTTGGATAGTTTCTAATATTACAGCTGCAGGTAAATCAACACCACTACTTCCATCTTCTAAAAATTTTCTAAAATATTCTAAAGTATTCATATCTCCAAAATATCCATCATAAGGCATAAATGTTGCGTTTATTCTACTAATATAACTTTCGTCTCTATATTCATTGTTTCCTGTAACAGCTAGTGAACCTTGTGAAAGGCCATGATATCCATTTGTAAAAGCAACTACATTACTTCGACCTTTTACTAGTCTTGCAAGTTTTAAAGCTGTTTCAACTGCATTTGTTCCTGTAGGACCTGTAAATTGAACTTTATATTCTAGATTTCTAGGTTTTAAAATAAGATCTTGAAAAGTTTGTAAAAACTCTTTTTTGGCTGTTGTAGCCATATCTAAACCATGAACAATTCCGTCATTTTGTAGATATTTAATCAAAGCATTTGATATTGCATCATTGTTATGTCCATAGTTTAATGTTCCAGCTCCTGCAAAAAAGTCAATATATTCAATCCCTTGTTCATCAGTTAAAATTGCACCTTTTGCTTTTGTAAATATTGTTGGGAAGCTTCTTATATATCCCCTTACTTCTGATTCTAAATTTTCAAATATTCTCATTATTTTTCCTTTAATTTAAATGGTCCAATCTCATATAGAGTCTCCTCCTCATGAGAATTTATAAAATCTTCTTTTTCAAAAAAACTTTTACTAATTATTTTGGTTTTTAATTCTCTTGTAAGTTTTTCAAAAACTCTTATAGATGAATTATTACTTGGTGATACAGTTGTATTTATATATTGTAAATCCAAGTTTTCTTTTCTTTTAATAATATTCATTAAAAGTCTTTTTGCCAGATTGTTTCCTCTAAACTTTTCATCTACTGCAACTTGCCAGATAAAAAGTGTATTTTGATTGTTTGGTAATTTATACCCAGATACAAAACCAACTACCTCTTCATCACAGATAGCAACAGAACAAGTATCTATAAAGTGAGTTGATTGTAAAAGATAAAGGTATTCAGAATTTAAATCGAGAACTTTACTATTTTTAACTAGATTATATATTTCACTAGCATCATTTTTCCTAGGATAACGAATAGATATGTCTATTTTTGACAAAAAAATCTCCTTTAAATTTGATATTATTTACATAAAATGTGTTATATATTTACATAAAATATGTAAGAATATAACATATAAAACTGATTTAAAGCTTAAAGAAATTAAAAATTTAAATATAAATTTAAATAAAAATAGTATAATTTCATAAAAAAAGGAATTTTATTTGGCTCTTTTAGATAATAACAAAGATGTTTTACCTTTAAGTAGTATTGCTGAATTATTAACTGCAAAAGTAAGAACACTAAAGATGTATGAAGATAAGGGATTATTGCCCCATAAAAAAGATATAAAGAAGCTTTATTCAATAAATGATGTAAAAGTTATCTCTTTTGTACACTATCTAGCTAGTGTAAAAAAAATCAATGCAAATGGTATTAAATATATTATTGAGATGTTAGAAAATAATATGGATGAGAAAAATAAAACAGATTTTTTAGATTTAGTTGAATCCAAAATGGAAAAATTATCTGGTATTGATGTAACAGATGTGGAGATAATTTAGTGAAATTACTAATGTTTGATATGGATGGTACACTAATAGATAGTGGTACATCAATAACTAATACAATAAATCACGTAAGAGAAAATCTTGGTTTTGAAATTTTAGAAAAAAATTATATTCTAGAAAAGGTTAATGATCCAAATGTAAATGCAGCAGAGTTTTTTTATGGAACACCAGATTTTACAGAAGAACAAAAAGTGTTGTTTGAAGAGCATTACAATGCAAACTGTTTAAATGATTTAGAATTATATGAGGGAATCGAAAAACTCATTGATGATTTAAGAACTGATTTTATATTGACTATTGCTACAAATGCAAACTCTTTTTTTGCAAAAAAAATGTTAGATCATTTAGGGATAGGAAAACATTTTAAAACTATTTTGGGATATGATAGTGTCAAAAAGGCAAAACCACATCCTGAAATGGTATATAAGATTTTAGATACTCATAATATCAAAAATCACAATGCTCAATTTATAGGTGACTCTCACAAAGACATAATGGCAGCTAAAAATGCAAATGTTGATTGGGTTTTAGTAAATTGGGGATTTTCAAACCATGATGAACATGCTATTGAAAGTGTAGCTGAACTTGAGAAAAAAATAAAAGAAAAGTTTAACTAATGTTTGAAAAATTAAAAACAATCTTTAAAAAAGAAAAAACTTTTGAGTGTATTGTTTTTGATGGTAAAAAAATCAGCTATCCAAGCCTTACACAAAAACAAATAGATGAGATAAATACTTTACCAAAATATAAAGATTGGAAAGTTACTCTAAAATAGATTATACAAGTTTATAAAAGATTGGTACTTTTATTTTTATCTCTTTTGTTACTTTTGGAAAGCCTTTTGAAGCTTCTTTTATAGCATTTATAGAAGATTTTATTAAAAACTTATGACCCTCTATTGGGGTTATATTTATAACTTCTCCTGTATTTAAAATTCTAAACTCTACAACAACTTTTCCTTCAATACTTAATACTCTTGCTCTTCTTGGATATTTAATATTTTGTTGGATTAGTTGTACTATTTGTTTTAGATGTTTATCCATATAATCTTTAGTATAGTTTTTAACAACTTTTTTTTCAGTTGTATCTTTATTGTTTTTTATCTCTTCTTTTACTATTTTTTTATCTGTTAAGTCTTCATTTTTAACTACTTCTTTTATTGGTTCTTCTTTTTCAATTTTTTTTACTAATTTTTGGCTAATTTCTTTTGTAGGTGTTATTTTTTTAACTATTTTCTCTTCAATTTTTTTCTTTGGAATCTCTTTTTTAACTATTTTTTTCTCAATTTTCTTTTTAGGTGGTTTTATATCTTTTTTAATACTGTTTTTTACTTGTTTCTCTTCGGGTACTAAATATAATTGATTTAAAGATATTAGTTTTTCATCTTTTTGGGGAACGATTTTTTTTATTGAATCAAAACCAAAAAGAAGTGATACAAATAAAAACAAGTAGATAAATGAAGTTAATGCAAAGGATTTAAAATATCTTTTCATTTTTTAGTCACTATTGATATATTGTTAAATTGGTTAGATTTTAAAACATCCAAAACTTTTACAAATATTTCAAAATCAGCTTTTTTATCACTTTTTATAAATATATGAGAATCTTTATTTGTATCTTTGAATTTTTCACTTAAGTCATCTACATTGACTGCAATACCATCATATATTATGGTATTGTCATGTTTTATATTTATTGTAAACTCTTTTTTATCATTGAAACTTTTTGCAGTTTCGGCTTTTGCAAGGGATACTGGAATTTCACCTTTTGTTATAAAAGTAGTAGTTAATAATACAATTGCTAATAATACTAATAATACATCAATAAATGGTATTACATTTATAGAATTATATTTCTCTAGCTTCATCAAATCTACTTTCAACTACTTCAATAAATCTTGCTAAAGTGTTATAAAATATTTGTGATAATATAGCTACAACAAGTCCAGCCGCTGTTGCTTTTAAAGCTAATGCCAAAGAAGCCATGATTTTAGTAGCAACTATATCAGCATTACTCATAGTCATAAAAGTTAACATAATAGCAAGTACAGTTCCAAGCAATCCAATATATGGTGCATTTGATGCAATAGTTCCAATAATTGACATATGTCGTGTCATAGCTATCTCTAAAGATTTTTTTGTTTTAAAATTATCTATTTGTACCGTTTTTAGATAAATCAATCGTTCTATAAAAAACCAAACTGAAATAAAACTCATAAATATAAGTAAAGCAATAACACCATAATCTACAACTGATTTAAGTAATTCTATATCCACTCTTAATCTCCTCTTAAAATATATTTTAAATTATAATTGTTAATTAAAAGTTAATTTATATAGCTTCCTTTTCATAATTATAAGAATCTACACCAATAATAGCTGCTCCAAAAGAGGTAGTTATTTGTGGATATTGAGGTATAAATATCCTTTCTCCTATCTCATTTTCAATAGCATTTACCAAACCTTCATTCATAGCTGGTCCTCCATCAAAATAAATTCCTTTTTTAATCCCTACTCTTTTTACCAGTTTTACAATTCTTTTTGCAATTGAATAATGTACTCCACAAACTATATCTTCTACCGTATGGTTATTACCCAATAAACCAATAATCTCACTTTCAGCAAATACTGCACAAGTACTACTAACAGACAAAGGAGTTCCTGTTGATTTAAAATGATGTTCTCCTAACTCATCTACATCCATCTCTAATTTCAATGCAACCACATCTAAAAATTTTCCAGTTCCTGCTGCACATCTATCATTCATAGCAAAGTTTGTTACATTTCCTTCGTTATCTAGTGAAATAGCTTTGCTATCTTGACCACCAATGTTTATAATAGTTTTAATCTCTCCAAAATCTTTTGCGGCTGCTCTTGCTCCTACTGCATTTGCAGTAATTTCACTAATATTTTCATCTGCTTCTTTATACAGTTTTCTTCCATATCCAGTTGATACTGTATATACTATATCATTTGTATCAATATTTAATTCATCTAAAAGTTGATTTAGTGTCTCTTGGGCATATTTATAAAACATACTTCCACTTGCACTGATTTTATAACCAACCAAATTTTTGTTTTCATCTATTATTGTAATTTTTATTGAGGTTGAACCAATATCTATACCTACAAAATATTTCATTTTTTTGTTCTCCGTCTTGTTTTTAATGATTCAATAAAGGCTTCAATTCTTGTACTTAATTGTCCACCTTGAGAAGGGCTATAATCACTTTCAACATATAGTATTGGTATTCCTTCTTTTTCCATAGCTTCTAATACACTTTTTTGTTCTGCTTCATATACTGTACATCCTGCAAAAGCTTGATATATTACCCCATCTGCTTTATATTCTTGAACAAGATTAATTATCCTTCTTATTCTGTCATCATTTTTTGTGAAAATTGGACAAGTACAGGCTTTTAGGTATTTATCTGCCATAGAATCTAACATATCATTTACAAACCATTCATCTACTGCCACTTTGTCATTAAACATCCTATTTGCACTACAGGTTTCATCTGCAACAATTATCCCATCAGATTCTTCTATTATTAGTGGTAATTTATAATTTGGAAAGATTGGAGGTGAACCAGTATAAACTATTCTAGGACTTATTTTATTTGCAATAAAAATTTTATTTTTCACTCTTGATTCACACTCTTGTATAAGATTTTCAACTGCTTCAATCCAGTTTTCTATTTTGTCAAAAAAGAAAGCATTTGTAACTAAAAACATATCGTTTCCATTTATTGTTACATCTTTCTTTTTTCTATAATCACATAGTTTATGGTATAAAGATTGGGCATATCCTATTTTTGAGATACTTTGTTTTAGTTTTGATTTTTTTAGTTTTTTCCCGCTTCTTTTTGCCAAATCTATAGAAAAGTTTTTTATACTTCTTCTAAAATATTCTCTGCTGATTTCACTCTCTTTTATTCTTGGAAAGTCAACATCAATTACATCATAACCAAAACTTTGTATAGTTGCTCCTGCTTTTGTTTTTTGGTCACAAGTTGTAGGAGAATATATAAATTCTGGTTTATCAGAGAAGTTATTTGAAGCAAAATGTCCAACTGTTGCTCTAACTAAAGGGCAAGATTTTTGAGGCATATAATCACTTCCAATCTCATCATCTGTATAAAAACCATTGCATAATCTAATCGGAACTGCATCAAAAGCATAATCAAAAGCATAAATTATTTCACTTGGAATTTGTATGCACATTGTTCCAACTTTTAATTTATCTTTATGTAATGATTTTTGATGACAATACACTTCTTCAAAAAGTTCATAAAAATAGTTCATAGATTCAAATGGATGTTTAAAATTCTCTTTTAAAGCATTGATTATGCTTATGGCTTCCATCGCTTTATGTCTATTTTGTTTTTCATTTTTTGTTTCAATCTTATGATTAAAATTATCACTCATATCTTTTTCCTTTAAACTCTTTTACTCCCATTCTTTTATCAAAACCAATCTTTGTAGAGCTAAATGCTTTTAGATTTAAAATATCAAAATGCAAAGCATCATCTTCAGGACAAGCAGCTACACATTTTAAACATAAAATACAATCATCCCTTAAGATATTTATATCTGTAACATTGTCTGCAATATCTTTTATCTGCATATCACATACAGCATAACAATCGCCACATCTAGTACATTTTAAACCATCTTTTTTTAGTTTTACAATTGCAAGTTTTGAAAATATATAATGAAGGGCACTCATTGGACAAAAAAAACAGAAAAATCTTTTTTTGATAAAACTTCCTATAAAAAATAAACCAGCAAAAATCATACCAAGTGTTGTTAGTACAATAGTTGTTACACTTGAAAAATCTATTTGCCATTGACTAAAATCCCCATTAAACATTGGTGAAATTATTCTTGCTGGGCACATTTTACAAAAACTTGCTGACCAATCTGAACCTAAAAGCCCTACTCCCATAAATAAAGGGATTAATAAAACAATTGCCAAAAAGATATATTTTATTTTTGAAAGTTTTTCAAATTGATTTTGAGTATAAGTTGAGTATCTAACACCCATAGATTTTCTTAGTTTTGTTAACCAATCCTGCAGTGTTCCAAAAGGACAAACATAACCACACCAAGCTTTGTTTAAAAAGATAAACCAAAATAAAAATATTAATAAGCCAGAGATTATACCTATACTTGCCCCACCAAATAGCACTTGTGTAGGTCTTGATAATTGGTGTTGTAAAGGTACTAAATAACATGCCCCTGGCGTAGATTCATTATAAGGACAAGCAAAAATAGGCAAACTAGAACCAAAATCTAAAGCAAAATATCCACCATACACAAATAAAATAAATGTTAATAATTGGATTATAAATCTAAATCTATTTAGATTTACATTGTTTACAGAATTTTTTATCCTTTTAAACATATTTAACCTCTTTAAAAGGGATAGTTCTATTTTTTCTATATTTGTATATTATGAATCCTGAAATCAATAGTGTCAAAAAAATTATTACTAAAGCATAACCATATGATTGATAATAACTCTTATTTGGATAATAATAAGATGGGTAAGTTAAGATATATTTTGTATTTTCATCTTCATAATTTAAAGTGATTAAAAACTCTTGTTTAAATCTTCTATCATATTGATTTATTTTTGGAAAATAATCACTAATTAAATCAAAGTTTACTACACCTTTTGAGTCTGTTTTTAGTGTTTTTGACCATCCTGATTGTAGTTGAATTTTTATTTTTGCATTAGCTAAAGGTTTATTATCTAATGAAGCTTTGAATTTTAGGTTATCTCCCATTGTAAGTCTATAGAAGAAACTACTCTCATCTTCTGATTTTATTCTTATTAAATCAATTTTTGATTTGTTTTGTTTTATATCTTTTTTAATATTTTCATTATAAATGTCTTCATTTCCATGTTTCCCATGTAGATATTCTAGTTTTGCAACTTTATAGATATTTTTGTTCTCTTGTTTGATATTTTCAATTGCATAAAGATTATAATATCCATTTTTAGGTGTTAAGAATTTTATTGATGACTTTATTTTTTTAAACTCTTTTTCATTTTGATTAGTATTAAAATAAAACATATCTATATTTTTATTTTTATAAACTATTTTTGAGTCTATATCTCCTGTTAGAAGCCAAATTTTCTTAGAAGGTATCTCTTGATTTCTATTTCCCCCACCCATCATAAAATTTCTTTTTGAAGAGTTTTGTTTAGTTGGATCATCCAAAGAAAAATAGATTGGATCAAAAATTGATTGTTGAAAAGAGCCTTGGGGTCTATTTTGTTTAGGTGTATTAAAAGCTCTTTTATCCATACTCATATTATGTCTTGAATGGTTTTGTCTTTTTCCATATGTATCTAAAATATAAGCTCTATAAAAAATAGTTCCAATAAAAAATAAAATTAAAAATGAAGCAAAAAAGTAAGCAAATATTTTTCTTATAATAGTTGAATCAACTAATTTCATCCTTTTATACAGCAAAATAAAAGCCCAAACAATTCCTAACCATTTAAATAGATTAAAATAGTGTAACCAAGCATCTCCTCTTTTTGCTAAAGAATTAATATCTATATCAAAACCAAAACCTTGCGCGAAACCTTCTACAATTTTTTCAAAATCTTTTACAAAAAAAGTCTCTAAAGTGTGTCCCAATGATGAGAAAATAAATAGAGGTATAAAAGCAATACCCAAAGTTGTAAAGATAGAACTAAAATCTTTTTTCAAAATTTTAGAAGCTATAAAAAGTCCTAAAACAGCAATAATAGAGGTGAATAATAAAGCATAAATAAAAGCAAAGCCACCTGCATATTCACTCATACCTAAAAAAGCAGCTGTTTTATTCCAAATAAATTCATCAGCTATTTTACTTCTATTTAAACCATGAGCAAAACTCATTGATATAGGGATACAAGCTAGTATTAAAATATATGACCATATTTCTATATTAAGTATTTTTAATTTTTTATTTAATTGTTCTGCTGGTTTAGTAAATTTAAATTTTACTGCTTCACAAGAGTTTGCACACTCCATACACAAAGTACAATCATCAGTTTGATTTTTTTTAGCAAAGGTAAAAGGTTTTAAATCGTAAGGGCAACTTGTAGCACATTCAAAGGTTTTACAATCTTTGCAGTGTTGTGTATATGTTTCAAGTTTTGTAAAAGATAATTTATCATATGCTCTTGTCAAAGTACCAATAGGACAAATATATTTACAATAACTCATATCTTTATAAATATAATATATTATAAAAGAAAGAAGAGTTAAAACACCAAACATCAAGGCTGTATTAAGTGGAGATTTCCAAAAACCATCAAAGGTATAATAAACTCCCCACCAACCAATAACTAAAATAGATAGTCCAATATATCTATTTTGTAACCATTTAGGCATATTCTTTTTTAAACCAAGTTTTGTAATATATTTTCCTAAAAAGCCATGGGGACAAATCCCACAAAAAATACGCCCAAAAGTTGGAAGAGTTGTAACCATAAATAATGACCAAAAAACTCCCCAAAACAAACTCATAGTAAAAAGATTAGTTTTGCCTTGATTTACAAAACCATAATAGATTGCATAGAAAAATAAAAATGATATAAATACTCTTAAACTAAATAAAAAGGTTTTGTTTTTAAATAAAAAACCTAAAAATTTGTTTTTAAAAATATCACTTTTTTCCCTAACAACAAAATCAGTCATATGTGATTCCTTATAAGTTAATTTTTCCAAGAAGTATCAAACTTCCTGTAGAAAATAAAAATATTGTGGCAGCTATTTCAATATATTTACTATATTTCTTAAATTGTTCAACTAAACCTTTTACAATATTAGAAACAATTAAAGAATAAAAAATATACGGAATCAATACCGCACCTAAACCAAAAAATAAACCATAACTTGATGCTTCAAAAAGATTTTTAGTATTAGTTGAAAATGTAACTAAGGTAAGTACTGGTACACAAGGATTAAATGAGATTAAAGCTCCTATTGAAAATGTACCAAATAAACTTTTTTTATCATTATATTTATTTGTAGAACTACAATAAGTTTTTTTATTTTTTAAAATTTTTATTAATAAATAAACACTCATAAATATAGTAAAACTACCTAATAACAATTGAAAAAGTTGATTGTCTTTTAGCATAGATTTTAAAATAATTGCACTATAAGATGATGCAATAGCAATAAAGATATATGTAAAAACTCTTCCTAAACTAAATAAACTAATAAGTTTTAAGTTGTATAAACTATAAGAAGAGTTGATTGTTAAAAGTGGAGCCAAAAATGGCATACATGTAAACATGCATGCCGTAGCTCCATAAGATAATCCCAAAATAAATAGGGATATTAAAGTCATATTTTCCACTTATTTACTAAAAATTAAAATGTGTATTTAAGTCCAACTAAAAACTCTCTACCTGGACTTACTGTTATTGTTGCATCTTCTGCATCTAGAACATCATCACCATTTCTATCTCCTGTTAAGAACACAGTTTGGTAGTATTGTTTATCAAATACATTATTTACTTTTGCAAAAAATTCTAAATTGTTTTTATCAACTTTCATATTATGTCTTAACTGTAAATTCAAGTAAGCATAACCTGGCATTTTAATATCATTTGTTTCATCTGCATAGTAGTTTGATCTAGCAAAAACCTCTGAGATAAATTTTGTTTGTTTACTAATATTTATATTTGTTGTTAAATTTAAAGTATGTCTTGGAACTCTAGGAAGTTCATTTCCAACAATATCATATGAAGGATCAAGATTTGTTAATGCTACATAAAAAGGTTTATGAGATGTATACTCCGATTTTAAATATGTATATGATAAGTTAAATGAGATAAATTTTGAAGGATCAGTTTGAAGTGACAATTCAAAACCTCTATTTCTTGCATCACCAACATTATCAAAATACACTTCATCATCAGAAAAATATGTACCTTCATTTCTTCCTATTATATTTTTATTATCTGTTTGAAATATTGCAAAATCGTTATTGATTTTTATATCAAATAGTGTCATACTATTTCTAAGTCCAAGTTCATAAGAAGTTGTATCTTGAACTTTTAAATCTTCATTGTTTTTATAAACACCACCTCTAATATCACCTGCATATAATTGATCAACTGTTGGTGTTCTAAAACCTGTTGAGATATTTGAGTATAAAGAGTTTGAATCATTTAATTTATAAGTTAATCCAATTCTATATGACATCTCATTGTAGTCTTTATCTCTATTTACTTTTGTTGTAGACCAAGTTGTTCCATCATAATCTAAATTTGTGATATCATAAGTATCTTCAAGATTATCAAATCTTGCATTTAAAGTTGTTACTAATTTAGGAGTTAGTTGATATTTAAACTCAGTATAAAGGGCATTTTTATCTTGATTGTCTTCTATATCATTTCTTTCACCTTTATAATAATCAGTAGTAACACCTCTACTTGTAGAAGAATAATCTATCAATGTATCTGATTTATCTTCGAAGTTTTTATTTCCAAATTCATAACCAAATAGATATCCGAATTTTTCAGAATCTTTCGTAAATTCAAGTTTTAAACCTTTTTGAACAATATCCTCATCAGAATGTTTAGCATAAGTGTCACTCTCTCCATCTCCTGTTGTATCTTGAGGACTAGAAATATAATCATATAAATCGTTATAGTAATAAGTATTTACAAGTAGATTATAGTTGTTTTCAAATTGTTTATTAAAATTGATATAATATTTATCCAAATCAACATAATTGTCTTTTTG
>QKDL01000073.1 GCA_003252105.1 Arcobacter sp.
TTTTTATATTTTTTTGCTAGAACCAAACATCTCATAATATGTCCAGTACCTATAAAAGAAGAAGAATCTGCTCGTATTAGTATCTTTTTCATAAGATTTTATTTTGTCTTTTTAATACTTCATATAAAACTTCAGCCATTTGCCAATCTTCTAAAGTATCAATATCTTGAACTAAATATCTAGGAAGAATTATTGGTATTGAATCTTTCCCAAAGATTATATCATCAGATGTTTTTTTCAAGTTTCTCCAATAAAACTGCCCTGCATCTTGAAAAGCCTCTTCCAAATCTTGACTTCTTTTAGGAAAGTTTTCAGGCCAAAACATCTGACATCTTTCATCATCTGTTATTTTAAATGTTCTTTGAATAGGAAACGGCATAGATGTAGCAGAGAAACTATTTACAGCATCACTATTTTTTAGTTTTTCAAACCCTTCTATTAAAAACTTTTTTTGAAGTAAAGGTGCTGTTGCATAAATAGTACAACAAAAATCATACTCTTCACCTAAAGATTTCATATACTCTAAAGTATGATTAACTACAGCCCCTGTTCCTGTAAAATCATCACTTAACGCAGCTGGTCTTAAAAAAGGGGTTTGGGCACCATATTCTTGTGCAATTTTTGCAATCTCTTCATCATCTGTACTTACTATAACCTTTTCAAAAAGTTTACTATCCAAAGCTGTTTGTATAGAGTATGCAATAAGTGGTTTACCATAAAACTCTTTTATGTTTTTTCTAGGTATTCGTTTGCTACCACCTCTTGCAGGAATTATTGCAATGCACTTCAAATCAATTATCCATAACTTTTGATAAAGTTACCATCTCTAAGAGTTTTTCAACTCTATTTTTCCATAAATGGTTACCTTGGGTAATACTATAAGCACTATTTGATATCTCAAATAATTTTTCATTTGTTAGAGATTTTAATTTTTCTATATCTTGATCTAAAGTTTTCATACTATAGTATAAAATATTTTTTCCATCTTCATAAAATTCATCATAATAACTACTTTTATCAGAAAAAACCACTGCATTGTTTAACATAGCTGTAAAAACTCTTTCATGACTACCTTGATTAAAATTAGGACTAGCATTTACAACAATTTTTGCTTTTGACACTAATTCTAATGTATCTTTTATATTTAGTTCCCCTTTATAATCAACACTATCATATTTTGATAAAAAGCCTTCCCAGTTTTTACCGCAGATAGTTATTTTCATTCCACTTTGAAGTAGTTTTTCTATCAATACTTTTCTTTGATACTGTCTTATATATGTTATAACATTTACTATCATTGCAGCCATTTGAGCTTTACTTATTGTTGAGAAAACCACTTTCTCTTTTTCAAAAACCATATCAAAAGCTTTATGAACACTTATATCATCATTTTGTATTAGTAAATCACAAATATCATTTAATATTCTACTTGGAAAATTTTCAATGCTTTCCCAAGGTTTATTGGGTTCACCCATAAATGTTCCTGCAAAAAGGATTTCAATATCTTTTTTTTCATTAAATTGCTCTAATGTTTGAATTTGTTCATTACCTAAACTCATCCCTCCATGTGGTAGAAAAAAGTTTAATTTATGGTTTTGAGGTAAAACCTCATTTACATAATCCACATGAGACTTATCTACAAAACATACTAAATGATTTTTAATAGGTTCTATAATTCTTGTTAATAAATGTGCAGGATGATCTATATAGATTCCAACATAAGTACTATTTACAGCATCATAGATTGACTGGTCACCATTTACTTTTACAGAAGAACCTATACCTCCAAAACCTATTACTAGCTCTATTACATTGTTACTAAACAAAGGGATAATCTCTTGCGAAGCATTTGGATTTGCTAGGTCTAGTTCTATTACCTTATGTTTTTTTAGTTCTAACTCTTTTTTTACCTCATCAATAAAAAAATCAACAACTCCGTATTGAAAACTTCCTCTATAAATCAATATTGTCATACTCTTGCCTCACTTAAAATTTTTTCAATACTTTCAATCACATATAATTGTTGTTTCTTATCCAACAATGGAAATATTGGTAAAGATATGCACTCTTTAACATATTTATCCATCATAGGAGTTTTCTCTTTTCCAAATCCTAGTTTTTTATAAAATTTTTGTTTGTTTATTGGTATATAATGAAACTGTAAAAATATATTTTTTTCTCTCATCTTTAAAACAAACTCTTTTTTATTTATATTAAGTTTTTTAAAATCTATTCTCACTACAAAAAGATGATATGCACTATTTTTTGAATAACTATACAAAGGTTTTACCAAATCATTGTTTTTAAAATACTCTTCGTATTTTTTTGCAATTTCTCTTCTTTTTTCCAAAAAGTTATCTAATTTTTTAAGTTGAGATAAACCAAGAGCACATGAGATATCTGTTAATCTATAGTTAAATCCCAATTCAAGCATATCATAATGCCAGGGAGCTTTTTTGGGATTTGCCTTCATACCATGATTTCTCAAAAGTAAAAGTTTTTCATACATTTTTTTACTATTTGTTGTAATAGCCCCACCCTCACCTGAAGTAATATTTTTCACAGGATGAAATGAGAATATTGACATATCAGAATTTTTACAACTTCCAGCTTTGATTTTGCCATCACTTGCACCCAAAGAGTGTGCACAATCTTCAAGTATTTTTATATTAAATTTTTTTCTTAACTCTTTTAGTTTTTTTTGATTGACAGGATTTCCACTAAAATGCACTACATAAATTGCTTTTATTGAAGAATCTTTTTCTAAAGCTTTTTGACAAGCTTCCAAATCTATATTTCCATCTTCACAAATATCTACAAAAATTGGTTTTGCTTTGACATAAAGTATTGAGTTAGATGTGGCTAAAAAAGAGTTAGGTGTTGTTAAAACTTTATCACCCTCTTTTAGCAAAACTAAAGAAGCTAGATGAAGCGCTGCTGTTCCATTTGATACACTTACACAATATTTTGCATCCGAATATCTACAAAGTGCCTCTTCAAACTCTTTTATTTTTGGACCTGTAGTTAGATAATCAGATTTTAAAACCTCTACTACACTTTGGATATCCTCTTCTAAAATTGTTTGTTTACCATAAGGGATAATATTCATACTACTCTTCTATTTCACTCTTTTTATCTTTTATATAGTTTCCTATAGCATCTTTTATATTTTCCAATTTATTTGGATTTCCTTGTAGGTTTTTAAAGTGAGTTGAGATTTCTGTATTTTCTTGTATCTTTAAATCTGCTATTTTAGAGCAAATATCTAAAAAAACTGAGTATGGTACATCATCTCCTCTTTTTAGAAAGTGTATAGCTCTTTGTAAAGATACAAAAGGGTTCAAACTTACTCTTGAAAGATTATTTACCCTTGTATTTATATAATCTATAAATTCCATTCTCATATCACAAGCTAGAATTGTAAAAAGTCTTTTTTTTGTATTATAAATACATTCGAAGGCAACTTTAGTAGAATCAAAATCAAAACCATCTACAAGCTCTTTTAAAGTTGCATCTTTAAATTTTTCTCTAAAAACTAGTTGATAAATATCGTTTTTATATCTATAAGTATATGAATTATTTTCATATTCAAAATAGTCTTTGTTTAGTGTATCGTTTATAAGTTCCCTATCTTCACTAACTGGAAATATCATATCTAAGTCTCTAAAAACATCAGACTTTATACAAGAACCAGCCAGATAAAATCTTATCTCCTCTTTATCAATATGATGAATAATCAACCTTTGAAAAAACTCATTTAGTTTTATTATTATATTATCTAGTCTATAATCAAAAGCCAAGGCTTGTTCATAAGATAAAAGCTCTTGATAATTTTTCCAAAAATCATAAATCAATTTAGCCCTTTATATCTCTTTTATAAAATCATTTAATGTTTTTGCATCCATCCACCAATCATTGTTTCCAGAGTTATATTCAAATCCTTGTTTTACAGGTTTTCCCGTCTCTTTTAGACCATTTTTTGCATAATTTCTTTTTGAAGTAAAAGTTATAGTTGGAGTAATTACATAATGGTCATCAAACTCTATAGTAAGATGTGAATCATCAGCTGGACACATAATCTCGTGTAACTTCTCCCCTGGTCTTATACCTACAATTTCATGGGGAAGCTCTGGAGCTAAAGCTTTTGCTAAATCAGTTATTTTCATAGAAGGGATTTTAGGTACAAATATCTCTCCCCCTTGCATCCTCTCAAAGTTCTTGATTACAAACTCAACCCCTTGGTTTAAAGTGATCAGAAATCTTGTCATTTTATCATCAGTAATTGGCAGTTTAGAAGCACCCTCATCAATCAACTTTTTGAAAAAAGGAACAACAGAACCCCTACTTCCTATAACATTTCCATATCTTACTACACTAAATTTAATATCATTCATACCAGTTAAGTTATTTGCTGCAACAAAAAGTTTATCAGAAGCTAATTTTGTAGCACCGTAAAGATTTACAGGATTTGCTGCCTTATCAGTTGACAAAGCAATCACTTTTTCCACATGATTTTCTAGTGCTGCATCGATTACATTTTGTGCACCCATAATATTTGTTTTGATACACTCCATAGGATTATATTCTGCAATTGGCACATGCTTAAGTGCTGCTGCATGAATCACATAATCCATACCATTCATTGCTTTTTTTAATCTTGAAGCATCCCTAACATCCCCAATGAAATATCTCATGCCTGATTCTCTTGAGTATTCTTGGGACATCTCATACTGTTTTAATTCATCTCTTGAATAGATGATAATTTTATTTGGTTTATAATTTTTTAATAATATTTCAGTAAATTTTTTACCAAAACTTCCCGTTCCACCAGTGATTAAAATGTTCTTACCATTAAACATGAGATACCTTATGTAGTGATTATATTATGATATAATATCTAATAAATTATTAATTCTCATTTTATTAATAATTTATTATAAATTAATAGACAAAATCAACTCTAATCTGCAATTTAGAGGTACACTTAAGAGTTTATATGTAATAATTTATACTTATTTTAGATAACAGGTTTTATATGGCAGAGAATACGATTCCAGAAAATATTTTAAAAATACAAAAAAAATTAGCAACTTTTGAAAAAGATTCAAGAAACTATAAAAAGTACACTAAAATATTGGCTAAACACATAAAAAGATACAATATGCAAAAAAGAGTTAATTCTCATATTAAGACAATTGAAAATATTCAAAAATTTTCAGAACAGAATAAAAAAAATGAAGAAGAATAAAAAATCTTACATTTTGCAATATAATTTAAACCTTCAAAAAAAATCTGTTAAGATTCCAAGATAAATTAAAAACAAACAACAATTACAGGATAAAAAAATGGATGAAAATCAAAAAAAATCATTAGAACTAGCAATCAAACAAATTGACAAAACCTTTGGTAAAGGAACTCTTATCAGACTTGGTGATAAAGAGATTGTTCCTGTTGAATCTATCTCTACTGGTTCATTAGGGCTTGACCTTGCTTTAGGTGTAGGTGGTATTCCAAAAGGAAGAGTAGTTGAAATCTATGGACCTGAATCTTCTGGTAAAACTACACTTACACTTCATGCAATAGCAGAGTGTCAAAAAGCTGGTGGGGTTTGTGCCTTTATTGATGCGGAGCATGCACTTGATACTGTATATGCAAGAAATCTTGGTGTTGATATTGATAACTTACTTGTGTCTCAACCAGATTATGGAGAGCAAGCTTTAGAGATATTAGAAACTATTATTAGAAGTGGTGCTGTAAATCTTGTAGTTGTGGATTCAGTTGCAGCTTTAACTCCAAAAGTAGAGATTGATGGAGATATGGATGACCAACAAGTTGGGGTTCAAGCTAGACTTATGTCTAAAGCACTTAGAAAAATCACTGGTTTATTAAACAAAATGAACTGTACTGTTATTTTCATTAACCAAATCAGAATGAAAATCGGTATGACAGGATACGGAAGTCCAGAAACAACTACAGGTGGAAATGCACTTAAATTCTACTCTTCTGTTAGACTTGATATAAGAAGAATTGCAACACTTAAACAAGGTGAAAACTCTATAGGAAATAGAGTTAAAGTTAAAGTTGTAAAAAACAAAGTAGCACCTCCGTTTAAACAAGCAGAGTTTGATATCATGTTTGGAGAGGGTATTTCTAAAACTGGAGAACTTGTAGATTATGGTGTTAAACTTGATATTGTTGATAAAGCTGGAGCTTGGTTTAGTTATGGTGATAGTAAAATAGGTCAAGGTAAAGAAAATGCAAAAGTGTTCTTAAAAGACAATCCTGAAATAGCAAAAGAGATTGAAGATAAAATCTTACAAGCTATGGGCGTAAACAACGAACTTTTTGAAGGTGACGCTGAACTAGAAGATGAAGAGTAATCAACTCTTTTTCTTCCTTTTTTTACTCCTCTTTATTCCTCTAAATTACAATTTTGTAACCATCACAAAAGCAACAAAAAATAAAAAATTCTGTATAATATAAAAATTTATGATTTATATAGGAGACCACGTGGTATTTATTGATAATATTTATGCAGATGAAGTTTTAGACTCAAGAGGTAATCCAACTGTTAGAGCAACAGTTGTATTAAGTGATGGTACAAAACAAAGTGCAATTGTTCCAAGTGGAGCGAGTACAGGTAAAAGAGAAGCTTTAGAATTAAGAGATGGTGATGATAGATTTTTAGGGAAAGGTGTTTTAAAAGCTGTAGAAAATGTAAATACAGTTATTGCTGATGAATTAATGGGATTAAGCCCATATAATCAAGCTGAAATAGATGCAACTATGAAAGATATTGATGGTACAAGTAACTACTCAAATCTTGGAGCAAACGCTGTTCTTGGTGTATCTATGGCAGTAGCACGTGCTGCAGCAGCTAGTTTAGATATTCCACTTTACAGATATTTAGGTGGAGCAAATGCTATGACTATGCCAGTGCCTATGTGTAACATCATCAATGGTGGTGAGCATGCAAACAACTCTGTAGATTTTCAAGAATATATGGTAATGCCTGTTGGTTTTGAAAACTTCAATGAAGGTATCAGAGCTGTTGCAGAGATTTATCAAAATCTTAAAAAAATCATCGATGGTATGGGTGAATTAACAGCAGTTGGTGATGAGGGTGGATTTGCTCCAAACTTAAAATCAAACGAAGAGCCTATTACTGTTATCATTGAAGCAATCGAAAAAGCTGGTTACAAAGCTGGTGAGCAAATTGCTATCGCACTTGATGTTGCTGCATCTGAGTTAGTAACAGAAGATGGAAAATATCAACTAAAAGGAGAAGGTAGAACACTTACTTCTGAAGAATTAGTAAACTACTATGCAGATCTTTGTGAAAAATATCCAATCGTTTCAATTGAAGATGGATTATCAGAAGATGATTGGGATGGATGGAAAATCTTAACTGAAAAACTTGGTTCAAAAATCCAATTAGTTGGTGATGATTTATATGTAACAAATGCAAATATCTTAGCAGAAGGTATCCAAAAAGGTATCGCTAACTCAATTTTAATCAAACCAAATCAAATTGGAAGTGTTAGTGAAACTATGCTTACAATCAGACTTGCTCAAAGAAACAACTACAACTGTGTGATGTCTCACAGATCAGGTGAATCAGAAGATGCATTTATTGCTGATTTTGCAGTTGCTTTAAATTGTGGTCAAATCAAAACTGGTTCAACGGCTAGAAGTGATAGAATCGCTAAATACAACAGACTTTTAGAGATTGGTGCAGAGATTGGTTATGCAGAATATTTAGGAAGACAACCATTTTCTAAATAAAAATGAGAGAAAACTTTCATGAACTAAAGAAATTTTCGTTAATAGCAATAATTTCTCTTGCTATTACGATGTTTCTTGGTTATCATGTTGCTAATATTTTGTTTGGAGACAACTCTTTAGAGGTTTATAACTCTTTAAAAAATAAAAAATCATATCTAAAGAGCGAAATAAAAAGATTACAGCAAGAAAATGCTCACTTACAAAAAGAGTATTTTGAATTAAAAAATTTGGAGCCTGAACAATGAAAAAACTATATTTAGTTACCTTAATATTTATTCTTATAACTTCACTGCAAGCTAGAGAGAATCCTTTTGAGCCAACTACGAGCTACGAAGAGGAACAAGCTAGACTAATGGAAATGGCAGAAGTTGAACAAGATTATCAACAAGAATTTCAAAAAGAACAACAATATATTGAAGAAACTTATGAAAAGATGCAAAATGTTGGTAAAGGAAAAGAGGAAGCAAAAGAGGATACTCTAACAGAAGATAAAATAAAAAAATTGATTCAAGATGCCCAAAAGAAAACAGTTCAAAAAACAAAAGAGATTGTAGAAAAAGCAGTGGAACCTAAAAAAACAGAACAAATAGTTTATGTAAAACCAAGATTAGATGTTATGTATGAAAAAGAGATTTTACCTTTTGTAAAAATCGAATATGACAATGATAAAATCGATATCTTATCAAAATACAAAATCTCTAAAAAAATAACACTACCAGAAAAAAATAAAATTGTACTTGATTTTAATGCAAATGAAAATTTCTATACAAAAAGAGTTGATTTAGAATCAACAAACTTTAAAAGAATTGCTGTAGGTAACCACAAAAAAGAGAACTTTTTCAGAGTAGTTATTGAACTATCTTCTGTACCAGAAGATTATGAAGTAACATACGATGATACAAAAGTATCTATAGTAAAACTTTATCAATAAAACTTATATAAACCAACCTTTTCAGATTAAAAGTTGGTTTATATCATAAATTATTCACTTATTAAAAAATCACTTTATTCTCAACTAAAAGTATTATTTTCCCCCAGATAAATTTGTGAAATGAGATAAAAGTCTTATTGCAATCATTACAATAAGCACTTCTAAAATAGCTGCTAAAATAAAGGCATAATAATAAAACTGAGTAATCGAATGATTATGATATGCCAATGTTGCAACGGCAATCAAAAGGGTAAGTGGCATAGACTGAGAAAGTCCTATCATATAAAATCTATTCCATCCCATATCTTTGATAAATAAAGTTGAAGCAATCAATCTAATAACAATCATCGCAACTGTTATTAATAAAGCTTTTATTATCAAACCATCGTGAAATAAAGAATCTATTTGAAATGATGAACCAACATAAATAAAAAATATAGGTACCAACCAACCAAAACCAAAGTGTTCTAGTTTATGAGGTAATTGTTTATTATGCTCTTCAAAAAATGTTGTAATAAAAGTACCTGCAATAAATGCCCCAAAAGCAACTTCAAGATGTAAATATATCATAACAGTAATCATCAAAAAGAATATTGCCATCGATATTCTTATATCTTGTTCTTGATGGTCAACTTCTGGCATAAGATAAGTTTTTATCTCAGGATACCACCAAATAAGATTGTGAAAGGCTTTATAAACAAACAACATCAATACTAAAAAGGCTGTAAATAAAAACATTGTTTTATAAAACTCAAAATTTATACCAAACTCTAAAGCTGCTGAAACTGTAGTCAAGGCAAAGATTGAGACAATCTCACCTATAAGTCCAACAGTGATAGAAAGTCTTATCCACTCCACATCACCATACTCTTTTTTAAGTGCGGCTAATAATCCAATAGAGATAAGTGGTAAGATAACTATAAATATCTTTCCAAGGTTAAAGTATAAACTAATAGCCGTGGAGAGAGAAAAAAGTATAATATTGTAAAAAATAGACTTCTTAAGAAGACTTGAGGAGATATTTACTAATTTCTTTAAATCAACCTCAAGTCCTGCTAAAAACATCAGATATAAAAATCCAAGCTCAGCAACTAACTCTAAAATAGGATGGTCAAAAATCAATAAATAATACGCTGCTATAGCTCCAAGAACTATCTCAATAGTAATAGTTGGTAATCTTAAAAATCTTGAGATTAGAGGGGAAGTAAATATTATCAATGATATTGATATTATTATAAAAACTTCTTCTTTCATAGAATAAGCCTATTCCCTTTCTCTTTTTATTTTAAAGCCTAATCTTTCAAGCTCATCCATATCCTCTTTTACAGATTTTCCAGATGTAGTTAAATAATCACCTATTACAAAAGCGTTTGCTCCTCTTTCGAAGATTTTATATTGTTCATCACCAAACATCAGCTCTCTACCACCTGCAACCATAATTTTCTTAGCATTTGGTATCATCTTTCTTGCTAACTCAATTAGTTCAAAAGCCTCTTCTCTTTTTATTTTACTAGCTTCAATAGGTAAAGCCTTATTTGGTATAAAAAAGTTCAATGGCACATTCATAGGATCAAGAGAAGCAATAGATTCAAGCATAGATACTCTTTGTTCTTGAGTTTCACCTAAACCAAAAATTCCACCACATACAAGTCTTAGACCAACCTCTTTTACATTTTTACAAGTTTGGTATCTCTCTTCCCAAGTGTGTGTTGTCACAATCTCTGAATAAAAATCTTGTGCTGTTTCTAGATTGTGATTATATGC
>QKDL01000046.1 GCA_003252105.1 Arcobacter sp.
AAAACTTCTCACTTCTGTTTTTGTTTTCAAATATAATTATAATCTATAAAAAAAAGAGAAATGCTAAAATAAAACTTAAAATAAATTTTGTATCTAAGAAAATCCTATTTTAGGCATTTTTAATATTAATTTTTTTTTATTTGGTAAAAAGAATTTTGCTTTTTTTATAAAAGATTATTCAAATATTCTATTTTTTTTATATAATGAGATATTTATTGGAGAAAATTACAATGAAAAACAAAAAAATTGTTGGTAGAAAAGAGATAATCACAATTTTAGATTTAGATTTAATCGATTTAGATGCTAAAGTAGATACAGGTGCAGATTCAAATGCCTTGCATTGTGATGATATTGAAGTTTTTGATAATGAAGTGGAGTTTACACTTTTGGATGAAATTCATCCTTCCTATCACGGGAAAAGATTAAGACTGCCTTTATATAAATTAAAAAAAGTAAAAAGTTCAAATGGTCAAGTTCAATTAAGACCATCAATAAAAGTTACGGTAGAATTTATGGGGAAAAAATATAAAAGTGTTATCTCTTTAACAAATAGAGCAGATATGAAATTTCCTATGTTAATAGGCAGACATTTTTTAGATGATAAATTTTTGGTTGATGTATCAAAAGAATATTTAAGCAAACAAATTCAAGGAATAAAATGAGAGTATATATACTATCAAGAAATGAGACACTATATTCAACTTCAAGATTAGTTGAAGCAGGAACTCAAAGAGGCTGGGAAGTTAGAGTTATTGATTATTTAAAGTGTAGTATTGAAATAATGAAAGGTGAATTAAAAATAAATTATTTAGGAAAAGAACTTCCTAAACCAGATGCTATTATTCCAAGAATTGGTGCAAGCAGAACTTTTTATGGTACTGCTATGGTTAGACACTTTGAGATGATGGATGTTTTTACTGTAACAGGAAGTTTGGCTATTAAAAGAAGTAGAGATAAATTAAGAAGTTTGCAAATATTATCAAAAAATGGCGTAGATATGCCAAAAACTGTTTTTGCTTCAAATAAATCTAGTGCAAAAGATGTTATTGCTCTAAGTGGTGGTACACCTTTGGTATTAAAGATTTTAGAAGGTACACAAGGAGTTGGCGTAGTTTTAGTTGAAACACTTAAAGCAGCAAAATCAGTGCTAGATGCTTTTTATGGAATGGATGTTAACTTACTTGTACAAGAGTTTATTGAAGAAGCTGGTGGAGCAGACATTAGAGTATTTATTGTAGATGGTGAAGTTGTTGGAGCTATGAAAAGACAAGGTGCGGAAGGAGATTTTAGATCAAACTTACATCAAGGTGGAACAGCAATTGCTCATAAACTTACAAGAAAAGAAAAAAGTACAGCTCTAGCTGCTGCAAAAGCAATGGGTCTTGGAGTTTGTGGAGTTGATATGATACCTTCAAAAAGAGGTCCTCTTGTTATGGAAGTAAATTCAAGCCCAGGATTAGAAGGTATTGAAAAATCAACAGGTTTTGATATTGCTGGTAAAATTATGGATTTCATAGCTAAAAATGTAACTACTATTGATGATTCACCAAAACCTAAAAAAAGAAGAATAAAAAAAGATAATATAGGAGCATAAAATTTGGCAGATACTGATAAGTTTATTTTAGCAGGAGTTGAGATTGAAAAAGGAAGTACAACCGTAGTCAATATTGAACTACCTAAACTATATCAAACACCTACAAATTTACCTATAAGAGTTATAAGAGGGAAAAGAAAAGGACCTACTATTTTTATAAGTGCCGCTATTCATGGTGATGAATTAAATGGTATAGAGATTATTAGAAGGTTTAGAAAATTAAATATACTAAAAAGAGTAAAAGGAACAATAATCCTAATTCCCATAGTAAATATCTATGGAGTTATGACTCTTTCAAGATATATGCCAGATAGAAGAGATTTGAATAGATCTTTTCCTGGTACAAAAAGAGGTTCACTTGCAAGTCGTGTTGCAAAAATATTTTATGATGAGATTGTTTCAAAATGTGATTTTGGAATAGACCTACATACAGCTTCAATACATAAATCAAATTTACCACAAATTAGAGCAAATATAAAAGATGATTTTACGTTTAACCTTGCAAAAGCTTTTGAAGCACCAGTTGTATTGCACTCAGAGTTAAGAGATGGCTCTTTAAGACAAATAGCTCAAGAGAGTAATATCCCAATTTTACTTTATGAAGCAGGTGAAGCTTTAAGATTTGATGAAACTTCTATTAGAATTGGAGTTAAAGGGATTATAAATGTATTAAGAGAATTAAATATGATTCCAAAAACAACTGTAAAAAGAAGAAGATTACCGATTATTACAAGAACAAGTCAGTGGATAAGAGCCACAGAAAGTGGAATCTTAAGAACAATAAAAGCTTTAGGAGACACTGTACATGAAGGTGAGATTATAGCTTTTATAGATGAACCACTAGATGATGAAGTATTTGAGATAAAATCTCCATTTGATGGAGTAATTATTGGAAAGTCAGAGATACCATTAGTGCAAGAAGGTGATGCAATCTTTCATATAGCAAGGTTTAAAAATCTTGAAACTGCTGAAAATAAAATAGAATACTTTAGTGAAAATGCTATTGAAGAAAGTGAGTTTTTAGAATTAAATTTAGAAGAAACAATAGAATAGATTTATCTCTATTCTATAAATTAGGCTTTACTATATACTCATAAACGGAAAAGAAAACCTCTATTACAATCAACCAAATAATAATCCATTCTAAAAACTCACTAGATTTTTGATTTACTCTATCTGTTGCAAACTCTACAGATTCTTTTAGATATGACATTTTGTATTCGATTACTTCAAATCTTGATTTTAAATCTAATTGAAAAGCCAATTGATTATATAAAGATTCAAGTTGTATATCATCCCAAATAATATCTGGTTTATCAAGTAAATATAGTTTATTTAAAATATGAAATCTCTCTTTTGCAATACTACTTGCAAATTTCATTAAATCACCTCTATCTTTTATTTTTAGTTTCTCTATTTTCTCATATAACATCTTGCTTTCAAGCATCTTTTTTTCCAAAGATTTTTCACTTATCTCTAAACCAACACTTTGAGAAAGTGCTAAAGATATTATTGAGGCAATTGATTTGTTAAATTTATTGTATCTAATAGTGTTTTCATCTATCAAAGGTTTATCACACATTTCGGATATTACCATTGGATAATCTTGATTTATCAAGGCTGTTTTATAACTATGTGATTCTTCTATATCAAGTCTTGCCAAAAATGATTTTATCTCTTCATGAGTAAAATTACAAAAAGTTATCACTTCAAAAGTTGTTGCAAAGATATATTTATCATTTGTAATCTCCCCTACCAATGAGTTTTCAATTTTACTTAAAATTAGTCCAGGAAACTCCTTTTCTAAATCATTTTTAGTTATCTCTTTTGGAATTTGAACCGATACAAAAAGAATATTTTCCATTTTAAACCTTTATAATAAAATCAAAGTAGCTAAACCTAAAAAACTAAAAAAGCCCACTACATCAGTTACTGTTGTTAATATCACAGTTGAACCAATTGCAGGATCTATATCAAATTTTTCTAATAAAATTGGAATAACTGCACCAAAAAAACCTGCACTTAAAAGATTTATCACCATGGATAAGGCTATAACCAAACCTAAAAGTGGTATTTTAAACCATAAAAAAGCAATAACACCTATTACAAAAGCAAATAAAAATCCATTTACCAAGGAGATAATAACCTCTTTAGAGATAGTCTTTTTTGCATCTGTATAACTAATTTCACCTAAAGCCATTTGTCTTACGGTTACTGTTAAAGTTTGAGTTCCTGCATTTCCACCCATTGATGCAACAATAGGCATTAAAACGGCAAGTGCTACAAGAGACTGAATAGTTGCATCAAAAAAACCAATCACAATAGAAGCTAAAATTGCAGTAACTAAATTTATCCCCAACCATAATGCTCTATTTCTTCCAATAAGATATATACTCTCTTCTTGCTCGGCATCATCACTAACCCCAGCAAGTGAATAAAGTTGTTTTGTATCTTGTTGTTGAATAATATCATGGATATCATCATGTGTTATCCGTCCTAATAGTTTATTATCCTCATCAACTATTGCCAAAGCACTTAAGTTATAATTTGTAAACATCTCAACAGCTTCTGAAATATCACTTTTATGATCACACTCATAAATTTTTATTTTTTCATTAGGAATATCACTAAATTTTAAATCTCTTTCAAAAACTATAAGTTCTTCTAAACCTATAGTTCCTATAAATTTCCCTTCATTATCAACTAAATAAGCATGAAATATATTATCTAATTCATCTTCATCTTTAAGCTTTTTAAGTCTTTTTAGAGCTGTTCCTATTTGCTCATTTAATGAAGCACTAAAAAGCTCACTTTGCATATAAGCACCAGCTTCCTCATCTTCATATGAGTTAAGCTTTTCAATAATCTCTTTATCTTCTTCATCAAGTTTTTCTAAAACTGCTTGGGCAACATCTTCATCTTTTTGTGCAATATTATAAATCAACATAGAAGCATCATCACTATCCATTTTTGATGTAATATTTGCAATTTTTTTGTCACTTATAACCTCAGCTATCTCCTCTTGGATATAGTTAGGCATTTCACAAAGTATTTCAGCAAAAAGTTCACTTGGAATCTTTTTACAAATATATTCATACTCTTCGTGATTTAAATCTCTTAATTTTTCTAATTGTTCAGCTAAATCATAAGGGTGAAGTTCAAAGTGCTCATTTTTATAATCCTCGATAGCTTGTAATAAAAAATTTTTTATCTCTTCATAAGTTTTTAATTCTTCCATATTAAATCCATCTATATTTTTTCAATAAATAAAATTGTAATCCAACTATACCTGATAATATAACCACAAAAATCAAAAATGAATCTTTATTTTCAGCTCCTGGTATTCCACCAACGTTGATTCCTAATAAGCCTGTTAAAAATCCCAATGGTAAAAATATGGCTGAAATTATAGAAAGTACATACATCCTTTGATTCATCTGTTCACTGATTTTATTTAGTAACTCTTCTTGAATTAATGATACTTTATCATTTATTGAATCAAGCTCTTCTATATATCTTATTAATTGGTCAGTGATTTCTCTTAGTTGAATTTTATCATATTCATTAAGCCAAGAGATTTTATCGTGGAACAATTTATACATAGCTTCTTTTTGAGGAGCCAAATATCTTCTTAAACTAATAGATTCTCTTCTAATCTTTGATATTTGTGTTCTTAATTGTATATTATCAGAATCTAAAATCATCTCTTCAATTTCACTAGCTCTATCTTCAAAAGATTCAATTGTCCCTTCCATTCTAGAGGTTAATCTATCTGTTAAACAAATTATAAACTCAGCACTACTAATAGGTCCTTTGTTTTTTTCAAACAATGTCAAAATATCTTTTACAGATAATAAGTCTCTTTTTTTCGTACTTATTATTATATCTTCACTTATAAAAAGTCTTATAGATATCATATCTTCTGGATCAGAATTTGGATTTAAATTTACACCTCTTAAAGCTAAAAGAATAGTATCATCTAAAATTGTTGTTCTAGGTCTTGTTTCTTGTGTAAGTAAAGCTTCAATTGCTATATCATCTATGCCACTATTATTTGTTATCCACTCAATAGCTTCGTTACTTGAATAATCAAAGTGTACCCAAAGTAATCCCATACTTTTTTCATATTTTAATAACTGCTTATAAGTTATATGTTTTGCACCACCTTGCTTATCTATTATTACAGCATGTGCTAATCCACTAGGGTTCACTTTTTATCCTTTTTTAATAAGTCTAAATTAGATTTATATTATAATCAAAAAAGATAAAAACTTAAGGTTTAAAATGAGATTTATATTCTTTCTTCTTTTTATTTTTTCTTCTTTTTATTGTGCTTCTATTGATACAAAGCTTTATGATAATAAACAAAATTCTGATTATCTAATAGAGATAGAAAAATCTATTCAAAAAGAGATAAAAAACAATGAAAAGCCACAACAGATTTTAAAAGATGAATTAAAATATTTAAAAATTTTAAAAGAATCAAATTCAAAAGTAGTAAAAATAGATAATTTCAAAGATGAAAGATTTACAAATACAAATGTTTTATTTGAGGATATTATAAAAGCAATCAAGTTTTTAATACAATTGAACTATGAATATCAACAAACAACTACTCTTTCTAAAAATGTTCAAGAAAACCTATCTTTTTTAAAGAAAAAAATAGAAAATATCTTAGAAATAGAAAAAGATAAACTTTTAATCTATCAACTTCAATTTGCATATTATAAAATAGAAAAAAACAATTTGGAGAAAAAAGAACTATTATATGAAAATGAAAAAGAAAAATTATATAAACAGTTAAATACTGCAATATCAAATATAAAAACTTTTGATGAAAGTTTAATTGATTCAAATCTTAAACAAAACCAATCAGAACTTGAACAAATTTTAGAAAAAATCAAATCTTTAGAAAATGATTTACAAATTCAAAAACTACAAGAAAATTATCAAAAAGTAGAAACTCTGCAAAAAGAGTTCGAAAAATCAAAATTATTATATCAAACACTTCTTATAGAAAATATATTTGATTTTGTAAAAAAAGCTATTTTAAGTATTAAAGAAAAAGATGAAACTAAATATTTGTCTGCTTATAAAAAAATAAACAATACTCTTTCAATATTAAATAAAGATAATAAAAAATATCTTTATATAGATAATATTCTAAAACAACTCTCTAAAAAAAGTTTTAATACTACAAAATTAGCTTTTGCCACAACTAGTACAAAAGTTGATTCTTTATTTGATATATCAAAATCTTTTTTAAATACAAATCTTTTTGTATTTAATGAACAAGCAATCACACCTCTTAGTATAATAAAAGCTTTGTTACTTATAATATTAGGTATTTTTATAGGAAAATTATATAAAAAATGGCTTCTTAAAATATCTTCAAAATGGCCTAATATTAGTGATATGTCATTAAAAGTTACTTCTAATGTTGGTTTTTATCTTATAGTTTTTATAACTTTTATGATTGCAATTAGTAGTTTAGGAATAGATATGACATCTATTTCACTTATTGCTGGTGCTTTATCTATTGGTATTGGTTTTGGTTTACAAACTGTTGTATCAAATTTTATAGCTGGTATTATTTTAATGTTTGAAAGAACAATTAGAATAGGTGATGTTATTGAAATAAGTGATGTTCTTAAAGGAACAGTTACAGATATTCGTGTTCGTTCTACTAGTATAAAAACTTTTGATAACATTGATATAGTTGTACCAAACTCATCTTTTATTCAAAACAATGTAATAAACTGGACTTTAGAAGATAAATCAAGAAGATTACATGTCCCATTTGGAGTAGCATATGGAACAAAAATAGAAAAAGTAAAAGAGCTTGTTTTAGAAGAATTAAAAAATAGTGATTTAAAATATATTAGGGATGATAAAGATAAACAACCTGAAATAAGATTTGAAAATATGAACAATAGTAGCGTTGATTTAGAACTTCTGGTTTATATAAGAGTAAATGATAAACTTACTCCAAATTCACTTAAATCTGATTTTATGCTTCTAATTTACAATACTTTATATAAACACAATATCGAAATACCATTTCCTCAATTGGATTTACATATAAAAAAAGCTACTAAGCCTAGTTTATAACAGCATCATGCCATTGAACTAGACTTAATCTATATCCACTTTTTACCTCTAAAACCTCGTGGGTAAAATATGGATTACTTAAAAAAACAACCATATCACCAGCTTGGGGTTTTATTTTTATATTCTCACCATTTTGATCATAAAGATAATTAAATATTAACTCTCCACCACTAAAACAGTTAAGCTCTTCTTCATCTTGACAAGTTGTAGTGAATAGCACTGTTGTTAGCTTTCTATTGTTTGCAACACACTTAAATCCAATCAACTCTTCATCTTTGTATATCATACTTGAATCATCACTATGAGCTACATAGAAAGAGCCTTTTATATACTCTAATACTTGTACTTTTGTGGAGATAGTTAATGCTAAATTAAAATACTCTTCTATTTGATTTTGATGAAGTTTAAAAACCTTGTCGTATAATTTTTTATGTATTTTTTCAAGTTTATAGATTTTAGTTTTTCTTAAACTTCTATCAACTTCATTATCATAATTTTCAATTTTTACTTTCGCGTCTATAAAATCATCATCTTTTCTAATAGAGTTTGAGATTTCATCACATAACTCTTTATTAAAAAAGTTTTTAATAATCAAAAAAGGATAATCAAAATATGGATTAGGAAGTAACTTTGTTTCTATTTCAAAATCGTTTAAAAAACTATCACAATAAACAAAGTTACTAATTTGGTCTAATGATCTTGCACTCATTTAATCAACTGTTTATGTAAAGTTGCTAAATCCCCTAAAACCCAAATATCACAAATCTTTCCATCTTTAAATTTAAAAAAAGATGCTCCGTTATATTTGATTCTATTATTTGTTGGTTCAAAATCAAATAATTTTCCTTTGTGAGTACCATTATAAACTGCACGCACTGCAATTTTGTCATCTTCACAAATCATCATTTCTACACCATGATAAAGATTTGGTATACCTGTTAAAACATTATCCATATATGTTTCAAACTCTTTTTTACCTTTTGTTACAACATTTAGTGAACCATGAAAAGTAATCTCATCATCGAATAAAATATCAATATACTCTTTATTGTGTTTATTCCATAACTCTTCATAATATAACTTAACTAAATTTTTGTAGTTAGTAGTTTTCATCTCTTTCCTAATTTTTTTTATCAATATATAAATTTTTCAGTATAAACAATACTGATTTTATAGAATCCATTGAGGCTGTTTCCTCTATGGTATGATAACCTGTTGTTGGTATCTGTAATGTTGTACCTTGAATCATACCTTTTGATTCTTTTACTATTCTTCCCATCTCTGTACTTCCCAAAGACATTAAAGGAAGATTTTTTTGGCTTAATACTCTATTTTTCTCTTGTATAAAGATATCTTTACATGAAAAAACAATATTATGCTTATGACAAAAGTTTTTTAAAACTTTTAAAAGTGGTGATCTAAACCTTGCATTTGCATCTCTATTTCTTAATACAATCTGCTGCATATTAACCTCTTCATCTGTGTTATATGGACTTGTATCCAATACTAACATCTCAGAAGTTGAAACCTTGTTTTTTAAGAACCACTCATACATAAATCTCCAGCTTCTTCCTGCTTCTTCTTGTGCAGTAAAAAAAGCTGTCCCTTGATAACCATTTTGATAAAGATAAAGGATTATTGCTGCTGAGATTACATTATCTAATTGTGCAGATACTAAATCATTATTTATCTCTAATTTATCCACAAATGCTATTGGTGTTCCTGGCATAAGATGTTCTAAACCTTTTACTTTGAACATTAGGTTATTAATCTCTTTACACATATAAACATCATTTATCTCACCAATTCCAAGATAACTTCCAGAATATGGTTCATAAGCTTGAACACTTAGATTTAAATATCTTGATAAAAATGTTTTATATATTTGTTCAGAAACAGAGTTTCCTTTTAATTCACTTCTATTTTTTGCTAAAAATGCAGCAAATTGAAACTCTTTTGGACCTGTACAAACAAGACCATGCCTATCTATATGGGCACTTAAAATCCCTTTTGTAGGTTCACTTCCCTGTGCTACTAATAAACCATCATAGTATTGTGTTTTTATGTTTAATTCATCAAGTTCTCTTTTTAAACATAAAAAAAATGAATGTTCATATCCAGTTACGCTTGGTATTCTAATCAACTGTTTCAAAGTATCTAAAAAATCACTAAATTTCTCTACCTCATCAATTAGCTTTTTTGATCTTTCAATACTTAGTTTTCTAAATTTCACCTCTTATATTACCTTTAAAAAACTTTTGTAGAATAAGGCAATAAATAGTTATTTTTCTTGATTTTCGTCTAAACTTTCTTCAACTTTAGTTTGACAAAGATAGTAATCTTTTTCACATAAAGAAACACACTCAGTAAAATCCATATTTTGATTCTCTTCACATTTTACTGAACATTGATCATAGTTTTGTTCACAAAGTGCAAGTTTTTCTTCAATTGCATCGTTTGCAAACGTAGAAACTGCTACAAAAATAGCAGCAAAAAAGAATGATTTTAACATCTATACTCCCTAACATAGTAACTAAATATTACTAGTATAAATGTACTTAAAAAAGTACACCAAATTGAAACCAAAAAATTGCACGGCCAAATGCTTTGATGGGGTTTCAAACACAAAACAGTTTTCCTTATTCTACTTGCGAAATTATAAACTAAAAAAACTAAAAAAAGCTGAAAATTTTCTTAAAATTATTTTGAGAAATTTAAGTGCCGATTTATTGGCACTTTTTAATATTTATTTTTTTTTAAACGAGGTCTTTTAATACAAATTTAATAGAATTTTCCTCTAAAAATTGAGTAAATTTTGAAAAATAAGTTTCTATTAAATTTTTATCATAAGCACATAAAGATATTACGACTAATCTTTTATCATCTAAAATCTTTGGTAGTGATGAAAACTCAATACTATTTGGCACTGTTTTCATAATATCAATCAAATCATTTTCACCACAATATGCAGTTAATGTTACTCTATGTTTTTCTTTATGATTTTTTAAATAATATCTATCTAGTGCTTCAATAACCATTGATTGACTCATTGATGGAAATCCAGGAGTAAAGAAAAATCTATCTTCAAGATAAAAACCTGGAACATTATTTACTACATTTTTAAGAAGTTTTGCACCAATTGGCAAATAGGCCATATTTACTCTATGAGGATATGCCTCCTCTTGAAATTGATTTTCTATCAACTTTTTTGCTTCATCATGAAATTGCATCTTTGAATTAGTAAATACTTTTGCTGCAATATTTCTTGTATAATCATCAGGAGTTGCACCTATACCACCATAAGAAAACATTACAGAATTAGAATCTGATTTAATCAAATTAAATACACTTTCCATCAAATCAACGTTATCTGCTATAACAAAAGAGCCTTTATGAGTCCAGCCTCTTTTTAAAAGTTGTTCATTTAAAAAAGCAAAATGGGCATCTTTTCGACGCCCATTTAATAATTCTGTTCCTATAATAACTGAGTAAAAATTAGGTTGATTTGCCATTTATACTCTTGTTTGAATAAAAGAATCCATCTCATCAATTATATCTTTAATAGTTCTTTCACCATCTATTTTTTGTAATAAGTTTTTTGATTCATAAAATTCTTGAATTTGTGCTAAAGGTTCAGTATATACTTTCATTCTATTATTAAATACTTCAACATTATCATCAGCTCCTCTAGCTCTTCCTAAAACTCTATCTTTAGCTACCTCTTCTGAAACTTCAACTTCAATAACATTTACTAATTCAACTTCACTTTCATTTTTTAAATATTTGTCAAGCTCTGTCATCTGTTCATTACTTCTTGGATAACCATCAATAATAACAACATCTGTTGGTGCTTCTTTAATAGCACCTACAATAGTTTTAATAGCAATATCTATGGGTACAATATTTCCAGCACTGATATATTTTTCAATAATCTCACCCCTTTTACTTCCACTTGCTACTTCTGTTCTAAACATATCTCCAGTTGAATAATGAGTGATATTAATATGTTTTTCAGCAATCAATTCTGCATCAGTAGTTTTGCCACTTCCTGGTGCACCAATAATTAAAAATAATTTTTTCATTTAAACCCTTGTAAAATTTAGAAGATATAATTGTATCAAAATCTATTTAAATTATTTATGTGATATTAAATGCTTTTTGAATACAATACGAAAAAACTAAGAACAACTACTTGTTCTCTTTAGAGTTTGTTTCTTTAACAATTTTTTATAAATTATGTTAAAAGAGATTATTAATAAAAGGAAAAGAACTATGAATTTAATGCTATTTGGTGCACCAGGAGCTGGTAAAGGAACTCAAGCAAAATTTTTAATTGAAAAATATAACATCCCACAAATCTCTACAGGAGATATCTTAAGAGCAGCAATTGCTGATAAAACAGATATGGGTATGGAAGCAAAAAAATTTATGGATGAGGGTAAATTAGTTCCTGATTCAACAATCATTGGTATTATTAAAGACAGACTTGCTGAAAATGACTGTAAAGAGGGATTTATTCTTGATGGTTTCCCAAGAACATTAGCTCAGGCAGAAGCTTTAAATGAATTAATGGCAACTATGCAAATTGGTTTAGATAAAGTTATTTCACTAAATGTTCCTGATGAATTAATTGTTGGAAGAATCACAGGAAGAAGAGTTTGTTCTAAATGTGGAGCATCTTTCCATGTGGAATTTAATCCATCAAAAGAAGAAAATGTATGTGACTACTGTGGTGGAGAATTAATCATCAGAAAAGATGACAATGCAGAGACTGTAAAAAGCAGACTTGAAGCATACCATGCTCAAACTGCACCACTTATTGATTTTTATACAAAAATGGGTGTATTTACTGAACTTGATGGAACAAAAGATGTTTCAGAAGTTACAACTGATATGATTAACGCACTTTCTTAATCAATTTTAAAATTATAAAAAAAGGGCAACTAAAAATAGTTGCCCTTTTTTATTTAAATAAAAACTTCTTATAACTTTGTAGATACGATTTTATAAGTTACCTCAATCATTTTTTCTAATTGTTCAAAAGTGAAACAATATGGTGGCATAAAATATAATATATTTCCTAAAGGTCTTACATATATCCCCTCTTTAAGTGCTTCTTGGAAAATCTCTAAATTTATTCTTCTATTTTCATAAGCATTTAACTCAATAGCACAAACCATACCTCTTTGTCTGACCTCAACAACATTTTCTAAAGTTTCAAATTTTTTAGTTTTTTCTTTGATAAACTCTATTTTTTCTTTATTTTTTTCTATTATATTTTCATTTTCAAAGATATCTAAAACAGCATTTGCAACTGCACAAGCCAATGTATTTCCAGTATATGAGTGTGAATCTAAAAATGATTTTCCTTCATTATAATCACAATAAAAAGCGTTATAGATATCATCTGTAAATAATACAACTGAAAGTGGCATATAACCACCAGTTATCCCTTTTGATAAACATAAAAAATCAGGACTAATACCCGCTTGCTCACAAGCAAACATTGTTCCTGTTCTTCCAAATCCAACGGCAATTTCATCTGCTATTAAAAATACTCCATACTCATCACAAAGTTTTCTAAGTCTTTTTATATATGAAGCATCATACATAAGCATTCCAGCTGCACACTGTATTAATGGCTCAATTACTACAGAAGAGATATTACCTTTGTTTTCTTCTAAAAGTTTTTTCATATCTTCTATGGCTTCATCTTCACTAACTAGTGCTGGTGATTTTGCTTTTATTGTTTGTATCAAAATATCGTTATAGATATCTTTATAAAGTCCTGTATCTGAAACAGCTAGTGCTCCCATAGTTTCACCATGATACGAGCTTTGAAGAGAAATAAACTGAGTCCTTGTATCCCCTTTATTTTTAAAATATTGAAAAGCCATCTTTAAAGCTATCTCAATAGCACTTGAACCATTATCTGCAAAAAATATTTTTTGTAAAGGTTCAGGTGTTAAAGCAATCAATCTTTTAGCTAAATCAACTGCTGGTTTATGGGTAAATCCAGCAAAAATAACATGCTCTAACTCTTCAACTTGTTCTTTGATTTTTTTATTTATATAATCATTACTATGACCAAAAAGATTTACCCACCATGAACTTATACAATCTAAATACTCATTGCCATCAAAATCTTTTATATATGCACCCTTACCACTTTTGATTGGTATTAAAGGGATTGTTTCATAGTCTTTCATTTGTGAACATGGATGAAATATATGTTTTAAGTCCTCTTTCATCAATTCGCTATTTGTCATTTTAGTCCTTCCAATTAACCTTGCATACCACTATTATAATTTTTTCTTTTTTTATAAAAATCTTTATCAATTACTATATTTTTTTGCTTCTCTTTTCTGGCATTATCTTTTTCAACAAAGATTTTCTTTCTAGTTACAGGGTCTAGTTCTGTGTAATACATAACACTAGAATAAGTACCAGGTGTTGGGGTAAAAACTTGCGCTTGTTCAGGATTCATTTTTAATTCATGGGTTGTAAACTGCTTTAACTCATGCATATCTTTCTCTTCACATCCTGGATGTGCAGCAATCAAATAATATGTTAAAAACTGTTTTTTTCCAGCTTCTTTATTTAACTTATCATACATATTTTTAAAATCAATTAAAGGCTGTTTTCCAGGTTTTCCCATAAGTCTTAATACTCTATTTGAGGTGTGTTCCGGTGCAACTTTCATTTGACCAGAGATATGATGATTTACAAGCTCTTTTAAATACTCATAACCATATTTTTTATCTGCTGGTATAAAATCATATCTTAACCCAGAAGCAACAAAAGCTTTTTTTATTCCAGGAACTTGTCTTATATCTCTTAATAGTTTTAGATGTCTACTATGGTCAACTTTCATAACCTTACAAAGTCTATCAAAATCAACACATCTGATATCATCACAGGTACCTTTTTTAAGCTTTTTACCACACTCATACCCATACATATTAGCAGTTGGTCCCCCAACATCAGAGATAATACCTTTGAAGTCTTTCATTTTGGTAAACTCTTTTGCCTCTTGTAAAATATTTTTTTCACTTCTTGTTCTTATTGTTCGTCCTTGATGAACTCCAATAGCACAAAAATTACACTCACCCCAACATCCATGGTGAGTTTGAATAGAGAACTTAATAGTCTCTAAACATTTTACTGTTCCCTCTTTTTTATGGTATGGATGTAAATCTCTTTCATAATGATAAGAAGCAACCTCATCCATCTCATTTTCATCTAAATAATCACAGGGAGGGTTTTGAATAGAGTATCTAGTATCAACCTTTTGACAAAGACCTTGTGCATTTATAGGGTCATTGTTTTTATAAAAATCATCAAAAAGGTCAATATACTTCTCTTTATCTTTTAAACACTCATCATGACTTGGTAATTGAATATAATCTTCAACTGGTTCTTTAGAAATATAACAAACTCCCCTAACCTCTTTTGGATCTTTCCCTTTGGCTAAAGCAGTTGTAAACTCCCTAATAGCCATCTCACCCATACCATAGATAAGATAATCTGCTTTTGCATCAAATAATACTGGTTTTCTTAATTTATTTGTCCAATAATCATAATGTGTTGTTCTTCTTAAACTAGCTTCAATTCCACCAAGAACCACTGGAACAGTATTTTTAAAAAATCTTCTAATAAGATTTGTATATACTAAAGTTGCTCTATCTGGTCTTTTGTTATTTTTTCCACCAGGTGTATAATCGTCACTATTTCTAAATTTTTTTGTTGCAGTATAGTTTGAAACCATAGAATCTATACTTCCACCACTAACACCCCAATAAAGTTTAGGTTCACCAAGTCTTGTTATATCATCATTATTTACATCTGGTTGACCAATAATTCCCACTTTAAAACCTAAGTTTTCAAGTATTCTTCCAACTACAGCTACTCCAATAAAGGGTGAATCAATATATGCATCTCCACTTACTAAGATTACATCACATTGTTCCCAACCTTTTTGTTTCATCTCCTCTTTGGTTGTAGGTAAAAACATATCTCTTCTTTTATATTCTTCTAGCTAATTTTCTTGTTAGCATAAATAGGTTAGATCTCCATTCGTGACTAAAAATACTATGTTCTATAATTTTAGCTCCAATATGACCTGCCAAAGATTGTGCTATTTCATAAGATTTATCTTTTTGTATAACTATTTTTTGTAGATTCTCTTTTCGTGCAAATCTAATAAAATCTGGTATCTCATCTATATTTAAATACTTATACTCATTTTTATATACTTTTAATCTAAATCTAGCAGCTAAATAATCCCAACAATCAGAATATGCAAGAAAACCATAAGTTTCACTATTTAATAAATTATCTCTCATTTCTAAATAAAGTTCATCTAAATCTTTTAAAAAATTTTCATAGTTTTGTTTAAAAAACTCTTCATCCTCTTTTTGTACCATAACTAATTGTTCGTAGATATTTTTTGCAATCTTTCTTACTAATAATGGATCCATCCATACATAAGGATTGTCTCCATCTTTATTTTTAATTTTTTCTATACCTTCAGTGAGGTTTATTGTTGTAATATTACTATTTTTACTTAAAAATAGTTTTTCAAATTTTATCTCCTCTTTTAAATTAAAGATAAAATAATATTTGCTACTTGAGAGTCTATTTAAGAATATTCTATCATCTGGATTAAATTTTTTTAAATTTTCATAAACTGTTCTAACATAGACTTTATTTACTGCAATTTTTTCTACAAAATATTGTTGTACTGGATAGGTTACTGTAATAGTAGTAATAGAAAAGGCAAAGGTAGAAAAGAACAATAATATTAGTACAATTCTATACATATTATTGTCCTTTTTATTTAATCAATTAAGCTTCTAAGTTTTTTCTTACTCTTATGCTTAATTCTTTTAATTGTTCATTATCAACTTCACTTGGTGCTTGTGTTAATAAACATTGAGCTCTTTGAGTTTTAGGGAAAGCGATTACATCTCTAATTGAATCAGTTCCTGCTAATAACATAATCATTCTATCAAATCCCATTGCGAAACCACCATGACTAGGTGCTCCATATTTTAATGCTTCAAGTAGGAAACCAAATTTTTCATTTGCTTCTTCTTCTGCGATTCCCATAAGTTTAAACACTTTTGACTGAATCTCTTCTTTATGAATTCTGATTGAACCACCACCTAATTCTGTACCATTTAATACGATATCATAAGCAATAGACTCTAATTCTTCTAAATCTTCAATATTATCTAAATCATGTTTTTCTAAATTTGGCATTGTAAATGGGTGGTGAAGTGCTTTTGTTCTTCCATCTTCAACTTCAAACATAGGGAAATCTACAACCCATAAAAACTCATAAGTATCTTGTGGGATAATTTCCATTTGATCTGCTAGATATAATCTAAATCTACCCATATAATCCCATACAGTTTTTTTATCTCCTGCTCCAAAGAATACAACATCTCCAACTTCTAGTTCTGTAACTTTTACAATCTCTTCTAAATCAGCTTCTGAGAAAAATTTAGTTAAAGGACCTTTTAATCCATCCTCTTTCATTTGGAAATAACCTAAACCATGAGCACCAAATTTTCTTACATAATCTTCAAAACCTTTCATTTGTCTTTTTGAGAAAATATTATCTCCATTTGGACATTTAAGTGCTTTAATTCTATTCTTTTTAGGATTTGATGCGATATTTGAGAATATTTCATTTGTTGATCTTGCAAAGATATCAATAACATCTACCATTGACATACCAAATCTCATATCTGGTTTATCTGAACCATATTTTTCCATAGCATCTTTATATGTCATTCTAGGAAAAGTTGTTGGTACATCTTTTCCACAAGCTTTAAATGTATCATGGATTAATTTTTCAGCTACTTTGATAACATCTTCTTGAGTACAAAATGACATCTCAACATCTATTTGAGTAAATTCTGGTTGTCTATCAGCTCTTAAGTCTTCATCTCTAAAACATTTAGCTATTTGGAAATATTTATCAAATCCAGATACCATTAATAATTGTTTAAATAATTGTGGAGATTGTGGTAAAGCATAAAATTCACCTGGGTGAACTCTACTTGGTACTAAATAATCTCTTGCACCCTCTGGAGTCGATTTTGTTAAAATTGGAGTTTCTACATCTAAAAATCCAAGCTCATTTAAACAGTTTCTAACTGCAATATTAGCTGTACTTCTTAATTTAAAAATATCGTGTGATTTTTTTGTTCTAAGCTCTAAAAATCTATTTCTTAATCTAATCTCTTCATTTACTTTTTCATCACCTAATTCAAATGGCATAGGTTTTGATCTGTTTTCAATAACTAAATTATCAACAACTATCTCAATTTTTCCAGTGATTAAGTTTGGATTTTCTAATCCTTCACCTCTAGCTCTTACTTTACCAGTAGCTATTAAAACAAATTCATCTCTTACACTATCAGCTACTTCCCATGCCGACTTGTTATCAGCTGGGTCACAAACTAGTTGAACTAATCCACCTCTATCTCTTAAATCTATAAATATAATTCCACCGTGATCACGTCTGCTGTTAACCCAACCAGCTACAGTTACAATCTCATCAATGTTTTTTTCAGTTACTTCTGTACAATAATGCGTTCTCAAATCTGACTCCGTCTTTTTGTTTCTTTTATTAAATATTCGCGATTATATCGAAATGATACTTAGTTTTAATTTATATCAATCTTTTCAAATCCATAAGATGTACTTTTATAAAAATTTAATCCATATTGAACTTGATTGTCAATAACTTTTGTTTCTATAATATCTGATTGATTTCCATTTAATAAATAACTTATTCCTACTAAAGATGAATAATCTACCCAATTATAAACAATATCTGACTCTAATAAAGTACAATATTCTTGTATAAAATCATCACTTTGTCCAATTGAATTGATAACATAAAAGTTTGTTCTATCTATATCTTGTGTTAGTCTTATTAAAAGTGGATTATAGTTTAATTGTGTTGAAAGAATCGTAATTGGATTTATCTCATAAGCTGTAAGCTGTGACATAATAATTGATGATTTGATTATAGGAGTATTTAACATCACTGTACTCTCTTTTAATCTTTCATCTTCCATTATATATTTATATTGATTATTCTGGTTTTCAATTCTTTTAATATTTGTATTTACACCAAAAATCTTAATATAATCCTCTTTTAATTTATTACCAATATATGAATCAACATAAAACATACTGTTATTTTGACTTGAAACAGATTGTAAGGCTTCTAATTGTTTATAATAAGAGATTCCTCCAAATATAAAATTTTCATTTGTTGTTTGGACTTCATCTTTATTTATTAAAGGGAAATAGATTTTTAGATCATCAATATCATACATAGAATTTAAACTATTAAAACCCACTTGTGTGTACATTGCAATAACATTTCTAAACCCTTTTTGTTTTAACTGCTCAACTTGATAGTTTATATTTTGTGAATTTTCATCAAAACTATCAAAAGTTTCCAAAATAAAAGGTTGTTTTGAAAAAAGTAAAAAAGAGCTAATCGTATTTACTGTAGATTTAGCATAAGGTCCCACAACTTTTGATGGATAAATCAATGCAATTTTTTTATAAGCATCTTCTTCTACAATGGGTTGTTTTACAATAGGTTCTTCTGCTATTGGCTCAACTATCTCTTCTTGTTTTGGTTGTACTATCTCTTCTTGTTTTTTTACTTCTTGTTTTTGAGTATCAATTACTATTGTTTTTTGAGTACATCCTATAAAAAACATCCCAATTAGTAATACACTTAATAGATTTTTCAATTTGACTCCAAAATAGATTTTATTTTTAGCATATCGTGATAAGCTTCTTTTTTTGCTGATGGATTTCTAATTAAAAATCCAACTGAAAAAGTTGGAAGCAAACTATAATTTTTGAAATTAACGATTTGCCCTCTTACTTGATTATAATTTTGTTTATCTGAACACAAATATTGGTAACTTTTTTCTCCTAAAGTTACAATTAACTTAGGTTTTATTAGATCAATTTGTTTATATAAATAACTACTACAACTATTAAAATGAGAGGTTTCCATACCATCTAAACTTTTGCATTTTACTAAATTTGTTATATAGATTTCTTCTTTTTTTAAAGGCAATACATTTTCAATCATTTTACTTAGAAGTTCACCTGACTTACCTACAAAAAAACTATTTAATTCATCTTCACTTTTTGTAGGTTCATCCCCTATAAACATTATGGGATTATTACTAATACTTCCTTCACCAAATAAAACATTTTTTCTAGTTTTACACAACTCACATAAATGGCAATTTTCTACTATATCTTTTAATTGATTTAAATCATTAGGCAAACTGCTAGAGTTTATCTCTTTATTAAATAGCTTTAAATTACTATGGTATTCATATCCAATAGATTTCAAAAAATTCAACTGATATATAATTCTATTTTTTACTGCTTTAGTCATGCAAAATTGTACAAAAAAAGTTCTTTTGAATATATTATTTTATCTATAATATTTCATTAGTATCAAGAACTATTCTGTCTCGTCCATCTGCCTTAGCAATATATAAAAGTTCATCAGCTTTTTTCATACAATCTTCATAAGAATTATATTTATCTCTAAAAGATACTCCAGCACAAAATCTTACATCGATTTTATTATCTTTATAAATAAATTTATTGTTTGAAATAATATTTTTAACTCTTTGGAGATAATTTTTCACTTCAATTGTTTCTCCATAATGAATCAATGCAACAAATTCTTCCCCACCATATCTTGAGATGATATCTCCTGTTCTAGTAAGTTTATTTAAAATTGTTGCAAATTTATTTAATATAACATCTCCACATTCATGCCCAAATTCATCATTTATTTTTTTAAAGTGATCTAAATCATAAAAAACAATAGCATACTTAGAATCAAAGACATTAAACTCATTTTCTAATCGTTCTAATTCATCAACATATGCTCTTCTTGTAAGTACGCCTGTTAAGTAATCTAAAGATTTTTCCTCTTCAGCTTTTATTAAATTAAATTGTAACATTTCAATCTGTTCATATAAATCTACACATTTAGCTTGTTCATCTGTTAATTTCTTAGTATTTTTTTCAATCGATTCATCTAATTTTTCAACTATTTTTAGCATCTCATCTTGAAAATGTTTAATCTCTTCCTTTGAAGTTGTTGATAAATCCAGATTTTCCAAATCATTTCTAATCTGTAATACCTCTTCTTTTGTAGTGTCATGTTCTAATATAATATCTTTTAAATGTTCTTCGAAGAAAAATATCAATTTTTTTATATCATTAGTTTTTTCACTTAAAAGTGACCTGTCAGATTTGATTCGTTCATCAGTAAATTTTCTTAATTTTCTTATTGTATCTTCATCAACTAATATATTAGGTCTTTTTGCAATATTATAAATTAGTTCTTGAAGCTCATTACTTTTATAATTAGATAAAGAGGGTGAAATAAAATATATAAAATGTTTTAAAAAAAGTTTTATATCATGTGTTGATACTCTATTACTTAATAATTTTGCTAAATTTAAAGTTGTTTTATCATCTTTATCAAACTGATTTTTTTCATTTTCATTTAAAGTATCAATAATATATTGAAACTCTTCATGATCTTCTAAAATCAAATCAGATTTTGATAAAAGAGCATAAAACTCTTTTTCAAAATTACTTGGAGTGATAATAATATTTTTATTTCTTAAATTAATTAATGTTTCTTCTAGTAGTTGTGTAATATTTTTCATATTTATACTTAATTATCTTTTGAATATGAGTATAACATAATATTACAAAAGTTAAAATATTAAATAAGAGTTTGTATGTTTTACAATCTCTTATTTATATCTGTGAGTAATTCTACCTTTATCAAGAGAATAAGGAGTAATTTCTACTTTTACTTTGTCACCTGGTAATATTTTAATATAGTGCATTCTCATTTTTCCAGAGATATGACACAATACAATATGTCCGTTATCTAACTCTACTCTAAACATAGCATTTGGTAAAGCTTCAACAACTTTTCCATCAATTACTATAACATCATCTTTTGCCACTTTTTCTCCTAAGTTTATTCTTCTACTTGACTTAATATAACTGCTTTTCCATCAATAACAGCAACTGTATGCTCATAATGGCTACCTCTTAATCCATCTTCACTTACAACATCCCAGTCATTTTCTAAAATAACAGGTTCTCTTGAGTTTTGACAAATCATCGGTTCAATACAAAATACCATACCATTTTTAATTTTAGGTCCAGATTTTAGATTTGGTGTATCTACATAGTTTGGAATTTCTGGTTCACCATGAGGTCTTTTACCAATACCATGACCACAAAATCTAACTAATGGCTGATAACCTCTATCAACTATAAAGTTTTCAATCTCTTTTGAAAGCTCTTTAAATCTCATACCCTCTTTTATTATGCTAATTGCATGATATAATGCATCTTTAGAACAAGCAATTAAATCCTCGTCTTCTTTTGAGATTTTACCTATAGGCATAGTAATTGCTGCATCACCATACCAGCCGTCAATTTCACTACCTATATCTAAACCTAAAATATCACCCTCTTTTAATACTGTATTATCAGGAATTCCATGAATAATAACTTCATTTAAAGAAGTACAAACGCCAGCAGGGAAACCATATAAACCTTTAAAAGCAGGTCTTGCGCCAAGTTCTTCTAAACATTTTTCACCCATTTCATTAACTTCTATTAAAGTCATACCAGCTTTGATATTTTCTTCTAGATATTTTAGTGTCTTCGCAACAGCTTGACTTGCTGTGCGAAGTTTTTCAATTTCATTAGGTTTTCTTAAAGGAATAGCCATGATTTACAGTCCAACTGCACTTAATGTTTCATACTTATTCATATATTGTTGAGCTTCAATTTTTCTCATAGTATCAATAGCAACTTGAACTACGATAAGAACTGCAACCCCTCCAAAATAGAATGGTACTCCCATAGCTTTAACTAAAAGCCAAGGAACAGTAGAAACTAATCCCATATAAATAGCTCCCCAGAAAGTCAATCTACTTGCTGTTTCATTTAAAAATGCTGCAGTTCCTTCTCCTGGTCTAATACCTGGGATAAAACCACCTTGTCTTTTTAAATTTTCAGATATATCTTTTGCATTAAATGTAATTGAAGCATAAAAAAATGCAAAGAAAACTACAAATAAAAACATTAAAAGATTAAATGTATATGATTGAGGACTTAAAAAATCTGCAACCATTAAAAGATATTTATTTTGACTTCCTTGAAGTACAGTAGCTGGAAACATTAAAATAGCACTTGCAAAAATTGCAGGAATAACCCCAGATAAATTAACTTTTATAGGAATATAATTCATAACTCTTTTTCTTTGATTTTGCATCATAACTTTTCTAGAGTATGAAATAGGAACTCTTCTTTCCCCTAATTCAACATAAATAATAGCTCCAACAGTTGCTAAAATTATTACTAAAATAGCAATAACTGTTAAGAAGTTCATTTGTCCATTGTTAACTAAATCAACTGTACCACCAATTGCTCCTGGGATTGCCGAAACAATACCTGCAAAGATAATAAGAGAAATACCGTTACCAATACCTTTTTGTGTGATTTGTTCTCCAATCCACATTAAAAGCATAGTACCTGTTAACATTGAAATAGATGATACTGCTACAAAAACATCCATATCGATTGAGATTGCACTTTGTCCACTTTGACCTGTTAATGAATTAAGTCCCATAGATACACCAATAGATTGGATAAGAGTAATTACAATAGTTGCGTATCTAATGATTTGCATATATTTTTGCATACCATCTTTTTCTTTTTTCATTTTACCAAGTGCTGGGAAAGTTGCTGCTAGAAGCTCCATAATAATCGAAGCTGTAATGTAAGGCATAATACCAAGTGAAATGATAGACAGTCTTTCAACTGCATTACCACTAAACATATTTACAAGACCTAATGCATTGTTTGCATTTGAATCGAAGAATTCTTTTACTACGTCTATATTTACTCCAGGAACTGGCACATATGCCAGTAACCTGTAAAGTAAAATAAAACCTAATGTAATAAGAATCTTATTTATTAGATCTTTATTCATAATTATTTTCCAGTAGTTGTTACGTTTTCGTCTTTAATCTTAGATGCTAATTCTTTAGCAGCTGAACCGATTAATTTTACTTTAGTAACACTTTTTGATAATTTGTATACTGATTTAATTGATTCAACTGTGATTTCTTCAAGTGCTGCCACTTGTTTAATTCTATCTACATTGATTGAATATGGTTTTTCTACTCTAGATGTAAAACCAACTTTTGGAAGTCTTTTATAGATTGGTTGTTGACCACCCTCAAAACCTCTTTTGATTTTATATCCAGATCTAGCTTTTTGACCTTTATTACCTTTACCGGCTGTTTTACCAGTTCCAGAACCTTGACCTCTACCTATTCTTTTAACATTTTTTGTACTACCAGTTGCTGGTGTTAAGTTATCTAATGCCACATCTTATCCTTTAATTCTTGCTAATGCTTCTACTGTAGCTTGTACAAGGTTATTTGGATTATTTGAACCTAAAGATTTTGCAATAATATCTTTAACCCCAGAAAGCTCAAGTACTGGTCTTGCTGCACCACCTGCGATAAGTCCTGTACCTTCAGATGCTGGTTTTAAAAGAATCTTACTTGAATTATATTTATGTTCAATATCATGAGCAATAGTTGTACCATGAATATTAACTTTTACTAAAGATTTAAATGCATCATCTAAAGCTTTTTTAATTGCATCAGGAACCTCTTTAGCTTTTCCTGTACCAAATCCTACTGTACCGTTTTTATCTCCAACAACAACTAAAGCTGTAAATCTGAATCTTCTACCACCTTTTACAACTTTTGTTACTCTTCCGATTTTAACGATTGCTTCTTGAAAATCTTCTCTATTTACTGCTGCCATCATTAACCCTTATAATTTGATACCATTTTCTCTTAAACCATCAGCAAATGCCGCGATTACACCATGATAAAGGTATCCATTTCTATCAAATACTACCTCTTCAATTCCAGCAGCTTTTAAAGCTTCAGCAAATGTAGCTGCAACTTTTACTGCATTTTCTTTATTAACGTTAAGTCCCATTGCTTTAGAACTTGCTGCTGCTAATGTAACACCTTCAATATCATTAATTGCTTGTGCACTTAAATATCTGTTTGATTTAAAAACAGAAACTCTAGGTGTTTGTGCAGTACCTCTTCCGATAGTCCCTCTAACTCTTTTTTTTCTGATTGCTCTTAAAGAGTTCTTTTTTGCTATATCTTTTGCTCTACTCATCTTACTACACCTTATTTCTTAGCAGTTTTACCAGCTTTTCTAATGATTTTCTCATCAGTATATTTAACACCTTTACCTTTGTATGGTTCAGGAGCTCTAAAGCCTCTAATAATTGCTGCAGCTTGACCAACTTGTTGTTTGTCAGCACCTTTAACATTAATAATGTTTTTCTCAACTGTAACTTCTAATCCTTCTGGAATATCATAGTTAATTGGATGAGAATATCCAAGTTGTAATTCTAAAATATTACCTTTAACAGCAGCTCTGTAACCAACTCCGTTAATCTCTAAAGATTTAGAGAAACCATCAGATAAACCAGTTACTGCATTGTTAATTAAAGCTCTGTAAGTTCCCCAGAAAGCTGATGATTCTTTAGTCTCACCAACTCTATCTAAAACTACATTATTATCTTCAACTTTTACATCTACTCTTCCATGTGTTTCAACAGGAATAGCTTTGTTACCTTTTTTTACTGTAACAACAGTTCCATCAACTGCTACTTCAACACCACTTGGGATTGCGATAGGTTTTTTTCCAATTCTAGACATTACACTCTCCTACCATACAGTACATAGTACTTCACCACCAACATTAGAAGCGAAAGCTTCATCGTTAGCGATAACACCTTTGTTTGTTGAAACAATGATTGTACCATATCCATTTTTAAAACTTTTGATTTCAGAAGCACTTTTATAAACTCTTCTTCCTGGAGTTGAAACTCTTTTGATTTCGTTTATAACTGATCTTTCATTATCATCGTATTTTAAAGTAACTTGAATAGTGTTTTTGTGATGTTCACCTTCAATTACTTTATAACTCTCAATATACTCTTTTTTAAGTAATACTTCTAAAATCCCTACAACTGTATTAGAATGTAATAATGTTGCAACTTCTAATTTTCTCATTGCAGCATTTCTAATTCTAGTTAAAGCATCTGCGATTATATCATTCATCATAGCTTTTATCTCCTACCAACTAGATTTTTTAACGCCAGGAAGTAATCCCTCGTTAGCCATTTTTCTTAAACATACTCTACAAAGACCAAAGTCTCTGTATACTGAGTGTGGTCTACCACAAACTGAACATCTAGTATAAGCTCTTACTTTAAACTTAGGTGCTCTTTGTTGTTTAGCGATCATTGATTTCTTTGCCATTACGCTCTTCCTTTAGTAAATGGAATTCCCACTAACTCTAATAATCTATAAGCTTCTTTATCATTATCAGCTGAAGTAGAAATTGAAATATTCATACCATGTGTTTTAATGATGTTATCATAAACAACTTCTGGGAACATTAATTGCTCATCTAAACCAAAGTTGAAGTTACCTTGACCATCAAAACCGTTTCTATTAAGACCTCTAAAGTCTTTTACTCTAGGTAGTGCAATAGAACAAAGTTTATCTAAGAATGTGTACATTCTTTCACCTCTTAGTGTTACTTTAACACCTACAGGCATACCTTCTCTTACTTTAAAACCAGCAACTGATTTTTTAGCAATAACTTTAACTGCATTTTGACCTGCAATTAAAGAGATAGTATCTTGAATGTTTTGCATTAATTTACTATCTTTCATAGCTTCACCAGCACCAACAGAGATAACTACTTTTTCTACTTTAGCAGTTAACGTTTTGTTTTTTGGAAACTCTGCTTCTAAAGCTGGTTTAATTTCTGTTTTATATTTATCAAATAATCTTGCTGCCATCTTATTCACCTTCTACTTTTGCTACATTAGAGATGTTAATTGGCATCTCTTTGTTTACAAATCCACCATCTGGGTTTTTCTCTTGATCAGGCTTAACTGTTTTTTTAGCAACTTTACAATCTTTAACGATTACTTGCCCTTTTGAAGGGATAACAGCTAAAACTTCTCCAGTTTTACCTTTATCATCACCAGCGATAATTTTTACAGTATCACCTTTTTTAATCTTTAATTTAGCAGCCATTATAGTACCTCCGGAGCAAGTGAAACAATTTTCATGAAACCTGCATATCTAACTTCTCTAGCAACAGGTCCAAAAATTCTTGTTCCAATTGGTTCTTTTTTAGCATCAAGGATAACTGCAGCGTTGTCATCAAATCTAATTAAAGATCCATTTTCTCTTTGAACTTCTTTATGAGTTCTTACAACAACAGCTTTAACAACAGCACCTTTTTTAACTTTTCCTGTAGGTAATGCTTTTTTAACAGAAGCTACAATTACATCACCAACTGATGCATATCTTCTTTTAGAACCACCTAATACTTTAATACACATGATCTCTTTAGCACCAGTGTTATCAGCTACATTTAATCTTGTAAAACTTTGAATCATTATTTAACTCCTGTAGCTACAATTTTCTTCAATCTGAAAGATTTAGTTTTAGATAAAGGTCTACATTCAACAGCGATTACTGTATCACCCTCATTTAACTCATTTTTCTCATCATGAACTAAGTATTTTTTAAATCTTTTTACAGTCTTGTGATATTTTGGATGTAAAACGTTTCTTGTAACTAATACAGATGCTGTTTTATCACCAGATTTTTTTACCACTACACCTTGAATCTCTCTTTTATGTGTATTCATACTTTAGATCCTTAGTTAGCTTTTACAGCAGTCATAGCTGTTTGAATTTTAGCGATATCTTTTTTGCACGCTCTTAATTCAGAAGTATTTGTTAACTGCATAGTTTTTAGCTTAGCTTTTAATTCAAAAAGAAGCACCTTTTTTTCTTTTAATAACCCGTTTAGTTCTTCTAAACTTTTATCTTTTAAATCAGAATAAATCATTTTCACTATCTCTACTTACAATTTTTGTTTTAAATGGTAATTTGTGTTGAGCCAGTGTTAATGCATTTCTTGCTAACTCTTCAGAAACACCTGCCATCTCAAAACAAACTCTACCTGGCTTAATATTCATAACCCACTTATCGATAGGACCTTTACCTTTACCCATTCTCACTTCAAGAGGTCTTTTTGTTAAAGGTTTATGAGGGAATACCATGATCCAAACTTTACCTTGTCTTTTAATAGCTCTTGTCATTGCAATCCTAGCAGCTTCGATTTGTCTTGAATCGATTCTTCCATGCTCAACTGCTTTGATTCCGAATTCACCATAAGCTAATGAATTGGCTCTCATAGATTTACCTCTATTTCTACCTTTCATTTGCTTTCTGTATTTAGTTCTTTTAGGCATTAACATGATTATTTACCTCTTTTCTTTGTTGGTCTTCTTTTTGGTTTAGAAGCTGCTTCAGGTTTTTCAGCAGGGATACCTTTTGCAAGTACTTCACCTTTGAAAATCCATACTTTGATACCAATACAACCATAAGTTGTATGAGCTTCAGCAAAACCATAATCGATTCTAGCTCTTAAAGTATGTAAAGGAACTCTACCTTCTAAATACCACTCAGTTCTAGCCATTTCAGCTCCACCAAGTCTTCCAGAAACAGATACTTTGATACCTTTTGCACCAGATTTAAGAGCATTTTGCATAACTCTTTTCATAGCTCTTCTAAATGCAACTCTTCTTTCTAATTGTTGAGCAACATTTTCAGCAGCTAATTGAGCAGAAAGTTGTGGTTTTCTCTCTTCTTTAATGTTTACTGCAATCTCTTTACCAACTAATGCAGAAAGATTATTTTTAAGTTTTTCTACGTCAGCACCTTTTTTACCGATAATAATACCTGGTCTAGCTGCAACGATAGTAACTCTAACTTTTTTAGCAGTTCTTTCAACGATAGTTTGTGCTACACCTGCATAGTATAACTCTTTTTTTACGTATTTTCTGATTTTATCATCTTCAGCAACGTTTGCAGGCATATTTGAAAACTTAGGAAACCATCTTGATTCCCAGTTTCTGTTGATACCTAATCTTAAACCTATTGGATTAACTTTTTGACCCATTACTTATCTCCTTTAGATGCAGCAGCAACTTCAATCATAATATGTGCAGTTGGTTTATGTTTTGGTGATGCACTACCTCTTGCTCTTGGAGTGTATCTTTTTAGAACAGGACCTTTATCTACTCTTGCACTTGTAATAACTGCATCTTGAGGTTCTAAACCTGCATTTGCTACAGCTGAAGCAATAACTTTAGAAATAATTCCAGCAGCTTTGTTTGGAGTAAACTCTAATGATGCAATTGCATACTCTGCATTCATACCTTGAACTTCTCTAGCAATAAGTCTAGCTTTAATTGGAGAAAGTCTAATAAATTTTAATATTGCTTTTCCCATCATTATACCTTTCTTTGCACAGAACCTTTGTGCCCTTTAAATGTTCTAGTTGGAGCGAATTCACCAAGTTTATAACCAACGTGATTTTCTGTAATATTTACTGGTACGAAGTTTCTACCATTATGCACATTAAATGTTAAACCAATCATATCAGGTAAAACCATTGATCTTCTTGACCAAGTTTTAATTGGTTTTTTGTCATTAGCTTCGTTTGCTTTAATAACTTTTTTCATTAAGTGTGCGTCTACAAATGGACCTTTTTTTATTGATCTTGCCATCTTAAACCCTTACTTCTTTCTTTTTGAAATGATTAATTTATCACTAGCTTTTTTCTTTCTAGTTTTATAACCTTTAGTTGGCATACCCCAAGGAGTAACTGGATGTCTACCTGAGTTAGTTTTACCTTCACCACCACCGTGTGGGTGATCAACTGGGTTCATTGCAGAACCTCTTGTTTGAGGTCTAATACCAAGGTGTCTAGTTCTACCAGCTTTACCTACTACCATGTTTGAGAAATCTTCGTTTCCAACAACACCAACTGTTGCCATACAAACACCAAGAATTTTTCTCATTTCACCAGAAGGCATTCTTAAGATAACATATTTATCTTCTCTACCCATAATTTGCGCATATGCACCAGCAGATCTAGCAAATTGTGCACCTTTACCTGGTTTTAATTCAATATTGTGAACCATTGTACCAACTGGGATGTTGATTAGTCTCATTGCATTACCTGGTAAAATATCTAATCCAGATTCAGCAGCTTGAACTTTGTCTCCAACTTTTAATCCAGAAGGTTGAATAATATATCTTTTATCACCATCTAAATAAGTAACTAAACAAATTCTACAGTTTCTATATGGATCGTATTCTACTGTTGAAACAGTTCCTTCAACACCAAATTTATTTCTTTTGAAATCAATAATTCTGTAAAGTTTTTTAGCACCTGCTTCTTTGTGTCTTGAAGTAATTCTACCGTTATTATTTCTACCAGCGTTTGCTTTTACTCTTACAAGTAAAGATCTAACAGTTGGTTTTGAAGTAATATCAGAAGTATCCATAACAGACATGAATCTTCTTGCAGGAGTTATTGGTCTAAATTTTTTAATTGCCATCTATAATCTCCTTAAGCTGATAGGTTCGCTATTTCAGCGCCCTCTGGTAATGTTACATAGAATTTTTTGAAGTCAGCTCTTTTCCCTGGTCTTCCTCTAAATCTTTTTACTTTACCACTTTGTCTTAAAGAGTTGATTTTTGCTGGAGTTACTCCAAAATACTCTTTAAATACTTCTTTTAAACCGTTTTTAGTCATTCTTGGACTAGTTTGAACAACGATTACACCATTTTCTTGAAGCTCGATTGTTTTTTCTGTATATAATATTGCTTTAATATCTGTAATATCTGCCATCTTACGCCTCTTTTGTTAATGAATCAAGTACTTCTTTTTCAACAAGTACTGAACGATAAGCTGAAACTGCATAAGCATTAATTTCTTGCTTTTCAATCATATAACAATTTTTAATGTTTCTAAATGCTAAATAAGTTTTCTCATCAATTGAGTTAACAATGATTAGAGTATCTCTTTGATTTAATTCATTAATAATTGATACCGCATCTTTAGTTTTTCCTGATTCAACTAAAATAGAATCAGCTACAAATAAAGAACCATTTTCTGCATGAGCATTTAAAGCATAATTTAATGCTAATACTTTTTGCTTTTTATTGATTTTTTGATTGTAGTTTCTTTTTGTAGGTCCAAAAACTTGTCCCCCACCAACAAATAGTGGTGATCTTTTAGAACCCCATCTTGCTGCACCTGAACCTTTTTGAGCCTTTGGTTTTTTACCACCACCGCTTACTTCAGTTCTATTTTTTACTCTAGCAGTATTTGCTCTTTGCGCTGCTAAGTAAGATTTAACATATAGATATAAGTTATGAGAATTAATCCCTTTGAATGATTCAGGTAATTCGTTTGTTTTTACTACTACTGCATTACTCATTTAGCAATCCTTACTTTTCCTAATCCACCATTAGGTCCTGAAACTGAACCTTTAACAACTAATATACCAGTTTCTGCATCAAATGAAAGTACATCATTTTTAACAGATACATTTGTATTTCCGTATTGTCCTGGCATTTTTTTACCTGGCATAACTCTACCTGGCCACTCACAGTTACCAATAGAACCTGTTCTTCTACCCATTCTGTGTCCGTGTGATGCTCTACCACCAGCGAAGTTCCATCTTTTAACTCCACCTTGGAAACCTCTACCTTTAGTTTTAAAAGTTGTTTTTAAAACTTTAGCTTCAGCTAAACCAGATACATCTAAATCACCAGCTTCTGTGTTAGCAACACTAATTGTTGCAAATCTATTAAACTCTTTGCTTAAACCATATTTTTTTTGTTGACCTTCAATAGCTTTGTTAAATTTTTTACCATCGCTATATGAAACAAGTGCTACACCTTCAGTCACTTCACATACTTTTGTATCAAGAACTTTTAAAAGTGTAACTGGTGTTGCAGGAACTGAAACAGTTCTACTCATACCGATTTTTTCTACGATAAATTCCATTTATTACCCTTTCTTTTTATTCTTGACCCATTGATCTAACTTCAACATCAACTTCAGGAGCTAAGTCAAGTTTCATTAATGAATCAACAGTATCAGGAGTTGCAGCGATGATATCAATCATTCTTGTGTGAACTCTGATTTCAAATTGCTCTCTTGAATCCTTATTAACGTGAGGACCTTTGATAACTGTGTACTTTCTGATTTTTGTTGGAAGAGGAATAGGACCTCTCAACTCTGCACCAGTTCTCTTTACAGCTTCAACAATTGAAGCAACACTTCTGTCTAAAACTCTATGATCATAAGCTTTAAGCTTTAATCTTATTTTTTCCATGTTTTTTCCTTTAAAGAACTCGTTAGATATACCCAAAAAGGCACTCTAACCATTTTTATGGACGCGGATTATAACTTAATTTTAGTTAAATGTCAAGTATTATGGGCTTTTAGATTAAAATAATAGTATTTTATTTCCTTTTAATAAGGATAATAATATCAATATAGCACTTTTTACTTTTCTAAGACAAAATAAATTTAAAAAATTTTTATTAATTCTTTATTTTGTGACACAAAAGTGACGTTTTTTCATTAAACTTCAAATTATGATAATTTATGAAGGAGTTTTTTATGGTAATGTTATCACTAATATCAAAAGAGGTTGAAGATTTTTTTAATAATGCAGTATCAATTGATAGAATCGATTTTTCAAAAGATTTAAGTTGGGGATATTATTTTTCACATTTTGAAAAAACAAATTTAGAAATATTTAAAAATGTATTACTAAAAGAGGGATATACATTTGCAGAGATTGTAAAAGAGGATGAAAGTGATAAATATCTATTGCATTTAGAAAAAATTGAAAAACATACAATTGATACTTTGACAAAAAGAGATTTACAATTAAATGGCTATGCAAGAAGATTCAATATTGATTCTTATGAAGGATTTGATGTTTATTCTTACGATATTATTTGATTAGATTCTATTGTGATAAAAATATTCTCCTAATCCAATGGTAAATATCATATTACCATAAAGGGCATGTTCAATACAAACAAGCCCAAATGATTTTGTGTCAATATAAGTTTTCATAAATATTAATCCTGCCAAAAAAGTAAAAATAACTGCAATATAATTATTAAATACAATATGTACAAAACTAAACGCAAGTGCATTTATAAAGATTAAGTTTTTTGTTGAAAAAATATCATTGTACCTATATAAAAAAAATTTTCTAAATATTAACTCTTGTGGTATAACAGATAATATTGGATATAAAATTATCACTATCAAATAAAATTCAAAATTCTTTTGTACAAATATAAATAATTTATCAGAGTAAAAATATACAGTAAACAAATATACCAACATACTAATAAGAGTAAATCTAATAAGTATATATTTTAAATCATATAGTTTAATCTCATCAAAGTTTAAACTTTCTTTACTTCTATATAAAACTATAAAAGTATAAATAGCAATAAGCCATAATGTTGGCATCAAAACTTTTACAGATATGATTTTTATAAAAAACAGTATTGGAATAACACAAAAAAAGAAAAAAAACTCTATATATTTTAGAACCATAAATGCACCACTAATTTTAAATAAGTGTTATTTTAAATAAAATTAGTGACAATTTAGTTATATAAGATTATTGATTATCTTGATAGTATTGTTCTAAAATAAATCTCTTCAGTAATAATATCTTTAGTATCTTCAACTCTATCTATATAAACTTTGCCCATTAGATGATCATATTCATGCTGAAATATTCTTGCTATAAAATCTTCAAAAACTACTGTTTTTATAGTATTATTTATAGTTTGATATTCAACTTCAATTTTTGTATATCTAGGGACAAGAGCTCTAATACCTGGGATACTTAAGCACCCTTCCCAATCTTTTTGTTTTTCTTTTGATTTACTTTTAATCTTTGGATTGATTAATATTTCATCTTTCATCAATGGTGCATTTGGATAACGTTCATTGGGAGCAGAAGAGATTACAAGTATTTGATATGATTCAAATATTTGTGGAGCAGCTAATCCTACTCCTTTGCTTTTTTTTACACAAACAAGCATTTTACTTATAATATCTTGTATAAGTTTAGAGTTTATGTTTTCAACTTCTTTTGCAATTTGTCTAAGTATTGGCTCACCCAATTTTGCTATATTGCAATCTTCATTCACTTTATATTCCTAATATTGATAAAAACCTGAAAATAGTAAAATATCATCACTATCTTTATTATCTAAATTATTTACAATCATATCTTTTATAATATTTCCAATACTTGGAGCAAAGGTCATACCTAACCATCCAAGTCCCATTGCATATACTAAATTTTTATACTCCTCATCTCTACCTATAAGTGGTATATCATTTGGAGTAAGAGGTCTAAATCCAGTCCATTCAACAATATTTTTCATCTCAAAAGGTTTTGTATAGTTTGAGAAATTTGTTTTAATACTTTCAATTTGCTCTTTTACAACTTTTTCATCATCTGAACCAATCTCTAGTTTTGATGTAAGCCTTACATTATCCCGTCTTGGTGTCATCACTATAAATAAATCATTAAACAAAGTAGAGGTCTTAGGTTTTAGTTCTTCTGGCATATCAAAAGTTATACTATAACCTTTTGCAGGAATCATCATAAGCTCTTTTTTTCGTAAACTTGCAAGTAAGGTTTGATATCCTGTTGCCATCACATAAGTTTCAGCTTCGTATGTTTTGCCTTTAGATGAGATATATTTTACTTCCCCATCTTGTAATCTTATATGTTGTATCTTTTCATTTAAAATAAACTCCACACCATTTTCACTTAAATATCTTTTCATCTCAAGCATTGCTCTTTTTGGATCAAAGTGAGTATTTCTTTTAAATAGTATTGCACCTTTGATTTTGTCAAAGTCTCCACAAGGAAGATATTCTTTGATTTGTTCTTTATCCAAAACTGAAAACTTTTCATCATCAGGTTTATTGTATTTTTTTAGTTTATCTTCATATGTCTTTTGTTGAGTAAATACAGATAACATCCCTTTTTCATGAAAATCTAAATCTAAGCCCTCGTGCTCTTGCATATATTTATACATCTCATTTGTGATGTGTCCATATTTTTCAAAAAGCATAATTGTTCTTTTAAATCTTGTTTCATTTGCACTAAAAGCAAACTTCATCAACCATTTATATATTTTTGGGTCAAGTGTTGGATGAATTTTCACTGGAGATTCACCTTTTATCATCTGTTTTAAAGTATTTGTAATAACCCCAGGATAACTAAGAGAACCTTTGTCAAAAGCAGATAATAAACCAGCATTACCAAATGAAGTTGAGTTTGTAATATCACCCTCATCTATAACTGTTACCTGTCGTCCAGCCTTAACCAAAGAGTAGGCACACATCAAACCTACAACTCCACCACCTATAATAATAACGTCCTTTTTCATCAACATACTCCTTATGAGTAAATATATCTAAATATAATACTACAAAATTATTATATTATTGAAAAATATTAAATATAATTTATCTAGTTAATAATCGTTTCATCACTTAGATTTATACTCTATAATTTTCACAA
>QKDL01000006.1 GCA_003252105.1 Arcobacter sp.
AGTTTATAATACGCTCATTAGACGAAGAGTTTATCTATAAACTACAAAGAATTTTGAGAGAAAATATAAACAATAGTTACTTACAAGTATTACAAGCAACAAAAAAAGAGATAAAACAATTTTTTTATATAATAAATCTATATTTTTTAAAAATAGGAATTATTATGAAATATTTTGAACTGAAATGCGTCGCATACATAAAACAAAACATTAAACTAAATGATAGTTTTGACATCTTATCTAGTTATATAAACTTTAGCTTTTTACAAGATGAAGAGTTAAAAAAATCACATGGAGAAAAAGGCTTTAAAAACTACTGCTTTGGAAACTTTTATCCAATAGAAAAAGACAAAGTATATAAAGCAGGAAAAACCTATGAGTTTATAATACGCTCATTAGACGAAGAGTTTATCTATAAACTACAAAGAATTTTGAGAGAAAATATAAACAATAGTTACTTACAAGTATTACAAGCAACAAAAAAAGAGATAAAACAATTTTTTATAAGTGAACTATACACAGTAACACCAACAATCACAACAGTAAAAGATGAAAATGGTAAATCAATATTTTGGACTGTGCCTAAAGATGGAGATATATTAAAGTTACAAGAACAACTACAAAAAAATCTTCTAAAAAAATATGAAAACTTTTATAATGAAAAACTAGAAGCAACACAAAATTTTATCCAACTATTTGAAATCAAAAATCAAAAACCACAATCAATATTTTTTAATAAAAAGGTAAATGATGAAAAGTATATAAAAGTAAGACTTTTTGGTAATAAGTTTAAAATAGTACCAAATGAAGATGAAATAAGTCAGAAGTTGGCATTTGTTGCTTTGGGTTGTGGACTTGGGGAAAAGCAGAGTTATGGAGCTGGGGTTTGTTTATGGAAGTAGCAACAAATCCAAGTTACATCAAACTATGTTTGAATACATTATATGTTTTGGTTCAAAAGGATTGTTGCTTATGAAATAATATCAAAAATATCTTAAAAAAAGAATATTAATAGTTTCATCATACTATTGGTTGACAAAATAAAAATACTATGTTAGAATTCTTTAAAAATATTGATGGATTGTATGATGAAACTTTTTACTTCTGTATTCAAGGTTTTAAAAGATATTTTAATTGCGCTATATTTAATTATAAAAATATATAGAGAGTTATAAAGGTAGAATTATGATTAGAAAATTTTTGGTAAAAGATGTATTTTTTAATAATGGATTAGTAAATCTATACCAGTTTTTACAAGAATACATTTTTGATATTGATATTAAATTAGAAAAAAGTTTTTTAGAACTTAAATATAAAGATGAAAAAATCTTTTTTGAGATTTTAAATAAATTTTTAGAAGAAAAAGAGATAGTTACTTTTAATAAAAAAAATACAAGAATATTTTTTGATACAAATACAAATGAATTTACTCAAGCTGCTAAAGTAAATATAAAAAACGGTGGGAGCAATGATTCTAAAAATGCTTTGATTAGAGTTCATATTGATGATTTATCTATATCAAAAGAGGAACTATTAAAAAAAGAAGAAAAATATATACAAGAAAATGAAAATCACACTAAAGATGAGTATAAGATAGAGAAATGTTATTATGATAAATCAAAGCAGGAAATTTATGTATTATCATCTTTACAAGAATATATTGAAAAGTTTTCTTCATACTTAGTAAAAGATGATTTTTTGGCATTAAACTCTTCTATTCATAATTTTGAAGATGGACAAAAAAGTTTTCACGATATGATAAAAATATCTAAAAATTATAATATAGATAAATGGGAAGCTTTAATTTACTGGTTTGGTACAAAAATACAACATTATTTTAACTTTGCTTTCTTTATTTATCCAAACTCATCTAATTTGGGAGCATTAAATATTTTTAAAAGAGATTTAAAAATAAAAGATGAAAAAAATAGTTTTAGAGATGAGGATGATGTTTTAATAACGACAAATACAAATGTTAATTTTTATGACCAATTGAGAAAAGATAAGATATTTGGTAAAAAGTTTAAAAACTTTTATATCTCTAAAAGTGATGTTGAATTTGAATTAAAATTTTTTATGTATTTATTTTCAAAAATTTCTCATATAGAAAGTAGTTATGAAAAAGCTTTGGATAAAGATAAAATGACAAAAAGAAAAGAAAAGATTTTTGATGCCTTACAAGAGATTACTTTTGTTGTCTATGTTGAAGATGGAACTTTCAAAAAGTCTTTAAATGAATATACAAAAGCATATCAGTTTATACAGTTTTTAGAGGAACTTAAAAAAACAAAAATAAATATTCAAAAAGAGCAAGAAAGCAATCTTTTTGTTTATCTTGCAGATATGATAGTGACATTTGGATTATCACAAAGTTCAAAAGAGATAAATATAAATTTTCAAAAATGGTGTAAAGCTTTTTTAGAGTTTAAATCTCTTAGAAAGTATTATTATACAACTAGTTTTAATATTTTGAAAAATGAATCTAAATCTTTTGGTAAAGGTTTATATGAGTTTGAAAGAATTTATTTAAAAAATATAATGAAAGGGAAAAATATGAATATTCTAGAAGAATCTAAAAAACTTGGTGAACAAATTGGTGATTTTACATCTAAAAAATTTGATATGCTAGATAAAAAAGGGGATAAAGATTTATTATTTAAAATTAGAAATATCAAAAATAGTAAACAATTATTAAGTTTCTTAAAAGATGTAGAGTTTACATTTTTAAAAGATTATAAAAGTGAATCTACTACTAATAATTATTATCTTGATACAACAAAATTATTGGCAGATGAATCATTTATTACAAATAATTGGGAAGCAATAAGGGATTATATTGCAATTTTTGCGATAGACAAATACAAAAGAGTAATTTATAGTAAATCAAATAATCAAAAATAAGGAGAAAAAATGTTTTTAAATATCGCATATATTACAAAAGTAAATTTAGCATCATTAAATGGTAGTGAAGGAACGGGTGGAAATATAACTGAAATGAAAAAAATAGCAAGTGCAAATGGTGAAGAGTATGCTTATGTTTCGGGACAAGCTTTAAGAAGATATTTTAAAGAAACATTACTTCAACTAGGACAAAGAATTACAGAAGTAAGTGAAAATGGTAATCCAACTTTTAGAGATGAAAATGGTAAATATATAGATCTTGATAAAAATTTAAAAGATGTAAAAGAATTAGCTTATAAAAAATTTATAGATCTTGATCTTTTTGGTTATATGTTTCCAAATGGTGGAAGAAGATGGTCTCCCGTAAAAGTTACTCCACTTATCTCTATCCTTCCATATAAAGGTGAATATGATTATCTTACAAGAAAGCAAAAACCAAAAAAAGAAAATGAAAAAAGTGGAAATATTGTACAAATAGAGATAGATACATTAAATTTTATGAGAGGGAATATTATGGTAAATACTTCTCATATAGGAAATGAAATTGATGAATATACTTATGATGTAAATGAAATTTTAGATAATGAAGAAAAAAATACTAGATTAAATATCTTTTTAGATGCAATTAAAAACTTTAATGGTGGTGCAAAACAATCAAGAAATCTTGAAGATATTTCACCAAAATTTATAGTAATAGCTAAACAAAAAACGGGGAATCCATTTTTACTAAATAGCTTGGATGTGGATATTGAAGGTAATATAAATATTGAAAATATAAAAGAAGCTATTGAAGACAATGATGTAGAATCTCTTAGTATCGGTATATCAAAAGGGATATTCAAAAATGAGGAAGAGATAAAAAATAGCTTTGAAAATGTAGTTTCTGTAGCAAAGGCAATAGAAGAGTATAAAGATATATTAAAGAGTAAATAATGAAAGTTATAAGATTTGAGATACAAGGTCTTATAAATTCATATAGAATACCTTTTTTTAGAACTTATCATAAAAGTTTTTTAGCTCCGCCAAAGACTACTATTATAGGTATGCTTTGTAATATTTCCTTAAAATCTCAAAAAGAGTTTTTTGAGATTTTAGATAAAGAGGTATTTGAAGTTTCAGTTGTAATAAATGAGATTAGAGGAAGAGCTAAAGATTTGTGGTCATATAAAACTTTAGAGAAAAAAAATATGGGAAAAAGTGTAGTTAGAAGAGATAAACTTTTTTCTCCAAAATATACGATATATCTAAAAATAAAAGATGAGAAACTTTATAATGAAATTTTAGAAAATTTAAAATTGCCTAAAAATACTCCATCTTTAGGAATGGATGATGAGTTGATAGAGATAAAAAATATAAAAACTTTAGAGATGGAAGAACATGACACTAACAAGATAAATTCTATTTTTTTAGATAAAAATATTTCTTATAAGGCTTATGTAAAAGATTTATCAAAAAGTATAGAGCTTCCAACTATAAATTTAACTCCTACAAAGTTTATAGCTTTTGATAAAAAAGATAAAAGAATACCAAAAGAGTCAAATAAAGATTTTGAATTTAGTCAAGTTGAGTATTTAAATTGTGAAATAGAATTTTCTCAAGATATAGAGAATTTTGTGGATGATGAACTTAATAATAAAGTGGTGTTTTACTAGTGGAAATATTAGCAAAAAAAATCGTAGAAAATGAGCAGATTAAAACTCAAACTTTACAAGAACATACAAGTTGGGTTACAGAAGAAGCTTTAAAATTAATAGATGATAAATCATTATTAAAAATTTCTATGATAAGTGGTTGGGAAGAAGAAAAGATTTTAGATTTGATTTTTTTTAGCTGTTATTTTCATGATATTGGAAAAGCTACTATTGAATTTCAAAATACTATTAATAATGGAACTAATTCCTATCATTCTTTATATAGTGTAAGTGTTCTAAAGCAAATAAATGAATTTAATATTTCAGGTGAAGAAGATAGCACTATAAATTTATTACTAACTCTTTGTTTAACTCATCATACACTACTACCATATAATAGTAATAATGCATATTTTACTTTTTTAGATATTGTAGAGAGTATTTTTTTTAATTATAAAGACTCTTATAAAAATTATTTAAATAAAGAGTGTTTATATGATTTTGATTTTGAGATAGAAGAAGATATAGAAGATATTTTATTTGATATTGAAGATGATTTAAAATATATAGAAGAAAACCACAAACTAAGAACTTTATACACTTATTGTAGTGGTATATTAAACCTTGCAGATTGGCTTGCAAGTGCTAGGTTTAGCAGAAGTTTACCTAAAACATATTTTGAAGAACTACCTACAAAAGAAAATTTTAAAGGAAAATTATCTTTTGATATATTAAGAGATTTTCAAGATAATTTATCAATTTTAGGTAAGAGTGTACTTGTAGAAATACCAACGGGGGAAGGAAAAACTGAAGGTTCTTTGTTGTGGGCTATAAAAAATCTATATGATAAAAACTCTAAGGTTATATATACTCTTCCTACACAAGTGACTTCAAATAAATTATATGAAAGAGTAACTTCTCTCTTTGAAAAAAGTGAGTGTGGACTTATTCACTCATCTTCAAAGTTATATCTTGAGAAAGAGTATGAAAAAGAACATGGTTTAGTTGATGATTTTTTTAAAAGCGAAATAACTTTTAATAAGAATTTTTCAAAGCCTGTAACTGTTTCTACTATTGATTCACTTTTAAAGTTTTTTATAAATATTGGTAGATTTAATATTGCAACAAAAAACTATTTAAATTCAGTTGTGATTATAGATGAAGTGCATTGTTATGATTTTAAATTGATGGGGTTTTTAAAAAGATTTTTAGAACTTTGCAATGAATTTGATGTAAAAGTTTGTTTGATGAGTGCATCTATTCCTACAAGGATAAAAGAATTATTAGGTATTGAGAATTATCCAATTGTTACCGAAAAAGAATTATTCAAGAAAAAAGCAAATGAAATTGTAAAAATAGATGAAGAACTTGATGAAAACTTTGATTTAATAATTAAAAAGTTCAAAGAAAATAAAAATATATTAATTATAAGAAATAGTGTAAAAAGTGCAACAGATACATATAAAAAACTTCGAGATGATTATGATATAGAAGAAGATGATTTGATACTTTATCATTCTACATTTAAAAAAAGAGATAAAAATCAAAAAGAGAAAGATATATTTGATAAGTTAGATGGTAATAAGCCTTTTATTTTAATTGCAACTCAAATAGTTGAAATATCATTAGATATTGATTTTGATGTTATGTTTACAGATAATGCCCCTATAGATTCTTTGATTCAAAGATTTGGTAGAGTAAATCGTAAAAAAGATGAGACTAAAAAGGGAGAAATATATATATTTAAATATGAAAAAGAGTTCCCTTATAAATCAAAGTATCTTTTAGTTACAACCTTTGATACTATAAAAAATGGATATTTTGAACTTGGAGAATATGTAAAATGGCTAAATACAGTTTATGATAAAGTATTTGAAAATGATATAAAAATAAATAATGAAGTTGATAGCCTATTTAAACAAGGATATAAAAAATATGATGATGTTTTAAAAGAATTAGATGGAATAAAAAAATCTAAAGATAACTATGACTTAAGACATATAGAACAATCGAAAGTAGATTATTTATTAATAGATGATTTTTTAGATGATAATATTGATTCAAAAAAATTCCATGAATACACTATTTCATTACCAAATTATTATGGAAAAAAATATTCTTATTCTTCACAAAAAGAATCTTTTTATAAAGTTTTAGACCTAAAATATAATTATAGAGAAGGATTATTGATAGATGATGATAAATCTTGCGAATTTATGTAAAAAGGTAGAATATGGACAAAATACAACTTTTTGAATCAAAACAGATAAGAAGTCATTGGGAAGGAAATAAAACGGTGACAAATTGTCACCAATTGAAAATGAAACTTACTTATATAATTACTAAAAATGCAAAAGACTCATTAGAAAACAAATGAATATAAACGGCACTTTAATCTCATACTTTTTTATATGTAAAACAAAGTTATGGCTTCACGCCAATCGTATAAACCTAGAAGACAATAGTGAAGATGTACGTATTGGTAAAATCTTACATGAGATAAATGAAGAAAAGTCAAAAAAAGGTGAGGTAAGTATTGACAATATCAAAATAGATAAACTCACGCGAGACTATTTAGTTGAGATAAAAAAGAGTGATAGTGATCCAGAAGCTGTGAAATGGCAAGTTTTACTCTATCTATACAAACTAAAACAAAAAGGTGTGGAGAGAAAAGGGAAGATTGAGTTTATTGAAAAAAATAGACAAGACAAAAAAGTACACTATATAGAACTTGATGAGGTAAATGAAAAAGAGCTTTTAGATATATTGGAAAAGATTGAAACTCTTATCAATCAAGATACACCACCACAAGCAAAGTTTGAAAACAAGTGTAAAAAGTGTGCTTATTATGAGTATTGTTTTATATAGGATTTAAAATGGCAAAAAATCATACTAGATATATATTTTCGATGGGTGAGTTAAAAAGAAAAGATAACTCGATAGCTTTTAGGAATGAAAAGGGGAATTTCTACATTCCCATACAAGATACTAGAGAGTTATATTGTATGAATGAAGTTAGTTTTAATACTAAGTTTTTAGACTTTATCTCACGGGCTGGTATCACTCTTCATCTTTTTAATTATCATGGAAACTATAGTGGAAGTTTTTATCCCAAAGAACAGCTTGTAAGTGGGGATTTGACTATAAAACAATCTTTGTGTTTTATAGAAAAAAGATTGCTCATAGCAAAAGCGATAGTTTCAGCAATAGCAGCGAATATTTATGAGGTGTTATATCATTATTTTAGGCATGGGAAAAAAGAGTTAAAACAAACACTTGATTGGTTGAAAGATGATGTTGAGAAGTTTTTAGATAAAGAGTTGACTATAGAGCAAATACTTTTTATAGAAGGACAGGTTTGGAGTAGATTTTATGATAGTTTCAAATATTTTTTGCCAGAAGATTTTGTGATGAATAAAAGAGTAAAAAGACCACCAGACAATCCTATAAATGCACTTGTAAGTTTTGGAAATACTTTGCTTTATACAAAGACTATTTCAAGTATTTATGAAACACATCTAAATCAAACTATAAGTTTTTTACACTCTCCAAGAGAGGGAAGATTTAGTTTAAGTCTTGATATAAGTGAGGCTTTTAAACCTATTATTGTGTTTAAAACAATTTTTGATTTGGTTGGTAAAAAAAGGATTCAAGTGACAAAACATTTTGACAAAAGTTTAAACTATGCTCTTCTTAATGAAGAGGGTAAAAAGATATTTATAGATGCTTTTGAAACAAGGATAAATGAAACCTTTATGCATAAAAAACTAAAAAGAAAAACAAGCTTTAAAAACTGTATCAAACTAGATGGATATAAACTTATAAAATATATAGTAGAAAATAAAGAGTTTAAACCATTTTTACTAAAAGAGAAGGTGTAAAATGGCAAAGAAAAAACAAACTTTTAACTACAACTATGTATTTTTGTTTTATGATATAGCAGATGAGTTTAGCGATGCCGGTAAATATAGAGTTGCAAAAGTCTTTAAAATCTGCAAACAATATCTCAAACATCATCAAAAATCAATCTTCAGAGGAAATATAACTCCATCTGACCAATTAATGCTAGAAAATAAACTAAAAAATGTGATAGATAAAGATTTAGATTTTATCTCTATAATTAAGGTACAAAATTCAGGAAGCTTTGCAGAAGTTATCATAGGAAATGATAAAAAAGAATCTGAATCCATCTTTATATAATTTTCCAACCTACTTAAAAACAATATCATCTAAAAATAGCTATAATATCGTACTTTTAAAAAGTTCTTTTACAACTTATTGTTTTAAAAATAATCGGTTGGAAAAATTACTTTAAATACCCTATTTATAGGAAATAGCATTTTAAGAGTGCTTATTTTGCCTTACTCGAACCAAAACATATGATGTATTGAAATAAATAAACAAAATGATAAATCGCCTGATTATATCACTCGAACCAAAACATATGATGTATTGAAATCCGTAGATACATTCTCCAGTTAAACTGTCATATTCTCGAACCAAAACATATGATGTATTGAAATATTTTCTAGATAATTTAGCAAAAAGAAGTGGTTTCTCGAACCAAAACATATGATGTATTGAAATTACAAAAATAAAAGAGTTTCATAGTAATGCAATGCTCGAACCAAAACATATGATGTATTGAAATAAGCGTGAAGATGAGGAGTACCACTATCGTGAGGCTCTCGAACCAAAACATATGATGTATTGAAATAATACAGCTTATTTTGAATATATTGCAAAAGAATTCTCGAACCAAAACATATGATGTATTGAAATATCTATATAAGGAATTTTTGACAAAATAGGAACTTCTCGAACCAAAACATATGATGTATTGAAATTTTGGAATAGCAACAACAGCAGTTTATTTATTAAGCTCGAACCAAAACATATGATGTATTGAAATAAGATGAAATGATAAAACAAATTAGTGAGGATAACTCGAACCAAAACATATGATGTATTGAAATAGAAATTTACAGAGTCTTTTTGTAGAAAACAAATTCTCGAACCAAAACATATGATGTATTGAAATGAGGTTGTTGCACCTTTAAACTCAAATAATCAAATCTCGAACCAAAACATATGATGTATTGAAATCCAAATAAGAACTTTATCTTGTCTATCGAAATAGTTCTCGAACCAAAACATATGATGTATTGAAATCATTTAAGATTTAATAAAAAACTTGGACTTGCATATACTCGAACCAAAACATATGATGTATTGAAATAAGTCCAAAATGTGAACACCTTGAACCATCACTTACTCGAACCAAAACATATGATGTATTGAAATTAGCATTAGAACCACTTAATACTGCACCTGTCGCAACTCGAACCAAAACATATGATGTATTGAAATCAGTTTATTTCTTGTCCCTTATAATACTCTATTAAGCTCGAACCAAAACATATGATGTATTGAAATAAAACAATACTTGTTCCTTTAAATCAGTTTCAAATCGCTCGAACCAAAACATATGATGTATTGAAATTGTGAAAAATTTAACTTTTCAAGTAAATCAAATAACTCGAACCAAAACATATGATGTATTGAAATGAGCAACTAATACTTGAGAATAAAGCACTTTTGACTCTCGAACCAAAACATATGATGTATTGAAATTACTATGAAAAAACATTCGAGAGACATCAAAAAGATTCTCGAACCAAAACATATGATGTATTGAAATTTTAAAAAGAACTGGACAGAACTGGGTATGAAAAGGCTCGAACCAAAAAATTCTGTTTCAAGTTCATGAGCAAGAACTCTAAGATCTCGAACCAAAACATATGATGTATTGAAATAGTATCACGGCATCAAATATTGCAACTGCTATTGCCTCGAACCAAAACATATGATGTATTGAAATAACCTTTTGGTTCTGATTTCGCAACCTTCCCAAAGCTCGAACCAAAACATATGATGTATTGAAATTTGTTTGCTACATCTGCTTTTGCATTTGCCAAATCTCTCGAACCAAAACATATGATGTATTGAAATTAGTGCAATAAAGTTTACTCGTTAGTTTCAAAAATACTCGAACCAAAACATATGATGTATTGAAATGAGACATATAAATCAAATATCTCTTTAGTTGGCTTACTCGAACCAAAACATATGATGTATTGAAATATCATTAGAAGTATCTAGTTTTTCGTTAGTAGAATCTCGAACTAAAACATATGATGTATTGAAATAATATCGAATATAATGTTATTATTGATATAGTCCCTCGAACCAAAACATATGATGTATTGAAATCCATTAGTACAATAATTAATACAAGATTCTAAAACCTCGAACCAAAACATATGATGTATTGAAATCGCCAAACGCATTGCATGAATAATGGCACACTTGCTCGAACCAAAACATATGATGTATTGAAATTTTGGACAAGCTTTATCAAAAGAGTTTGGTTATGGTCTCGAACCAAAACATATGATGTATTGAAATACTTCTAAGAATGCAACTATAAGAAACTTATATACCTCGAACCAAAACATATGATGTATTGAAATTCTAAAAGGCAAGGGGTATCAGGTTCTTTAAATAACTCGAACCAAAACATATGATGTATTGAAATTTTGCAAAAGGAACTATACTACTTCCAAAAGCTCCTACTCGAACCAAAACATATGATGTATTGAAATACAATACAGAATCTACGCTCTAGGCGAATGGGGAGCTCGAACCAAAACATATGATGTATTGAAATGCAGTTTTAACCCCATCAAGGAAAAGTTCAGCTGCTCGAACCAAAACATATGATGTATTGAAATTACATATTTATTGTTTTAACAGAAGCTAGTGCAACTCGAACCAAAACATATGATGTATTGAAATAGTTTCTTTTTCATTCTTCTAAAAACTTGAAGTGACTCGAACCAAAACATATGATGTATTGAAATAGAATATTAAAATTACTATTGTTTTTTTCATTTTCTCGAACCAAAACATATGATGTATTGAAATAAGCACACCTTCATCATTCTCTAAACACAACTTTTTCTCGAACCAAAACATATGATGTATTGAAATTATGTTATTGACGAAAATATGCCTGACTTAGGTACCTCGAACCAAAACATATGATGTATTGAAATTTTAGTGTTTTAACATTAACACCACTTACTAAAGTGGCTCGAACCAAAACATATGATGTATTGAAATTTAAAAACCTTCTGACAAGCTTGACATTTGTAGTCTCGAACCAAAACATATGATGTATTGAAATGTTGAAGGTGATGCTCCAACATTTGCTTGGATTGATCTCGAACCAAAACATATGATGTATTGAAATAAAGTTTCATTTCTCAATTAGATGGAATGGACGGGCTCGAACCAAAACATATGATGTATTGAAATTACATTATGCTGTCTCCTGTAAACTTGTTATTAAACTCGAACCAAAACATATGATGTATTGAAATAGCTCCATCAAGTTTCAATCCCTCTTTTTGTCTTACTCGAACCAAAACATATGATGTATTGAAATATTGCTTTATTTAATGCAGTTTGATAATCTGAATACTCGAACCAAAACATATGATGTATTGAAAT
>QKDL01000075.1 GCA_003252105.1 Arcobacter sp.
TAAAGCATTACATATTTTTGCCAATACCTTGCCATCGTATCTTTGAGCCCTATTTTTAGCATAGTTATTTAATGTAGGATAACTAATTAACGTCTCTTTTTCTAACCAATACAGACTCTTCTTTTTATTTTTTAAAAGCTTTTCTAGTTTACAAATTGTATTCATTCATCTACCTATTAATATTTAGTTATATAATCAACTCTTGACATATTATCAAAAATAAGTTAGTATTGCAATATATAATTAATTGATTATATATAAATATATGATTAGATAAGGGGATCAAAATGAATAATTTACTCATAGTAATTGATGGAGAATCAAGAGTTTCTCATAGAGTTATAGCTGAACAAACACATAATCAACAAAAAAATATAAATGAGTTGATAAGAAAAAATATTTCTTTTTTAGAAAGATTTGGACACCTTGCGTTTAAAACGGAGAAAACCACAAATACGGACTTAGGGAATGGTAGACCATCTCAAACCTACTACCTAAATGAAGACCAAGCAACATTTCTTATTACCCTACTTCGTAATAATGAAATAGTCCTAAACTTTAAATTTGCACTTGTAAAAGCTTTTTCTGATTTGAAGAAAAAAGCTCAAGAGCTTGTAGTAAAAGAGAGTTTGATAGAAGATTTTAACTACACTAGAGTAGATTTAAATGATCAAGAAACAAGAGATATCTATTTTAAAGTGTTTAATGGTACTTGTTATTATACTGGAGCTAAACTTAGTCGTGATGAGTTTCACATAGATCATATACATCCTAGATCATTAGGTGGTCAAGATATTGTTATGAATCTTGTTTTAAGTGATCCAACAGTAAACATACAAAAATCAGATAAATATGATACTGCATTTATACAACATCATCAAAACATAGTTATAAAACACTACTCAAGTAAAATAGTAGCTATGTTATCTGTAAATCAAAAGTTGGAAGTAAGTGCAAAAGATATCCCAGCTTTATTAAATGCTAAAACCATAGATAAAATTGAGAATCTATTCGGGAAAGATGTTACTAGAAAATACTATGCAGATATTTTAGGTTTAGATTGGCAAGAACTTAAAAAAACTATGCTGCCATATGATGAACATATAAAAATATTTATTGATAGATATGTAATAAAAGACAATCAATGCATAACTACAAGTGAAAATATTTATACCCATTATGAAGAGTATTGCACTTCAAATAATATAAAACCAAAATCTTACAATGCTTTTTTTACTATCTTTGCAAAAGAGCTTGAAATGAAATCTTCACAAAAAAGATTAAATGGTACAAGAACTAGAGTTTATCAAATCAATTTAAAAGGAGAATAGGGGAATGAATCAAATCGAAAAATTAGAACAAAAAATTAAAGATTACAGAAGTTTAAACGATGAATTTCAATTGGAACTAAGAGAAGTAAAAGATATCTTGATTTGTATTGGATATACAGATAAAGATACTTTTCCAGAGGTTATCTTAAATGCAGTAGATTCTGTTAGTAAACTCTTAGAGTTAAAAATAGAAAAATTTGTAAAAGATACAACTAGAATAAATATCTAAAACGTATCTTTTAGATATTTATTACATACATAAAAAGGATTTAATATGAATTTTGACTTTATAAAAAAAAGAGCTGCTTTAGTGTTGGGATGTTCTATAGATGAATTATCTTTTATAACTAAAGAATATAGTGGATATAAATATTCTAATAAAATTGGTAAGTGTTGCATTGTGTTAAGTAATGGATCATTTATCTTACCATAGGAGATTTTAATTATGAAATTTGGTAAATATATATTTAACAGTTTTGAACAGTTCCAGGACCTACAACTTTTGGCGAAGGATAAAGGTCTTGAAACTTTGGAAGAATTAAATAAATTCTTTGAAGAGAAGTTTAACGAAAAACTAATTAAAAAAGCTCTTTGACATTACAAGATCTATATTTTACTTTTTACATTAAAATATAGATCTTTATTTCTTTAAAAATTACCCTATTTTTTAAAAAACCTTTCTAAAGACTATTTCAGGGGTGTGAATAGTTTTTGAAATATTCTAATCAAGCTACGATTTTATGGTACTTTTAGAGTAGGGTGTTTTTTTAGTAAGTGTGTGTAAATTTACCCCCTTATATGTGTGAATAGACCACTAAGTGTGTGAAGATTTACCCCTTATAATTTTAGTAAGTGTGTATAAATTTACCCCCTGCAAGTGTGTAAGTTTTTACCCCCATACTTTGGGTAAGTGTGTATAAATTTACCCCTATATAAAAAGCCTAAAAATAGGGCTTTTTTATTTAAAGTGTGTGTAAATTTACCCCTAAAAAGTTAAATTTATATATCAAGTGTGTGTAAAATGGTCTATAAGTATGAGTTAATAATTAAAATGTCATACTTACAAGTGTGAGTAAAATGGACTACCTAAAATAGGAGCTTTTATGGCAGATAGAAAAAATAATATTAAATATCCAGTTAAAATATCGAATGATTATATTCTTTCAAAACATGATTTAAGCGCAGCTAGTCAGCAAATGATTATAGAAGTAGCTGCCAAAATCCAAAAAGATGAATATACAGAAAATCTAGTAAATGATGCAGTTGTAAAACTATATACTAAAGATTTACAAGATTCTTTTTGTACTGATCATAGAAATTTAAAAAGAATATTAAAAAGATTAAGAGAGGAGAGTGTATCAGTTCCAACAGATTGGAATGAACATGGTGAAGTTATAAAATACAGAAATACTGGTTTAATTCTTAGATTTGATTACAAAATTGACGATGGCTGGTTTGAAATACACGTAGATGAAAAGATAAGACCTCATTTTGTAGAATTTTCAAAATTTCTTTTTACTATAGGAAATAAAAAAGAATATACAAGCCTAAATAGAAAGCACTCTAAAAGATTATATCTCATGCTGCGTAAAATACAATTTCAAATAGTCTGGAGAGTAATATATAAACTCGAAGAATTAAATAAACTTTTTGACACAAATTATAAAAGATTTGGAGAAATAAACAGAGCTATTTTAACTCCTTGCATAGAAGAGATCAACGAAGAAACTGGATTAAAAGTATTTTGTGAAGGTAGAAAAAGTAAAGGTAGTAAAGCCATAGATGAAATTGTTTTCGATGTAGAGTTTAGCGATGTGCATAAAAACCTAGAAAAACCTTTATCAAAAGAAGATTATATAAAAAAACAAATTGAAAAAGATATTTAAAGTATATGTTTTAAATATTTTAAAAGTACCTTTTATAAACAAATAAAAGGTACTTTAGAGGAGATTTTAAAATAATTCGCAAGAATCATTTGCAGACGAATATCTTTATCCTTCGTGCAAAATGATTATATATATATCTTATTCCTTTTTTGTCCTAATTAAATGCTCTTTCAATAGATTTATTAAAATCATCTTTTTTCTTTTTAGAATTTTTATTTTGTTTTTTAAGATTTTTTGCTAATTCTTCCTCTTCGTTGAAGTGTCTTATACCAAATGCTCTTAAAACTAACTCTTCTACTGTCATATCTTCATCATAGTAATTTTTACGTGGTTCTGCTAATCCTAACTTATTTAAACCTATTTGCCCACCTCTTTGTGCATATCTTCCTAAAGTCATAGGTGGAAGATAGTTTTCAGCCATAGCAGCTACTCTAGCTGTATAATCATCAAATTGACTATAACCATCTTGCCCCTCTTTTTTCTTATATAAACTACGTCCTAATGGAGACTCGCCATTGAATATATTTAAAATAGAACGTGGGAAACCTCCTATTTCAAATTCAAACTTTGTTCCTGGTATCATACGACCAGCATTTAGATACCAGCCATTGCCAAGATTTACCCATTCTGCTACGCCAAAAAGATTTATTTTATCGTTTGCCCAATCTGGAGTTTTTAACTCATCTTCGTCATTTTGAAATACACTCGCTTTTAAAGCTGCTATTCCAGTTCCTAATATCATAGCTCTTAAAGGATGCTTCAAAGCTATTTTAGCAACTTCTGGAGTAGCTTTGAACTGATAATGTAAAAATGGCATAAGACCAAATTTATCTAAAGTTTTTATAGCAGCTGGTAAAGGTGTACTATAATCTACATAAACCTTTACTGCTTCTTTAAATGCTTCTGCTTCTGGTAAACCAGCATCAAGATTTTTTTTAAATGCAGCTACTTTAAAAATCTTATCTTCCCAATCGTACAAGTTTCTTACAAAAGCCCCACTTTTTGAATCTTGAGATAGATATAAAGTTTTCCATATAGATTTAGCTATATTTACACCTTTGCTATTTGGTTTAAAATCTATACCTTTATCTTCCATATCATCCAAATAACTATTTAAGCCATATTTGTTTGCACGTGATACTAACTCATCAAATTGTTTTTTGTTTTTAACCCTCATGCTTAATACATCACTTAAAGCTCTTAAATCTCCATTTAAACCAGCTAACAATAAGTTTGAAGCTATATTATAGATATGAGTAGGGGGATTTTTAACAGTAAGGTTTACTTTTAGATGATCAACCATACCAATAAGACCATAAGCAACTTTTGAATACACATCAAGTTCACGTTCTACTACTCTAGCATTATCAAGTTCCATTTTTACATCTTTAGGGATATATTTTCCACCTAATGCCCCATATTTTTTTAGACCTGTTTTAGCAGATGCATCTGAAACTCTTACATATCCCTCTTTTGCTTCATCTATACCATACTTTTCAGCTAAAGTTTTTAAAACTTCTGCTTTTTGTAGTAGTACATTTTGTTCAGCGATTGTATTAGATATTACAAAACTAGCATCTTCTATCATACCTAAAGCTACTCTCTCATCGTATGTTAAATCTTTTCTTTTTTTCAACTTTTCAAAAGCAGCAGAGCTACCTCTTGTGACACCCTCATCAACATAATCTTTGTAATATCTTTTTATGTAGTGTTCTATTTTGTCTTTTTCACTTAATACTCCAGCATCTACAAGCTTTTGAGCATTTTTATCTATGATTGCTCTAAAAGTATTGTAAAAAGGTTTTAAATCACTATTTAAATCAGTAGCTGCTAAATCTCCATTTAGAGCCTTTATTAGATTTTTATTATCATCTTGAGATAATTTTTCTAAAGCTTTTTTTATAGCTCCAGCTTCATTATAGATTTGAGTTCTCATTATTCTATAACTGTTTACTACTTCATTTGCTGCTTTTTGTTCATCACTTAAAGTAAACCATCTTGATTCTTTGACACCTTTTGTAAACTCTCCACCCATAGCCTCAATAATTGCTTTAGGGATATAATCAGATACTTTTTCTAGACCTTTAAAAAAGCCAGTCCAAACATCATCTACAAATTTATCCCTTTTACTTGGTGCTTTTTTATAGTTTTCAATTCCTTGATTTATAAAACTTTTCATCTTTTCAGAAGTAGGGAAGGGGATTACCATGCTATTGATTTGTACATCATTTTTTGATATACTATCATCAGAACCTATGGGAGGTGTATCGCCTTTTGGATCGGTACCTCGTACTCGCCCGTTTGTGTGCGATGAGTTGTCAAAAGCATTGAGTCTTTTGCTCTCATAGGCATCATCTGTAAAATAAGTAATTAACTTATGCTTTTTATTGTTATGCTTCTCAACGATTACAACATATTTTTTATCATTCATTTCATAAGTATATTTATGCCTACCACTTTTTAAGTCTATATCAGCAATACCTTTTTTAACAACTTCTCCCAAAGATATTAGATCAATCCAGTCAAGTTTACCACCATTTAAATCACCAGCATCTCCAAAATGTCTTTTTACTATATGAACTGCACCATAGTTTTCATCTCCTTTATCTAATCTGATATCTCTTACATACTGACCAACTGAATCTAAATCATCTCTTTTTATATCAAAATATTTTTGTTTACCCGAAAACACTTTTAAAAGTTCTTTGTGATCTCTTGAAAGTCCCTCAAACTGTCTATATAAATAGTCTTGCAGATTTTTAAAATCTGTATCTGATAATTCATCAAATGTTTTATCTAAATAAGCAGCTCTATTTTTTTTGAAATCTTCCAAACTACCTTTAAAGTTTATTCTATTTTTACAATCCATATTAACACCCCTCTATTAGCATTTTTGTTACATTATTAAAATCTGTTTCTATCTCTTTTGGTTTAGTAGTTAGATTCTCCACAGCTTCAACAGCTCTTATTAAATCAAGTTTTCTTTTTTCTTCTGGAAGATATCTAGTTAAAGTATCATCATCAAACTTAGTAGATATCTCTTTAATTTTATTTACTTGAATTTCATCTTGTAAAAACTCTTTTATACCTGGTACTAATTCAACATAATTATTTATTTTTGTTACTAAATCATCTACAACAAAATCTTTAGGCTTCTGCCTAAATTTGTAAGTATTAAAATCATTTTTATTTATTTTTGTTAGTTTATTTTGATATCTAATATCTTCATCTTTAAAATCTTGTATAAGTTTTTGTTGAATTTGATTTTTAATTTGATTGTTTTGTTCATTTAGATTAGTTGTTAGCTTTTCAGAGATATAAGAATCTAAGATATTGATATCTTTATTTACAACAGTATCTATAATAGCTTTTTGTAAATCTGGCTGAATATTTGCATTATCTAGTTTTATTTTTAGATCGTTGATATCTGGATTTTCTAAATTTTCTAAAGTGTTTTTGGCAAGTTCTCGAAGCCTTAAACCACTATATCTATTTTCTATAGGCTGACCATCATTTAAAGTTTTAGATATCTTACTTTCTAAAACCGTTGGTAAAAATCTTTTATTTATAACTTCTTTTATTTGTCCTGGTGTTGCACCTTCATTTATTAGATCTGTTTCTATTTTTAAAGATGATTCTATAGCCTTATTAGATTCTAGCTCTACTTTGGCCATATCGTTTATTTTTTTTGCATTTATTGCATCTACAATATGTTGTCCTAGATTCTCACTCCATCCCTCAAAATTTGAATATATAACACCCTTATTTGATAATTGAAGGATCTTATTTTTATACTCAATTTGTGCAGCTGCTTTAGGATCTATTATTTCAGTATCTACTAGCTCTCTTAATGTTGCTGGTAAATTTTTATTCACCAGGATAAAATCTGGTTTATAATCTTCTTCCAGGATCTTACCTTTTTTATAAGCATCTTCTACTTTTCTAACTCTATTATTTATCTCTATGATATCTTCATCTTTTACCTCTGGTAAAGAATCAATAGTATCTTTCATTCTTTTTTTAATCTCTTGAGGTGATAAAATCTTTTGAAGTTCATCTAAAGGATTTGGATCTTTTTTATTATTTGGATCTAAAGCATTTTGATAAGCTTCATACTCTTTTAGATCATCTACTTTCCTTTGTACAGCTTTAGGCAGTTCTTTATAAATTGTTTCATCATCTAAAGCTGCAATAGCTTTATTTTTAATTTCGATATCTTCATCTTTTAAAATATCTTTTGCAACACTCATTATTGAAGTAGGGCGCTGTTTTGGTGTTTGGTTTTGTGTATTTGCGATATCTTCTGCTTGAGTATTTTTAAGCTCATTTAAAAGAGGATTATCTAACATTTCATCATGAATAGAAGCATTATTATTATCTAAGTTTTCGGCAGCGCTTTTATCTTTTAATGCAGCTGCTTTTTTATCTTTAAAAGCAACACCACCAACAGAACCAAAAGCAGCACCAGCTACAGCACCACCAGCTGCACTCTGTAAAGCTATCTTTTGTGCTTCCTCTTCACTTTGATTACCACCTCTAGCTACTGCATACTCATAACCAGAGTTTACTACTGCATTTTCAGCAGCACCAACACCAGCACCTACAGCTGCTTTACCTAAAATTGTTTTAGCAGTTCTAGCAGCTATTCCACCAGCTCCAAAAGAGATAGCATTTAAAGGATCTACTAAAGTTTCTACAACTCCTTGAGTAGTCCACTCTTCTGGATGCGTAGCAAGATCTACAACTTGATTAACTCCAGCTTTAATATTTTCTACTGTACCTTTTGCATTTTGTGACTGATCTTGAAGAGTAGATATCTCTGCTAATCTTTCTTTGCTAAGTCCTTTTTGAGAAACACGATCTTTAGCAGCTGCTATTTTTTCTTGTGATTTATTTATGTAGTCTGTAGTTTCATCTGATACCAGGTCAAAGCCTATAGATTCAGCGCCAAAATCTAAAGCTTTTGTAAGTCTCATTCCAGTATCTGCTAAACCTCTTACTGTTTGAGTATATAAATTATCATTATCTAGTAGATAGTTTCCAGTTTTTGTAGGTTCTGGTATATTTAACTGTTTACGTCTTTCTTTTTGTGCAAGTTCTACAAGTTCATCATCCGAAGCACCAGCAGCTATTAAACCCTCAAATCTATCTTTACCTAGAATTTCAGATATCTTAGGCATACAATCTCCTTTTTGATTATATGCTACTAAGAATTTAGTACGTTTTAGTCTATATTAAATTGATCTAATCTTTCAGCTCTTAACTTATTTGCTCTCTCTTGAGCTTTTTTAGATAACTCTCCACTTTGAGTTAGATCAAAGCCTGGTTCATCACTACTAGATTGTTGATAATCTTTTGCTTTAAAGCCTAAAGGTTTTATAGTACCATCTTTATATATTGCAACTCTCTCACCATCTGCTCTAGTTGATACATTTATAACTTGTGGAGTTTTAGGATTAAAAGCTTCATTAGCACCTAGTTTAACTAAAGCTAATTTTTCAGCTCTTGAGAGTTTTTCATAATCTTTATTGATAGAACCATCTTTATTTTTTTTACCCATAAAAATAGGATGCTTCTCTTCAAAAGCTTTTATAGTTGCATCCTCTAGCTCTATTCTATCTGCTTCACTCTTTGAAGCTTTTTCAATTAATCTATTAGTTGCATCCTCATCATTTTGTAATCTTTGTTCTGCTCTTTTATCCTGGTTTTCATAGATATTCAACATAGCATTTTTATAATTTGCTGCATCTTCTCTTTTCTTCTTATCAAGTTGTGTATCAGATAAATCTATCATAGCCTTACCAGCACCAACTATACCAGCACCCGAATTTTCATTAATTTTAAATCTAACACTTGTATCGAACATATCACGACTAGCCATTTTGGATATCCTCCTTTTTACCAAAACTTAAAGCTACTGCATCATCTAAAGATTTTTGAGCTTTATTCTCTTTATCTATTTGTCTTTGTCTCTCTTCTGCATATAAATTATTTGCTATTTTATATTGTTTATTTGTATTGTAAGCATTATATATAGCACCAGCTCCACCAAGTAAAGATCCAGCACCTTTTACCCAATCCCAATTTACATTAGATAAATCAAAACCTATATTTGATGAAGTAGAACCTACAGCACTTCCTATTGATTGAGGATTTATCTCACTACTTAAATCAAACCACTTACTCATAATATCTCCTTTTTATTATAATATTAAACAAATAGTATATTTATGTCATAGGTATTTTAGATATATTCATAACTTTTTGAATATAAGTCATACCTACATTTTCCGATTCTTCAATATAACCAAAGCTTTTTTCTTCTGCTGTTTGAGCTGTTTCACTATCAATACTATTTGATTGATTACTCAACATAGTATCAATACCGTTTATAGTGCTACCAATAGATATTAAATTACTTAAACCAAAATTACTAATATAGTTTTTAAATACTTCCCCAAATGACATATTTAATACCATATCATCTGCTATAGTTTTAGCAGCTGCTGGAGTAAAACCTTGATTTATAAAATTTTGTATTAACTTTCCATTAGTTTGATTTAAAATACCCCCATAAAAAGAGACTAAAGTACCAGCAATACTAAAAGCTTTTATCCCCGTGACACTTCCAAAATTGCCTAATAATCCCCCAAGTTGCAACATTGGTACAGCAGCAGTAGCAACTAAACCAAATTCAGCAAAAATCATAGGTAAAAATGTAGCTAAGACAAAAGATACTACAGGTATCACACCAATATACCAGTAATTATCTTCATGTATATAAAGCTCAAATTGATCATTAAACTGATCTATAAAATCCCATTTATTTTGTACTAACTTTCCATCATCTTGATAACAAAGTGGCAAGTACATAACTTTTGCTGGAACATTAACATAAGTATCTATTCCACCATCTCCAGAAGCATATCCATACTTATAAGGAGGATGAATTTGGATGCAAGTTCCATCATTAAAAATATAAATATTACTTGTTTCATCACCTAAAGATAATTGATAAATAACACTTCCCCAACCTCCAGAGGTATCTAAAGTTGGCATTGTATAAGGTACATCACTTTCTGTGTGTACAACTGTTCCAAGTTGAGAAAAATCGACTTTATAGTATTGAACATAATTATGATCCAAAGTCAAATTAACATAATCTATAGTTAAAAGACTAGCAGCAGTTTGACTGATATTTAAATTTATTGTTTCAACAATAGATCCATTTAAATAAGTAACTAATTGAGTATCAATAAATAACGATACAGTTACAATAGTTTGTTGAATATAAGTTTGTTCTTGATTATTTTCATCAAGATATGTACTTTCAAAAACTATATCATCAGGTATTGTATAACTTGAGGTATCAGTATCATAGTTTGTATCACTTTGTACAACAGAAGTATCAGGATCATATGTAATTGTTCTTACATTGATATTATCACCATCTAAAGTATATGTAACTCTACTTATAAGTTGTGATAAAGTATTATAATTGTTTTCAGTTGTTACATATCTATAAACATCCTCCAAGCTAACAGAATCTACGATTTGATTACCTTCTGGACTATACTCATACTCTTGTATAGTATTTTCATAGTATATAGTAGTATTACCAATTTCAGCATCATAAAAAGATGATAAAACATACCAACCAGTCATATCATAAGTTGTTACAAAATCCTCTTCTACAGCTTTTGGTTTTATTTGACAAGTATCGTGATAAATTCCATTCGATGGATCACCATCATATTGACTTTTTGGATTTTGGCCTATAAATAATTGATTTAATCCTAAAGCCATAAGATCATCTTTATAGTATTTTACTTTAGAAGGTGATTTAATATCCCAATATTTTATAGGTTTAACTGGCCGATTGTTAAAATTAAATTGATAATTCACAAAATTTATTCTATCAGGGATATCTATTAAATTTATTATATCGGTACTATCATCATAGCTATTAACAGATATTGTAAATCCACTACCAGCAGCTTTTAACTGGTCCTTATGCCAAAGCTGCTTATGTAGTAAAGTAAGAGTTTTATTATATGAAAGAGATAAAGCTATAGCAGCTTCTTCTACAGAACCTATAAGATCATCATTAGATACAATTAGTTTCTTTATTTTCATGAATTTAAAAGAGATACTAGAGTTTGAAAATTATTAGCTTTAATACCATTAAAAAAGGCAGTATTTAAATCTGTAGGTATTACTTGTTCTGACATAGCATATCCAAACACAGCTTTTTCTAGTGATTTTGTTTTTTCAATTAATAAGCTATCATCAAAACCGTCATATTGACGATCAACTAAAAGTATTTGAGAAGTTTTAAGAGAGATATCTTTATCAATTAAACCTCCAGCAATATTACGTTTTTGTTCAGATATAATCTGCTCCATAACATATAATTTATCTTGTGTAGTTTTTTCTATAAGTGCAGTAGCTTTATTATCTTCTCTAATTATAGAAGCTTCTATCTCATCAATTTGTTTATAAATAAGATCTGTTTTTGCATCAGCTTCTGAAATTTGATATTCTATTAGCTGCTGTTGTTGAACTGAATCAACGGACTTATTTATAATTGTTGCTATTGTATTAGATATAACCGATGCTTTTTGCTCTTCACTTAATGCAAATGCAGCAATATAAGAGTTTAAAGTATTACTAGCTTTCCCCTCTAAAACATCGTAAAGCTCACCAATTTTTGTAGTATCTAAAGGCATGATTTATCCTTTCATAAAGCTAATATTTCTATTTTATTTGTAGCTTCAATTAACTTAACTCTAATAAAAATATTAGTATCAATCCAAGAGTTAGTAGAGATTTTTTCTTGCAAAGAATATTTTAAACTAATTACATCTTTATCATCTATTTTATCTGTAATAGTAATAGATCCATTTACACCAGGTGTTAATATATTTCCAAATTCATCTTTAATATCTGGAGTTGGTAAAGTGTAAGTTTCTTCTAGATCAACATCATTTAATGATCTATTAGTGATTCTAACAACTCTATATTTTTTTAAATCTTTTTTACAGTTTTTAGAAACAATAAAAGATATTGTGAAATCTTTGCCAAATTGTACATTATTCATTTATAATCCCTTTTTTTAAACTTATTATGTTCCATCATCCAGCTTAACCACTCTGCACGATTTTCGCCATCTTTTCCATTTTTCATATCTAATTCGTGCATTTCTCTAAACCATTTTGAATCTAACATTTCAGCAGCTGCATTTTTATAATCTTCATTTTCTAGATATTTTCTAGTATTTTTAAAAGCATGAAAACCAGCCTCACCTAATTGAAATACCATAGATATAATTATCCCTTGTCTAAGAAATGATAATTTATTAAACCAGGCATAAGTCATTCTAAGATAACTTTTTATCTCATTAGCTCTTTTTTCCAAGATCATTTTAGATTCATCCTCTGTTATATAGGTTAATCCATGACCAAAAGTAAAAGGTTCTTTTCCAGTTAAAGGATCTGGATAAGGTTTAGGTTTAAATCCTTCTGGTTCTGCAATTAAAGAATCTACAGTATCTATCATAATTAATCCTTGCAACTTAAATTTTTATGTTTACTTTCGCATATTTGGTGTGGAACATACTCTTTACCTAAATTATGAATCTCATCATTTAACTTATCAAACTTTTCAAATAAAAGCTTAAAATTATCGTTTATGTTTTTTAGATCTGTGTCTAATTGTCTTTTTAACTCTTTATTTTCTTTTTCTAAGCTATCTTGTTTTGATTCAAGCTTATTAATTCTTCCTTCACTTCGCCAAATCCACATAAAAGCTGGTATAAAAAGTGTATTAATAAGCAATGCGTATGCTCCTATATTTTCCATATGATAAAACCTTCTATTGCGTAATTGTTGTTTCCGTCTCTATAGATTCTATATCTATAGTAGTACCTTTCAGTTCTTCTACTTCTACTTTGTTTCCCTCATTAATATTCCCTTGCTCATCAGCTACATAAGAATACGCATATCTAATAATTGAATTAGCTTTATCCAAACCAGCTTTTTGAATTTGATCTTTTGTCATAAGAGTTTTTACACCAAAAGTTAAAACCTCATAAACATGAACTAAAGAAGAAAACTTATAAGTAGCACCACTAACAATACCCTTTAAACCTACCACCTCATTGTTTGCATTTGTAGCAATACAACCAGTAAACGTAAACATAGCAAATAAACTCGCTAAAATTAAACTCATTCTTTTCATACTATTTTCTCTCCATTCCATTTATTTTGAAGATCTGTTACATCATTCCAGATCTTATTTTCACTATCCCACTTAAATAATCTAACAAATTTTCTATTTTTTAAAATCTCATCATCACTATGACTAACTTTATTTCTTTTTTCTTGATACCATCTAAATGGATACCCAAAAACAATAGTAGCTGCTGCATGATATGAAGCAACAAAAGTATTAAATCCCTCTTGTAACTTTCTTACCACTTTTTTATCACTATATTTTGTAGTAAGTTTAAACAATAATATCAACCCATGATAAAGCTCAATATTTGATTTTATGAATCCTAAAAACTCTGCACCAAACCAACCATCATGATTACGACAAATGATAGTTTTATCACCACCTCTTTTTAAAATAGATTTAGAACATTTGTCATACTCAAAACCTATATTTATAAAAGTTGCAGTTACATTGTCTTTGTGAACATATATAGATATATCTTGAGTTTTATACTCGTCACCACCCAAAAACTTATCATCAGGCGTGATATATAGATCTCCATTCAAATCATAAAATCCATGTTTAGGTTTAATATTTCTCAATAAATTCATTTAGTACCTTTTTATCTGGGATTAGATGTATCTTTAAACAACAATATATACAAATATATTTTCACAACTTTATTTTTTATCCATCTGTAAATAAACATAATTCAAATCCTTTTTCAAAAAAGAGTGTAGAATTCGCAAAAAACTACACTCTTAAAACTTAAAATATTAAGCACAAAGTGACGGTACAAACGAGCTGACAAGGACTCTCCCATACATTTAATCAATATCTATTTCTAAAGAACTTAAGTACATTTCATCAATTTGTTCTTCTGTTTTATTTAACATAGTAGCTACTTGTGTAAATAAGATGTTATCTCTTTTTAGTCTTGTAGCATATTCCCATGCAATTTGTAGTTCCTCGTTATTCGAGCTGTCAACAAATATTTGTACATTTGATAGTAAACCTTCTCTTGCTAATTGAGTTCTACATTGAGCCATAGAGATTGAATTAGATAACTTAGACTCTATACTTCTAGCTTCATTCTTAATATTAATTGCTTCAACATTAGAGATAAATTCATTTTCCTCTTGCTCTGTCATTTCAACTTTAACACCATTTATAAGTTTAAACATAATTAACTCCTGTAAGAGAATAAAAACCAGAGCATGTAGAAGGTATATCATATAGATAAATATTAGATATGCTATCTGACGGAGAAAGCAAACACCCTGAACCTTGAATAATTTTTCCACTATCCTGTTGTGCTATTCTATTTATAGCTACATACCCTTGTTTTCTAATAGATATTTCAAAAATACCTGTATGTTCAAATCTAGGGATGGCTATTTGTGTATCAGATGTGTCGTAGTTCGTATATGTACCATTTTTTTCGGCAGATATACATTGCCACTTATAATTAAATCCAGATAAATTGTTAAGTCTTAAATACCACCAAGCGTCTGAACTATCATATACTTCTGCACTTATCCTTAGTTTTATTTCATCAAAACTAGCAAGAGAAGCATCGTTAAATGTCATAGAAGTAATCCCACTATATAACCCTTTTGCTATAACAGTTTCTAGTGTATCAAAAGTAATAGCTATATTCCCACTACCAAGTAAACTATTTCCATTTAGTGTTTTAACATTAACACCACTTACTAAAGTGGATTGTTTACCAACTAAAGCTGTATTTACATCAGTTGAATTTGCCTTAGCTGCTAAAGCATCAACTAAACCAGCAATATTTGCTATAGCTAAACTATCAAGCCCACTTGCAAGTAGATTAATTTTATCTGCTTGTTCTTGCATAGTATCAAGGTCTGCATCATCACTATATATAGCAATAGTTATTGCATCAATCAAATCTTTTAGTACTTTACCTTGACTAGCAGATAAAGCACTTGCATCATCTGTACTTGTAAGTACAGGTAAAACTGCTGATTTATTTAACTTAGTATTTAAAGCTGTATTTACATCTGTAGTATTAGCTTTTAAGTTTAGGGCAGTTTGAGTAGCATTAGAAATTGGTTTATTTAAATCACTTGTATTATCTACATTTTCTAAACCTAAATCTGCTTTTGTAGGAACGATACCATTTTTCTTAATCCATGTGCTAGTAGAGCCATCAGTATAAGTAATAGTATATGTATCTGTTGCTCCAGCTACACCCTCAACACCACTTGCATCTGTGGTAGATGTAAATAAATTACTTTCAATACCAGTTCCCGTTGGTCCTCTACCAAAAGAACTTCCAACCGACCAATCTGCTGGGTCATTGCTATTTTTAAAATATAATTGTGGTACTATCTCGCCATTTATTTCTACATCATATGCAAGATATGAAAAATCTTTTAACTCATTATCATAAAGAGATCTATTTGCATATAGACCTCTTGCATCTGGTTCATAAGGATCTCCACGATCTCCTTTTGGACCTTGAGGGATTCCAAAAGTTAATAAACCAATTAAACTGTCATATGCAACTGTTGCTAACTGATTACTTGCAAGTGTTTGAGCAGATACATTTAAACCTATTATTTGATTTCTAGCTTGTATAGCTTCCTCTGCCTTTTGACTAGCAGTATTTGCATAATTTAAAGCATTTTTAATATCTGTCATATTTTCAGCATTTGCAATAACATCTAAAATATTTACTGCAACTGTATTTATATTATCTTCATTGTTTGCATTTTTATTTATATTTGTTTCATTATTTGCAGTTGCTATTACTTTCGCTAACTCTAAAGCTACTGCTACAATCTGATTTATATTATCAGCATTGATTTTTATTTTTGAACTTGCACCCAAATCTAAATCTGTAGCAACTGTATTTATTGCATCTGCATTTTCTGCATTTGTATCTATATTATCTTTATTTGCATTTACTGCATCAATATTTGTTTTATTCGCATTTACTTTTTTGATTTCACTATCAACACCTAACTGTAAATCAGCCCCAACACTATTTATATAGTTGTTTCCACCAGCTTTAATATCATTGTAAACAGTTACTATAGCTGTAAGTTGCGCATGAGTTTCCATAAGTTCAGATAACTTATTGTAAATAGTAATATCCCCAGCTTCACCTACTAGCTCTGGTAATTTTGTTTGAATCTCTAAAACCTCTTCAATTTTATTTATTAAAGAGATTATTCGATCTATATTATTTCCAATTTTTACTAGATCTGTTTGTCTCATAGCTATAACTTGTAAAGCTGACGTAGTATCAGCCCAAGTATAAATAGGATTTTGACTTTTATAATTTCCACTTACTGCATTTAAAGTTATTCTTTCAATTTTTGAAGGATCATTAGTAAGATCATAAACTCTTACAAATTCCCCCACAACATTAGCAGTAAATGCACCCATTAAAGTAGCTTCTAGTTTAGCTTGTAAAGCTGCATTTTGTGAGAACTGGAGTAAAAGTTCACTATGAGTAGATATATTAACTGGATTACCATCGAATAAAAAAGGCACTTCAATCGCTACATTATCAGTAAATAAAACTGTTGCTTTATCATAAAATACTATTTGACTTGCATCTGTCCAAATTGCCTTAGCATCTACCGAATCATCGTCTAGCATATCTTGAGTTATTCCTTGAATATTTAAAGCCAGGTTTATATCAAGTTTTCTATTACCTAAATAATTCCCTTTTTTTAGATCCTCAATAGCTAGATCTATTCCTAAAGCCGATATCTCTTTTAAAATTGGTAATACACTAGCATTAAATACCTGGTTAGATTGGATAATTGCTGACATATTATTGGCGCATATATTTATATTTTCATGGTAATTAGTAGGCATTTATAAACTCCCTAAATATTTATTTATTTCTTCAAAAGCTTCATAATCTTCATCTGTAGTATCAAGCTCTCCATCTGCAAATTTTGCAAATTTTTCTAAATTGTTTCTATCTGATTTACTAAGCTCATAATCAATTAAACCAAATTGATAATCATTTAAAATAGATATAAACTCTTCATCCCATTTATAAACATATCCATTGCTAGTCATAGTTCTATCAAGATATATTTTTTTGTAACCGTACTCATTCATATAAGTATCTATTGAATCATTATTACATTCAGTAAATCCAGTTTCATATCTAGCCCAAGTATAATTATTTATAAACTGCCACATTGAATCATCATGTTTTTTTATATTATTAGAGCTGCATAAATTTTTAGCTGTCATATAAACAACAACATACATTAAATCCTCATCCATTTTTATATTTAAATTTTCATCTGCTGGAACTATAGGAGCTAATATATATTGTTCATTTTCAAGTTTTTTTAGAATCTCACCATCTTTTTTAGAAGTTGTTAAGATTAATGGCTCATACTCTTTAGCCACTAATCTTAAGTTTTGAATTAGTAAATTTTTCATCATTGGTTCAGCTGGTAAATTTGGTCTATCACCTAATAAAGCTGTTAATAAATTTGATTTAAAATCTACATAATTCATGCTGCACCTTATGCTGGTAATTTAATATTTTTAACCCAAATAATTGCATTTGGATCAATAACTTGTATTGTATGCTCGAAAACATCTTCATAAGCTACACCATCATAAGTAGGATCGCTACACTCTCTATCTTTAATCGCTCTTAATACAACTGGATTAATTAAATCAGGAGCATAAATGATAAGCTCATTATCTGCTAAACTCATATTTGGAACAATTGGAATATTTGTACCCCATCCAGAATCTTGTACATGAGTTACATTTCTAACTACTTTTTTCTCATTGTTTCCAGTTTGTTTTTTATCATCTAAAACACCATTGATTACATCTTTTACCTCGATACCTGGCATAATGATTTTATCTTCATGTACTCCAGATTTCCACATATGTTTTAATGGATCTGAAATATGCTTTTTAAAATCAAACTCATCGATATTCGCTGCATCTATAATGATTCCAGCAAAGTGTTTAGCACCAGCCATACTATTTTTTCTGTTTCCATCTGCATCTGTATCAACAACTGGAGCAGCATCTTTTAACATTGCAAGTTCACTATCAAGTCTAATTTGTTTTCTGTTTTGATCTTTTTGTTCTTGTAGTTTTGCTTTTTGTTTTGTAATAGTATATGCTTCAAGTTGTGAACCAGTAAAACCAGAAGTACGCTTCATGATTTGTAAATGATTCATTAGTTCAGTAGTTGGCCATTTTGTGATAGTAGCTCTTTGTGAACCTTCACCATATACATTAGATTCACCAACTGTAGCACCTGGTCTAAATTGCCATTTATGACCACTTGCTGGATCACCCTCAAAACCTACTGGATTTCTTAAACTATCCCAAAAAGGACAAGTAGCTAATCCCGTAGCTCTTATAACATTGTAATAACTCTGTACATTTTCTGCTGCATCAGTAGCTGAGTAAAAACCTTGTGCTGCCATTTATAACCCCTTATCTTTTATAATTATGAGTTGTAGATACTGCATTATCTAACAACTTATTTACTGACTTTCTGTCACCTTTTTGAAACTTATCGTAAGTCTCATCAAAATCAAACTTTTCTTTTTCTTCTCTTCCTGGATTAAAATCATCATTGCCAGGATCATTAGTTTGAAAATATTTAATATGTAACAACTCAAAACCAGCTGGATTGTTTAATCTTTTTGCTTCATCTGGATTATCTTTTGCTATCTCTTTTAACTTATTTTCAACTTTTGATCTATCAATATCTGGATAATCTTTTTTCAAGTTATGAAAAATACTATTGATAGTATTTTCATGATCTCTATTTTTTTTATCTTCTCGTAGATCTTCTAACTCTTTTTTGATATCTTCTAGTCCATCATCTTTAGAATTTTCAGAACCTTTGTTATTACCACCTTTTAAATCATCGTCGTTAATCTCGATATCTTTATTTTCTGGATTTGATTCTCCACCAGAACCTCCACCGTTAGAACCCTCTGCTGGTGTCATTTCTTCTAACAGTCCGTATAAATTAAATTTCATCTGCTTATCTCCCTACTTTACATCATCTTTATTTTGTGATAAATCATCAGTTTCTGACTTTTCATCATTTGCTTTAGCTGCTGCATCTTTATCACCTACATTTTTTGTTTTAGTAGTAGCTTTTTCTGCTTCTGCTTTTTCTGCTGCTTTTAAAATCTTTTTATGATCAGCAGTTGCGACACATACCACACCATTATCTCTTACAATTTGTTCACCTTTTTTAACTGGAACACCTTTTATTTGTTTTGCAAATCTATGACCTTTATCTGTTTCAGCCATACCAGATACATGGATCTCGCTAACTTTTCCAAGATCTTCTACATTTGACATTCTATCTCCTTTATTTTTTTATTAAACATCATAATTTTAACCTTTACTTTTAACAAAAATGTCCAAACTTTTTAAGCCTAGAGCATTGCAACACTATTTGTTTTTTGTGGTGTATTATCTGTTTGCTCCTCCTCTTGTGTTGGGATTTCTTCTGTAAATAAATTGTTTAGATTGATATCATCACCTAATCTAAGATTTAAGAATTTTTTTACAATATAGTCTTTGACTTTTGGATTTATTCTTTGATCAGGAGCTAACATTTGTATTACATTTATAAGATCAGATATTGAAGCTTCTTTTTCTATTGTAGTTCCAAAGTTTATTTTTATTGAGTATTCTAAATTTTTTCTATTTCCTTTTGGACCAAAAGGCAACTCTACACCAGTTATTTTATTTATTACTGCATCATCGGCATTTTTTAACACCAGGTAAACCCAAGTTTTAGCCCAATGCTCAAACAATGTCTCATTCATTAAAGATATCATTTGTTGTATTCTCATAGATGAATTAGAGTTTATAGTAGCTAGTGCTTTTTGACTTCGTCTATCACTTGCTCCCGTATGCCCTTCAAGCATAGAGTTTACTCCAGAAGATTCTCTAAGATCATTTCTTATAAGTTGAGTATCTTGAGTAAGTGAATATTCTCCAGGTACTTGTCTCTCTTTTATCTCTGATAGTTTTCCTTTTACTCTAATACCTTTACCATGTCCGAAAGTTAAATCTCGTGGATCTACTTTTGCATCATCACCTAAAAAAACATCTGGATTTAAAATCTTCTCTTGTAAATCATTTTTTAAATTTCTTTTTTGATTCAGCTCTTTAGCTAGATTTTCAACTTTATTTATAAAGTTTCCACCATAAGCTAAAATCTGATTTTCTCTTTTGCTCTTATCAACACTTGCTAACTCTGAAATAGCGAATCCATATTGAAAAGGATTTTTTTTGAGTATCTGTTTATGTACTAAAACATTTTTGATATATATTTTTTCTAGAAGTTTGCCTCTTTGAGTTAAGCTATAGTAGTGTTTTCTTTCATATCTTTTTGTATTTTCATCATCTAAATTTAGTTTGGAACTAAGACCAGATTGATTATATATTTTGTTTTTGATTTTATTTTTAATTTTTCTAACAGATTCAGTAGAGGTATAAGCAAAGTCCTCTATATCTTCTAGATTTACTGCTTCATCATCAAAGGCTAGATCAGTAACTGGAATTTGTCTAGTTATAACTCTATTTTTTTGATTATCCCAATATGTAGCAGTAATCCCAACTCGAAAAAGTAAAGCAGATCTAAAAGCTTTCACCAGTTCAGATTGAGGTTTTAATTTATCGTAATACTCTTTTACAATTAAATTTAATCTTCTTACCTCTTCTGGATCATTACCCAAAATCTCTATAGGGCATCCAGCACTAAAAAAAGCAGTTGAAAAAATAGATTCAATGATATCTACAGTATTTTGGATAGTTGGGATAAAGATTCTAGATCTTCTTTTCTTTTTTAATCTTTTCCATTCTTCATCTGCAAAGCGATTATTATAAAGCCTTTCGTTTTTTTCCCATTCATTTTTATAAATATTTTGCGCAGCAAATAAAGAGGTGTATCGACTTAAATCGTTTGGTTGAGCTGACATAATCATCCTTTTTTTTGATAAAAGAATGATTATGACTTATAAGTTTTACTTTTTTGTCCTAAGATTTTGATTTTTTTAAAACGTATGTTTTAAATACTTATATTATATTCTTTACATATTTTTAAAATATCTTTTTCAAGTCTTGATATAAAAAAAATTAGTTCTAAAATATCCTAATATTTACCATGAATTATCAACAAGTATTCCCATCACTTTGTCATAATCAGCTATTGCAGTTTTTGGGATAGATTTCCATTTAATAGTTTTTATATATCTACCATCTAAGGTAAATTTATCATACCTTTCATCTATACCAAAAGAAAAAAAACTTTTCTCTTTTGCTCCAGCATATATATAAGATTTTGATTTTGTTATAAAAGAGATATCGTAATCGTTCATATCATAATATCTTTTTATTTCAATAAAAGAGGAGATATCTAAATAAGCAGATATCTCCTCTTGTGTTTCAATTTCCCTACTATTAAAATTTATACTATAGTAACCAATAATAAAAAATACAAATACTAAAAGATAGGCTTTTTCTTCACCAGTTCTAATACTCTCTTTTTCTTTTTTTGGTTTAATTTTTCTCAAACGATAAAGTATAAGCACGATAAAAACTACAATGATTATAAGAAAAATTAAAATTGTAGAAATAAGTGATATTAAACTTTCATTACTTAGCATATAAAAACCTTTAATATATATATTTATAATATATTAACGGATTTTTATATATTATCTACTTAGTTATTTTATTTTTAAGTTCTTGTATCTCTTTACGTATGGATTCTATATTTTGTTCTCTTTTTTCTAATGTTTCTAAAATTTCTTCATTTGTCATATCTTTGGTATTATTTTCAATACCTAAATCAAATTTTGGAATATACATATCCCCCCTACCAAAAATTAGCCAAGTAGCATTTAAAAAATATTTCTCTTCAAACTCTACTGCTATTTCGGGAGTAATTTTTTTATTACCATTCGCCATATCTTTTATTTGTTGCTCTGAAAAGTTAGGCATCTTATCCGAAATTTCAGAGTATTTAGAACATACATCTTGCGTAAATCTCTTAAATCTTTTTGCAGTATCTTTTCTCATTTTAAAATTCCTCGTATTGTTTTTAATACTTTTGTAAGTTTTTTAATACTAAGATTCAATTAAGTATTAATTTTACTACGAAAGTATGAAAATTATTGAATTATAACAGATTTTCATGAAATTTGTATCGAAAATTCATTTTGGAAGCCTATTATCCTTCGTGCGCCTTTGAAGGTTAATAGGTTTTCAAAGTGAATAAAAAAGGCGCGAGTATGAGTGATTCAGATTTTATAAGTATAGAATCAGTTGCAGCTATTGAAGGCAAAAATGTAGAAGATCTAAAAAGATTGATCTACAGAAAAACTGATTACAACTATTTACGTTTTAAAATTGTCAATGGTAAACTTTTTATGAGAGCAGATTATGAAGCTCCATTAAAAGAAGATCTAGACAGACTAAGACAAAAAGCCTTAATCATTGCAAAAACAGAAAACAACTTATGTAGTGAACTTTCAAAACTTTCAAAAAATAAAATAAAAAAAGAAACTCTACAAAAATATTTTTATAGATATAGATTTAAACAAATTGCAAAAGCTATAAGAATAATAGACCTTCTTAAAAAATATATTTCTCAAAATAGCCTAATAAATGAAAGTGATCTAAAATATGACTAATGATGTTTTTCAAATAATAAAAAATCATGAAATAGATATGAAAGAGTATCTATCTCAATTTTACGGTATGGAATGGAAAAGAAATAAAACCCTATGCCCCTTTCATGGTGATAGTGAAGATAAACCTAATCTTAGCTACAACAAAAAAACAAATACTGTTAGATGTTTTGTATGTGAAGCAAAAGGCGATCTTATAAATTTTGTTGTACAAAAAGAAGGCCTAAAAAGTAGAGAACATCCAAAAGTAGAAGCTTGTAAAATCATATTAGATAACTTAAAAATTCCATATCAAAGAACACAAGATGTTAAACCTCTTACAGAGGAAGAAAAAAAAGCTTTAGAAGAAAAACAAAAAAAATTAGATCAAGAAAGAGAAGAGAAAAAACAAAAAACACAACAGCAGTTAGAAAATGATTTAAAAATAGCTGCTGCTAAAATGAAAAAAGATGCTCCCTTGTTTTCATCAACTTTCCAAAATAAACTATTTGAGGATAAAGATCTAAACAAATTTATCGAAGATACTTTTATACAAATTCCAGATCAGGACAATTTTAAATCAACTTCAAAAATATTATTAGACTGGTCCGAACTATATTTAGGATATGATGAAAAAACTCATAACTCATTTTGTATTTTAAATAGAACTTTAGACGGAACTGTTTATAACATCAAACATAAAACAAAATATGTTTATGATGAAGAAAACAAAAAACACTTACCAACTAGAGTAAATGGTAAATGGATATCTGCTTACAACTGCAAAATTTATCCTTTTCCTTTTGATTATTTTAAAACTTTTGATGAGCAAGAACCGGTTATAATCTGTGAAGGCGAAAAAGATGCCCTTAACCTTTTAAGTTATGGAATAAACGTACTAACTTTAGGTGGTGTAACTAATCCCTGGACTGATTACCTAGAACTACTTAGAAATAGAAAAGTATATATCTGGTTTGATCATGACAACGCAGGATATTTAGATTCTGTAAAAAGATTTCATGAGATATCACAAATAACTAACGAATGTTATGTTACTCTTTTTTATGACATAAATTCAGCTTTTGAAAACAAATACGATATATCAGACTTTTTAAAAGATAAACTTTTTAAATCAAAAGAAGATATCTTTCATGCTATAGCTTACTCAAGTTATAAACTTACTACTTCAAAAATTGAAGATATCGAAGAGTTTACAGGTCTAAATTTAAAAGAATACTACTTTAATCAACCTATAAAAACATTTTTAGATATAAAAAAAGAGTGGTTAAGAACCAATGCTCATGGAGAACCAATCAATATTTTTAATCCAAAAGGTGCAAAAGATATCAAAGGTTTAGAAGAATTTTACAAAGCTTTTTCAGCAAAAAAACAAGAAGATAATTTTACCGATGCAAAAAAAGCAATACTCCAGGAAGTTCTACCAAAATTTGCAGAAGAAAAAGAAAAAGATATAGATGAACTTATAAATATGTTTGATGCTATGTTTAAACAATATAAAAAACTTCATGAACACTATTCACAAAATAAACTTTATGATATCGTAGCTGCTTTTGAAGCTATGTGTAGACATACTGATAATACCTTTGGCAAGTTCAATAGTAAATTATATGTTTGGACTGGTACTCATTATGAAGATATTGGAGAGGAAGAACATAACTTAGAAGGTTTTATTTTAAAGTATTGGATGCCTTTAGCTCATGTAGATAAGATGAAAATCTTAGAGGAAAATGTAAACAAAGTTATCAAAAACTTATACATGGGTGCAGACAATTTAGCCGGTATAAAAAAACTTCAAAAAAATAAAAGAGTTTTAAACTTTTCAAATGGTACTTTATTTATAAGTAACAAAGGAAAAGTTACCTTTAAAAACTTTCATACTAAAAAAGATGCAGCTACAAATATTTTACATTTTCCTTATGATAAAAGTGCTACTTGCCCTAAGTTTGATAAGTTCCTAGATAGAGTTCTACCAGATAAAAAAGATCAACAAACTTTATTAGAGTATATAGGCTACTGCTTTTTACCAAGCCATGATTATGAAGCTTTTATTATTCTATATGGAAAATCTGGATCAAATGGAAAATCAGTAATTATAGATATCGTTAAATCTTTTTTTGGAAAAGAAAACGTATCAAATCTACAACTGCAAGACTTCGAAGGTCACCAACTGCACTCACTAAACAATAAGATCATAAACATGGGAAGTGAGATAGATACCAAAGGTTTAAATAAAGGCCAACTTCAAAAGCTAAAAAACATAGTATCTCCAGAAGATAGTTTAGAGATAAACCCAAAGATGAGAGATCCTTATGAAATGGATTCAAAAGCAAAACCAAAACTTTGGTTTGCAGTAAATGATAAACCTACCAATGGTATGGATGCAGCAGTATTTAGAAGAACACTATTTTTAAACTTCAATGTACAAATAGGTGATGACGAAAAAATCAGAGGTCTATCAAAAAGATTTGATGATGAGAAACCAGGTATTTTAAATAAAGCACTAAAATCGCTAAACATACTTATCAAAAATGGAAGATTCACAAAATCTGAAAATATGATAAGAGATCTAGAAGCTTACAAAGATGAAGTTTCGCCACTAAGAAGATATGTAAAAGACTGCTTAGAGATTGACACTCAAAACATGATCCCTAAAAAATACCTATATCAACACTATAAGGAATATTCAAACGAAAAAGGACACCATCCACTAAGTGAACAAAAATTCTGGACTAGATTAAACGATGAAATAGGAATAGAACTAGAGACCGTTCAACTAAGAATGAATGAAGCAAAACATAAACTTTTAACTGACAATGTAGGAGAAAGACCTAGATTTATCAAAGGTATTTTTTGTAACAAAACAGATATCGAATCAATCAAATATGATAAGGCAGATGTTTCAACTAATCATATAAATTATGATATCGAAACTAAAGAGATAAGCCTAAAAGAGGAGGTTAAAGAGTAATTTATAGGTGGCTTAGTGGCTCAACGGTGTCTCACAACTGTTGAGCCAGAAAATAAACCTTTTTATGGGGCTTATAAGTGTGTTGGCTTAACGTCACACCTTTTTTGCCCCGTATTAGGTTTTATTTTTTTTCTTTTTTGTTTTTATAAATTTGTTTTTTGAAAATAAAAAAGTGAAAAAAGATATGTGACACTAAGACAGTAGTCTTTTAAACTACCATAAAATCGAAAGATTTTTAGTGTCACATATTTATTATTAAGTCTGTGACAGTTGAGACAGTTGAGACAGAAGAAAAAAAGGAGATTTTAGGATGGAAATTAAATGAAATCATACACAATAGTTTCAAAAGAAATATTTGAAAAATTATATAAAAAAAGTGGTAGCTCTAACATTCATGCCAGGATAACAAACTACATCAATATAAACAATATAGAAAAGTTTTATTTTGAGGGAAGATGGATAGTTTTAGCAAAAGCATTTAGAGAACTTAGAAGATATCAATTAGGTTTATAAGATGAAAAAAATCCACGAAGTAGAAATCCATGTAAAAGGGTATGGAAGAAATAAAATATCTAAAAAGCTAGTAGGTTTAGAAACCAGGCTTTTGATTCATACTCCAAAAGGAAATACAGAGATTCACAACTTCGATTATAACTTTGAAGCTAGAAAATTCTTATTAGAAAAATTTGGAGAGCTAAAAGAAGGAAACTATAAAGTTATATCAAACTGGAGCAAATATGGAAAGGCTGGTTATAGATGGTAGAAAATGAAATAGTATTTTTAGATCCACAAGAGGACAACCAAAGAAGAGCTTTAGATATTTATCTAGAATCAGCAACAGAAGATAACGGATTTAAACCAAAATCTTATCAAAAGATATCAGATCAATTATATAGCGAAGATTTTGAAAACTGCTCAAAAAGTCAAGTAGAAAGATGGGTAAAAATTTTTAAATTCAAAGAGAGACTAGACAAACAGATCCAATTAGCATATCTAAATAAAGATAAACCAGGAGTATTAGCTAATGAAGTTAAAAGTAAATCAACTCAAGATATCGCAGATAGATTTAAAGTAAATGGAGAGCTAACAGATGATCTATATTATGTAGCAAGATGTTTTATTGATGATGTAAAAATAGATTTGGCAAAAGGTTACAAAATAGATAAAGATCGAATGAAAATTATTAAAGATCTGTTGGTTCTCACAACAAATAGAGAAGATAAATTACTTGATAGATTAGCTGCTACTGGAGGAGGTAAACTTACAAGTGCAGAGTTACTAAAAGAGTTTGAAGAGATAGAACTACAAATAGAAGAGCCTATAGATGTGGAGATAGATGATGAGTAAAAATGAATATGTTCCTTTTGAACAAAGAGAACCATTAACAGCTAATTTTATTATGACTGAATATTGGGCTAGACAAAAAACTACTTTAGAAATTGCAGAGGAATTAAACGTACCAGAAAATTGGGTATATAAAGAGATTAAAAGATTAGGACTACAAAAAAAACAAAATGGCATAAAACTAAAAAGTGGCCATAAGGGAGAAATTATGTCTAAAAAAGAAAGAGAAAAAAGACAAAACCAACCCCACGCAAAACCTATAGTACAAATATGCCCAAAAACACTTAAAGTAATAAAAGAATTTAGCTCACAAGGTGCAGTAAATAGAGAAGGCTTCAATAGAGAAAAAGTAAGAAGTGCTATTAAAACTGGTGGATTATCAAAAGGTTACTTTTGGGCTTTTAAAGGATTTGAAGCAGCCACTATAGAAGTAGTAAAAAGAAGAGGAACTATTGATAGAAAATTACAAGTTTTTAATTATAAAAAACCATCTAAAAAAACTTTTGAATATCACTATATAACACAAAATAAAACAGCTAAAGAGTGCGCCTTAATTTTTGAATGTCATCCAGGAACTATAGCAGCTCTAGCAAAAGAATATAAATTAAGTAAAAGAAGGAGGTAAAAATTGACAGAACCAGATTATCTAGATGTAACAGTAAAAACAATAATAGTTTTAGCAGTATATATCTTTTTAATATATGCAGCTTTAAATAACTTCATTTTTAAAGGAGATTAAATGAAAACAATAAATAGCAAGAGTGATTATAACTTTAAGCCAGGTGCAGCAAGAAAAATAAAAACTATTTTCAAAATAGACAAAATCCAAAAAGAGGAATATCCATTTTTAATAGCTATAGCAGCTGCTTTATTTTTTATTCTTAGTGGAGGTAATTAAAATGTCTGAAAAAATATTAACTTCTACAGATGCTAGAGAATGGGCAGAAGAGTTTATAAAAACTGTAGAAAAAAACGATATCAAAATAGATATAGATTTTATGACTACCTGGTTTGCAAATGCACTAATGACACAATATGATCATGATGCAAAAGAATTAAAACAATACTTAGATCAAATCACACTTTTTAAAGAGGTAAATAAAGATAAAGCAGACGTAATAGAATCTTTAAAACAGATCATAGAACTTAAAAACAAAGAGATATCTACATTAAGAGATTTTAATATGATAAGTAACTCTCCACCAGTTGTTACTGTTAGTTCTCAAATAATAGATGAGATATTAACTGAATTTGAAAAACCTCAAGAAGATACTCAAATACCAGAATCAATTTTTGTATCAAAATTTTTAAAAGTGAACTAATGAGTATAAATCCACTATTAGCTATAAAAACTTCTAAACATATAGCTCCAGCAATTTTTGAAAACAAAACACCAAGAGTTCATATAGAACTTTTAGAGTTTGTTTTCGGATCTGGAAAATATAAAGCTATAGTTATGTTTAGAGGTGGTGGTAAAACTACAAATGTAAATAAAATAGGAATGTTTAGCTATATCTTTTATCAACATGAAAGGTATATCCAAATATTTTCGGCTACTCAAGCAAAAGCTATTAAATTTTTAAGTGATGTAAAAACTATGATAACAGAAGCCATGAGAAAAGGCTACGATATAAGAAAAGGTAGTATCTGGAGAGACGATGCTATAGAAGTTATTATAGATGGTGAGTTTAAATGCTATGTTGAAGTTTTTGGAGCTGGTCAAGATCCAAGAGGTGGATCTTATGAATTTGCTAGACCTTCATTACAAATTTATGATGATATCGAATCTAAAGTTGGTGTTTATGCTATTAGATCAAGAGATAATAGAACAAAATTGGAAGAGTGGTTTACTGGAGACTGTTTACCATCTTTAGGGCCAACTGGTAGAGTTATCTTTATTGGTACTATTTTACATGAAGATTCATTACTAAATAAGATCATTACAAATAAAGATGATAAATATCCCGAATGGGAAACAAAGCTAGTTCCAATTATACGAAATGGTAAAAGCGCCTGGCCAGATCGTTTTCCTCTTACAAAAAAAGAAGCAAGAAAAAAAGAAAAAGAGATCTACTGTTTAACTGGTGCAAAAGTTCAAATAGAATCAATAGAAGATATAAGGGATTCATGGGTTAGAAAAAATCAATCAAAACTATTTTACCAGGAGTATTTATGTGTAGCTCAAGCAGAAGAGAGCAGACTTTTTAAAGAAAGCTATTTTAAATATTTCAATGGCTTAGAATATGATATTGACAATGTAGAATATATAGATTTTAAAAATGCTTTAGAAGAAAGAAAAGAACAAATCGTAAGACCTAAAGCAATTATTTTAGAAGATGGTACAAAAATAGATATCAAAAATACTATTAGATATGCAACAAAAGATCAAGGATCTACAAAACTAAAAGGATCTAAATCTAAAAGGGCAAACGATGATAGTGTAGTTATAACTTGCGCCTACGATACAAAAAACAATATGTATATCTTAGATATCAAATGTGGAAAATGGACACCATTTGATAAATCAGTAAATATCATCAAATCATATAAAGAGTTTGAATTTAAAAGAATGGGTATAGAATCTGGAGGGATGCAAAACGAGTTCTTTTATACAATAGATGAAGCTCAAAAAGCAACTGGTATAAATGTTCCAGTTGAACCTATGACACATGGTGGAATAGATAAAAATATAAGAATATCAGACCTACAACCACTTTTTTTAGCTGGAAAAATATATTTCAATAGAAAAGATCCAAATACAGATAAATTAATCGCTGAATTATTAGCTTTTGATATAGAAGTAGAGGGAATAGATAACCTAATAGACACCCTAGCCTACCAATTAGGATTTATAGCTGGTCGTACTTTCGAAATGGATGAATATCAAGAAGAGGAAGAATCAACCTGGTAATACATTTTAGATATATATTAAATATCTAATATATATCTAAAACGTATGTTTTAAATATTTTAAAAGGGGATTTTATGAGAAAAGAAGATTACTATTACGAAGAGCAAGAACGAGCATTGAAATTTAAGTATGAAAAAATTTTTGTTTTTCCAAATGCAGCAAGGAAATTAAAGGAGAGTAAAAAAATATAAATATATGAAGTAAACTATATTTAGGTAAGTTACTCTTTTAAATTAGGAAGCCTTTTTATAATTTTCGCACAGGTGCATCTACATTTAGATCTTAATATAAATTCATGTAGAAGATGCTTATTAGTAAATAGGACGAGCTTTACCATTTAGCAGACTAATAGAAAATAAGCATCTTTTTTAAAGGATCAAATATAAAAACTATACTTATACATCTTATACTAATAGTTGGATTCATTTTATATATATTGATTAAAAATGAAATTAAAATAAGAAAAAAATCTAAACCAAAAAAATACAACTTACCAGACAAGCTCTAAAACTTTTGGCTCTACCCTCCTAAGCCCTAAGACGTTGGAGTATTTTTCGATTAATTTATAAGTCATTGAGCCATTTTTTTGATTATTTAAAGATATCATAAAAATTAAAAATATAAATTTTAAAAATTTTAAATTTTATATCTGAAAGTATGAAACCTATGTATATACTAGATTCTCGAATGGGGTACATACCCTCCCCCTTTTTTTCTTCTAACTCTGACATAGCCACCCTATTTATCATCCAATTAAAAAGTTATTTTATCTATATATGTAACTGTACATATAGATTAAGTTTATCATATTTAGTTTTGGAAATTAAAATTACCAAACTCTAGCATTTTTTTTAAATACCTCTATACATACCACCAATACGTGCCTATAGCTATTTAAGTTTATTTATTTAAGAATATAGATTAAATAGTCAAAACTTAAAGCTCGATTTTATGGTACTTCATCGTTTAAGTTTATGATTTTTTCAATAAAACTTAAAGTGTTTAGATTTATGCCAATATTTAGTTATTTTAATTATTTCGTTTAAGCTTACATCATTTTTGCGCTAACCTTAAAAAATTGCATGGGATGGGATAAAAAACTGGAGTATCCCTCCGAACTGTCCCAAACCGTAGTATTTTGACTTTGTCTCATGCTTGAATTTGTCTAATCTCACTAATCGTTTTGGTATTCTAAGGTTTTAGGGCTTAGAGCTTGTTAATATAGAATAGATCAATGAGCGCTCCTCGCGCCTGGCTTCGCCCTGGTGCGCCTTCGGGCTTGTTATTATTATGTAAATAAGGATTAGGTAGTTTTGTAGTGTAGGAAATAATAAGGATGTTCCAGACAAGCTGGAACAAGTTTAACCCACTTATCTAAAGATTTGTATTTAGTTCTGGAGGATAAACTCTCTTATGTATATCTTCTATATCTTCTTTTATTTGAAAGATGCCTTCAAATAAAACCATTTCAACTTCTAAAAGACTTATTTTAAAATCCAAAGGTTTAATATAAGTTTCTTTTATTCTCTTGTTTTCTTCATCTATTAGCTCATTTTCTCTTTTTTGATCTTCACTTAAATTATATCGCCCTATATACTTTGATTTTAATTTTTTTTCCCATTCTGATTTAGTTTTATATAACTTTACCAATTCATCCCTATCTCCAAAAAGTAAATCGTTGTAATCTTGATATTTCATTCTCCTTGAAGCTTCATCTAAAATCTTAACTCTAATTTCTTGTATTTCAGTCATTATAATATCCCCTCTTCTTTTGCCAACTTCATAGCTGCTCTTTTTATAAATGTTACTGGAGCTTCACCAGTTCCATTTTTTTTATTATCTCTTAAAGCATTTAACAACTTTTTTGGTACAGCAGTTAAATTAATTGTCTCTTTTCCATCATCATCGTTTTTATTCTCTTTTAGTGCAGCTGCTGCTACAACATCTTTAGCATCATCTTCTAAAATATCAAATTTATTCTTTGCCATAATTTTTATCCTTTTATATCTTCTATTATTTCATTTACCAACTTATTAAATATAATAGCTGGTGTTCCTGATGTAAGTTCAGTTATGCTCTTACCTTCACTTAGCATCAATTTATATTTACTGTTTGAAGGAATTACAGTTTGATAGATATCAAAGTGATTGCTATCTTTATCTGTCCAGGCTTTTATATTTGCATAAGTGATTTTATCTGCATGGTGAACACGATTTATAAGAACTTTACATTTTATACCTGGTTGTTTTTCTACTATCTTATTTATGATCTTATTAAAATCTACTAATCCATCCAATTCATAAGATGAATCACATAAAGGAGTAATAACTAGATCAGTTAATAATAATGCAGTTCTAGCTAAAGATGAATCATAACCACCTAAATCTATAATAGTAAGATCATCATCATTTTGTAAATGTGATATCAATTCTTTATCATTTTTGATATCTTTCATTTTATAAGGTTGATCTCTTCTATTATTAAATTTTGTAGTGTGTTTTTGTGGATCTAAATCTAAAACAGTAACATTAAACAATTTGCTTAGTTCTACTGCTAAATTACAAACAGTAGTGGTTTTTGCTACTCCACCTTTTTGGTGAGCTACGGATATAACTTTTAGTTTTGGTTTTAACATTGAAAATCTCCTTAAAAGAGATTTTATATAAAAATACTTTAAACATATTTTAAACGTATGTTTTATGTAGGTAATAAGTATTTATTTAATATCTTCATCTTTTATTCCGATATCATAACTTCTAGCTTTTCTTTGAAATTCAAATCTTTTATCTTTTACATTTTTATAATAATATTTTGATTCTTCATCAGTAAGAGAATATAAATACTTATTGTATTTATCTGAAATATCCCAATGGATGCAGTCATTATATGTAGTTTTATTTGTAGCTAGTTTATTTTGAGTTTGTCCATAATAAATACTCTCTATCTCATAACCTGCTTTAAGTATTGCAGCTAAGATATCTTCATTACACCATTCAGCATCATAAATTTTTTTTCTTTGATCGATTGCTTTTTGATTAAGACCTTTTACATTTGTTACATAATTAAATAAAATAGATTTATTTACTTTTCCAAGAGATACTATTGTAGAGTATCTATTTAGTTTTATTGGTAGCCCTTCTGCAACTTCTGTTGCCCATACTCTTACAAATTCATCTGTTATTTTTATTTCTTTTGAAAATAATACAGTAAATAGAAGTGTAAAAGTTAATATGAATTTCATTTATTACACCTAAATTTATTAAATAATATATCAGTAATTAAAACGCTACCTATTTCCTCTTTAAGCAATAATGGATTTTTATCAACCTCACTAATTAATGTTTTTGCAAGAAGATAAGGTGTTACATCAAATAAGCATAATACAGGACTATAATTTTCTTTATTTCTAGGATCATATATTTGATAAAATTGTATTACCTCTAATGATGCAGTATACATACCTTTTACATACATAATATCCATTAGTTCCGAATAATTAAAATCTTTTTTTCCTTCTTTAATTTGTAAAAATAATTTAGATTTTTGGTAGAGTTCTTCCGAAGATGAAGCATTTAAAACATTGAGAGTTAATAATAATGATATAAAAATATATTTCATAAAAGTCTCCTTTATAAAATAATATCTAAATATATTATAAATTATTCTTTGAC
>QKDL01000015.1 GCA_003252105.1 Arcobacter sp.
TAGGTGAAGATGGAACATACACAGTAGATGTAGCAACATCAGATTTATTAGCAGATAATAGTGTAGAAGTAGATGTATTATCAACAGATGCAGCAGGAAATAGTGTTACAAGTGAAGCAAGTAGAGATATAAGCGTAGATACAACTATTGCTAATGTTACAGCTGATATTACAGATGAAAGTGACACTACTAGAGAGGGACTAGTAGGAGGTAAAGAGGATAATATCACTTCTGATACTACACCAACAATTGTTGGACAAACTGATTCTAATGTAAAAGTAGAGATATTTGATAAAAATGGTAATAAAGTAGGTGAAACTCAATCAGATGCAGAAGGTAATTATGAAATAACTACAACTGAATTAGCAGAAGGTTCACAAACTTTAGTTATAAGAGCTACTGATGATGTAGGTAATACAAGTGAAACAACACAAGATATTACAGTTGATACTACTATAGAAAATGTTCTTGGAGATAGAGAATCTAACTATTATTATGAAGACTATGGACAAAGTGGTTCTGGTGGAAGTAATATTTTAGTATTTGATGAAGAAAGTGCTGTTGTAACTGATGGAGTAGGGGTTCATGAAGGAACTTATGGAACATTTACTCTTAATGAAGATAATTCATTTTCATATAAAGTAAACAATGGTCCAGATACACAAGCTTTAGGTGAGGGGGAGTTAGGACAAGATACTTTCTCTTATACAGTTACTGATGCAGCAGGTAATTCTTATACAAGAACAGTAAAATATGGTGTTAATGGTAGAGATGATGCAACAGTTACAGAAGATGATGTTCAAGTGATAGATGAAAGTACAGTTGCTATTGGAAATGTATTATCAAATGATACAGACGTAGACAATGAATTATCAGTACAATCATTTAAAGTTGAAGGTGATGATACTGTATATAGTGCAGGAGAGAGTGTAGAGATACCAAATACAGGAACTATTACATTAAATGAAGATGGTTCATATTCTTTCTCACCAGCAGAAAATTTTACAGGAGAAGCGCCTTCTATTGAATATACTACAAATACTGGAAGTAGTGCTGAGTTAAATATCAGTGTAAAAGATACTACTATAGGTGAACCAACTATTACAATCGAAGCAGCTGATATAAATGGTGATGATGTTTATAATGCCCAAGAATTAGGTTCAGATGGTACAGTTCAAGCAACAATAGATGTAGAAGGTTCAAATGTAGGGGATACATTAACTTATAGCGTTGATGGTGTTGAGAGTCAAGTTATACTAACAGCTGATGATATTGAGAATGGTGTTACAATAGATATTGATCCATCTTCAACAGTAACTGCAAAACTTTCAGATGATGCAGGTAATGAATCAGGGGAAGCTAGTGCAACAGCACTAGATGCAGATACAAGTGCAGATGCAGGAACTGTAACAGTAAATGATATTACAAGTGATGATTTAATAAGTGCCGATGAAGTTGACCAAACAATAACTGTAAGTGGTAATGCAACAGGTGGAGATATTAGTAGTGGTGATGAAGTTAATTTAACTATAAATGGAAATGATTATTCAACAGTAGTTCAAGAGGATGGTTCATGGAGTGTAGATGTATCAGGAAGTGATTTATTTGGCTGCTGATACAGAATTTGATGTAAGTGTGACATCTCAAGATGCAGTAGGAAATACTGTTGTCTCAACTACAACATCAACTCATGATATAGATTTAAATGTTGGACCAGAGGCAGAAGATGTAGACTTGGGAGCTACTTTAGAAGATACTTCAATTACGTTTAGTGCTGATGATTTATTAGCAAATAGTAGTGATGCAAATGGTGATGATTTAAGTATTACTTCTGTAAGTATTGATCCTCAGTATGGAACAATTAACGATAATGGTGATGGTACATTTACTTTTACACCAACAGCTGATTATGCAGGAGATGATTTACCAATTAGTTTTACGGTAAGTGATGGAACCCAAACTGATTCTGCAACTGCAACTATTGATGTAACAGCTGTAGCTGATGCTCCTAATGTTAATATTGAGATAACAAAAGAAACAACTATAGATGATACAAATGCAAATGATACTTCTAAAGGGTTTACAATAACTGCAATTGGTGCAGATGGAAATGAATCAACTATATCAACAGTATCTAATACCGATCATGATGGTTTTGGTGTTGCTGGTAATGCAAGTGGAGCTAATTCTGAGATTGGTTATAACGATAGATTAGGTGCTTCTGAAAAAATACAAATCGATTTAGATAATGATGCATCAAGTATTGATGTATCATTTGCATGGCAAAACTCTTCAGAAACAGTAAAAATTGAGTTTTATAAAGATGATCAATTGATTGATACGCAAACTATAACTGGTGGTTCAGATGGTGTTGATGATATATATACATTAAATGCTGGTGGTAATGAAGCCTTTGATGAAGTAGTATTTTCAGCAGCTGGTTCAGGAGATGATTTCCTTATTCATGAAATAAAAGTTAATCAACTTGCAACTGATGATTCAGGTGAAGTATCAGGAGATATATATAATATTGATATTTCAGCTTCTTTAGCTGATTTAGATGGTAGTGAATCTTTATCTGTAACAATAAATGGAGTACCAGAGGGAGCAACACTTAGTGAAGGTACAAATAATGGTGATGGTTCTTGGAGCTTAGATGTTGATGGAAGTAGTTTCAATGGAACTTTAACTATGAATGTTCCTGGTGCAGTTAGTGGAGATTTTGAGATTACTGCTACAGCAACAGCAACAGATAGCAATGGACATAGTATAACTTCAACTGATAGTGCTGAGATTTCTATTGAAGGTTCAGAACTTCCTATATCAAATAGAAGTCTTCCATCAGAAGATGAAATTATTGTTGAGGATGAAAATAATTCATCAAGTGAATCTGATAAAGATTCAAAAGACAAAGATTCAAAAGATAAAGATTCAAAAGATAAAGATTCAAAAGATAAAGATTCAAAAGATAAAGATTCAAAAGATGATGACTCAAAAGGTAAACATTCAAAAGACAAAGATTCAAAAGACAAAGATTCAAGAGACAAAGATTCAAGAGATAATGACTCAAAAGGTTCACATGATAATTCAGAAAATGAAGATACAACAGCAGAATCACCAATTATAAATGTAGGCTTAGGTGAAGAAGTTGTAACAGGAGAAGAAAGTAACATAACGAGTCCAGATATGTCAAATTCAACTGATATTGGAGATGGTTCAAATCGTTGGGATACTTATAATGGTACAAGTGGTAGTGATAATGTAGAAATAGGTGATAACTATTTAAATAGTGGTGATGATAATGCAATAATAGGAAATGCAGATGATGGATATTCTACGATAAATACTGGAAGTGGTAATGATAATATTGTTGCTGGTAATAACTGGAATAGTGTTAACTTAGGTAGTGGAAATGATACTGCACAAATTGGAGATACTGATAGTATATTTTCTAATATAAATGCTGGAAGTGGAGATGATACTATTGTTGCTGGAAATGGTTTTTCTGAGATTGATTTAGGTTCAGGTAATGACAATTTAGATGTAGGGGATTCATCAGAATTTTGGAGTACAATCAATGGTGGTTCAGGGGATGACACTATATCAATAGGAAATAATTGGAGAGTTGTAAATGGTGGTTCAGGAAATGATACAGTAATATTCAAAGGTGATGAAAGTGAATACACTATCAATGAAGGATGGGGAAATACAACAGTTACACATAATGAATCAGGTGAAGTTACAGAATTAAGAAGTGTGGAAAATATTCAATTTGGAGGAGATTCTACTCATTTAGGAGATGAATCATCTATAAGTTATGAATATGATGTAAATATAGAAGCCCAAGTTTCTGATACAAATAGTGAATCAATCACTTCTTTTGCATTAAATGGTATCCCTGAAGGATGTACTCTTGTAAATAGTAATGGTGATGAATTAACAATAGTTAATGGCTCTATAGAATTAAGCCCAGATCAAATTGATGGTTTGAAAATTATTAGTGATACTCAATTATCTGATAATCCAAATGATAGTATTCATATAACTGTATCTGCAACTGCAACAGAAGAAAATGGCGGTGATGAAGAGCTACAAACAGCAGTTCTTGTTGATGGTGTTGTAGAGGGTGCTGAATATGAGACTACATCAGGTGTTAAAGGTATTACTGATGAAAATGGTAATTTCAATTTTAGAGCAGGGGATGATGTAACCTTTAGTGTTGGTGGTGTGACTTTAGGTGTTGCAACCTCAGAAGATATAGAGAGTGGAAAAACATTTTTACAAGATATTGCAGATGTAGATAGAAGTGACTTAAATGATGAATATCTAGAAAATATGGCAGTATTTTTACAATCTATAGACTCAGATAGTGGAGATAATATTGTAATAACTCAAGAGATGAGAGATTCTTTAGCTGATGCAAATATTGATTTAAGAAGTGCTAGTGAAGAAGAGGTTCAAAGTTTAGTTGAAAGTGTTGGTGGTTCATATGTTGATGAAAATGAAGCTATGGAACATGTTCAACAAATGTTACAAGAATATGCAGATATGGAAGAGGGTGATTTTGATGAAAGAGTTGATGATTCTATAACAACAACTGAAGATACAAATGATACTATAGAAACTGGTGAAGATATCCTAACTGCTACTCTTGGAAAAGAACCACAGGCAGGAATTACTTTTGAAACAAGTTCAGGTATTACTGGTGTTACAAATGAAAATGGAGAGTTTGAATTTAACGACGGAGATACTATAACATTTAGTCAAAATGGAGTGGTAATTGCAACAATAGATGCTTCTGAAATTGGAGATGACTTCTTAATCACTTTTGAAGAACTAAATATCTCATCAGAAGATTTAGCATCAAATGAGGCAACTGAAGAAACAAGTGATATTGTAGAAGGTGAAGAAGCATCAGCAGATGAAACATCTGATGATATAGAAGAAGACTCTGTTGAAGAAACAGTATCTGAATCTGATGAAATATCAGATATACAAGATGATTCAATAGCTGTTACTGATACTGTAGATGTATCAGAAGATAGTGAATATCAGTTAGATGACGATGATATAGAATTAGAACTTGATAATATTGAAGAATTAACAGCTGTCGAAGTTGATATAGATGTTGAAGAAGAGATTAATTTAGACAATGTAGATTTAGCAGATATGCTAACTCATGATGAAGCTGAAAATAGTATTTCAACTTTATTAGGTGAGGAGGAAACACCATCAGCTAATGAAAATATTAATCCTTTAGATAACCAAGCTAACGCAGAAGAGGAAACACAACAAGAAGAGGAATATGATCCATTTAAAGCATTAGAAGAGAGTTCAAGTAATATGATTGCAAATATTGAACTTGATGATTATGTTGATACTAATCATGATAGTTAAGAGTTTTTAAACTCTTAACTATAAAAGGGATATATTGGAAGAGATAAAATGGTTTATTAAAAATTTTCCAGATTATGTTGAAAAAATGAAAAATTGTTCTTATCATCATAAGAATCATTTAAATCTACATCATCTAGAAGAAAATGTTTGGACACATACCTCATTGGCTTATTTACAAGCAGTTAAATTTAATGTTTCCAAAATAATAAAATGGGCAATACTATTACACGATATAGGAAGAATTTATACTAGAAAAATAGACAAAGAAGAAGAATATGTTTCTTTTGGAGATTTTGAGGGAGTCTCTATATATGCAGGTTTAGAAATTTTAACTTTGACTGATTTAACTTTAAACGATAAGATAAGAGTTTTCAAAATTATCTCTTATCACTACACTATGATTGATTATTTAAAATATAATGACCCAAACCTAAAACAAATAGTTGAAAAATTTAAATATGATGATGAATTATTAGCTGATTTAGTAGATTATATTAAATGTGATTTATTTGGTAGGTTAATTGATAAAAGTAAAGCTCACTATTATGATGAAAATAAAATTATGCAAAGATGTAATTTTATAAAAACAATAAAATATAATAAACCAAAAAATAGTAAACAAGAAAAAGATTATAGTTTATATATTATTGTAGGTCCTCCATGTTCAGGCAAAAGTAGTTGGATTGAAAACTATAAAAATAGATACTATTTGATTAGTAGAGATAATATTACATTGCAAATAGGCAAAAAATATGGAAAATTCACATATGATGAGGCATATGATTTAGCTGACGAAAATAAAATCATAAAAAATGAACTTTTAGATTTAGAAAAAGAACTAGAATCAAAAGCAAAAAATATAAAAGATAGAGATATTATAGTTGATAATCCAAATTTAAAAATAAAATCAAGAAGAGAGTGGATATTAAATTTCAAAGAAACACATAATATAAAAGTAGTATTATTTTTGACACCTTTAAATGAATTAATTAGTAGAGATGAAAAGAGGAAAGAAAAAGGGAAAACTATAACTCAAAAAGGGATTATAAATAAACTTAAAACTTTCGAATTTCCATTATTTAGTGAAGGAATAGATAAAATAGAGTATTTGATTTAGTATTTAAGAGTAAATCAATTAAGTTTTAATTATAATTTCAACCTTATTATGACCCTATCGTCTAGAGGCCAAGGACGTCAGGATTTCCTCCTGAACACGTAAGTTCGAATCTTACTGGGGTCGCCAAAAATATTCTAAAAAAATAATAATAATCTAAACAGTATCAGAAAAGTATCATTTTCTTGTTAAAATAATTTTTTTTTGCTATAATTTCATTGTAGAAATACGAGTTGCCAAACCTAAAGCGATTTAGGGACGGAAAGCCACGAGTCTCACGAAGATAGTCGGGTTGCCAAAACTATATTTTCACTTAATAGTTTTGACTACAGTCTTCATGAGCTTCTTATTTTGTAAAAGGAGCAATCATGTCTGATTTAGGAATAACATCAAAGATTAAGTTCTTGGGAAATATTTTTTTCGTTTGGAGTATACCTGTTATACTAATAGTTTTGAATATAATAAATCAAAGAGAGATATTCAATTCAAATGTATTATTAGGTCTATTTTTAGGTATTTGTATAAATATCATATGGAAAACAATTTTTTCACTTCTCGATCAACATAAATCAAACTTAAAAAACAGACAAAGTTTTTATAAATTAATATAATTAAGGATCATTATTTTAATTGATCCTTAATCTTATTGATACAATTCTTAATTTTTATAATTAGTCAATAAACAATAATTTTACTTTAGTATTTATTAATAAAATAAAGAAAAACTGAAAGGGTATATTATGAATATTTCAGTTACTAACTCTAAAGATGAAATGATATTAAGTGAATATTTTGGAGATAAAGCTCAAATAGTAGATATTGAATATAGAAATAATTTGCATGTAGTAGAAATTTTTATGAATAAAGAGGTTTTCAGAGCTTTTGGCAATAGCCGAAAAAGAGCATTGGGAAATGCATTAAAGGCTTTTGTTAAATATAACTAGATAGTTTAAGTTCTATTTTTTTAAATATTGTTTTAAAATTAAATTAATTAACGATGAGTTGATATTGTTTTTATTATTTACTAATATTTTTAACTTCTCTATTGTATTTATTTCTGTTGTATTCATATTTTAATCCATATTAATTTATATAGGATTTTATATGCAAGATTAATTCCAAAGGCACTTATAAAGTATAGTTTTATTATTTGAATTTAAAATTAGATTAGTTTTATTTAAGAGAGTAAAGTAATCCCAAAAAAGGGATTAAAGTAAATCAAAACAATGTCCAACACCACCTGACGATTTCAGGCTAAATAAATGGTGTCAAGAGAGAGACTTGAACTCTCGACCTCCGGCTTATGAGACCAGCGCTCTAGCCAGCTGAGCTACCTTGACATAAGACAATTGATTCGATTGGTTGCGGAAGCTGGATTTGAACCAACGACCTTCGGGTTATGAGCCCGACGAGCTACCGGACTGCTCTATTCCGCGTCTTATATACATAAAAGTGGATGGGGTAGCAGGATTCGAACCTGCGAGTGACGGTACCAAAAACCGTTGCCTTACCACTTGGCGATACCCCAACCTTTTAAGTCCCGAAATTATAGTAAAAAAACTCCTATTTGTCAAGGCTTTTTAGAATAAATTTTGAAATTTTTGATATAATAAAATAAATATTAAATATAGAAAAGTGAAAATATGAATGCAATACAAAGAGTAAAAGAAGCAATAGAAGAGATACAAAAAGGTAATATGGTCATCATGCTAGATGATGAAGATAGAGAAAATGAAGGTGATTTAGTATATTCAGCTGCACTAAGTACTCCGGAAAAAGTTAATTTTATGGCTACTCATGCAAAAGGTTTGATTTGTGTATCTGTTACTAGAAAAACAGCTAATAGACTAGAATTAAACCCTATGGTAGCATCTAATACATCTTCTTATGAAACAGCATTTACAGTTTCTGTAGATGCTGCAAGTGCATCTACAGGAATTAGTGCAGGGGAGAGGGATGATACTATTAAGATTTTAGCAAATCCTATTTCAAATTCGGAAGAGTTAGTAAAACCTGGTCATATCTTTCCTCTTATAGCAAAAGATGGTGGAGTTTTAGTTAGAACAGGTCATACAGAAGGTTCAGTTGATTTATGTAAATTAGCTGGCTTAAATGGTGAAGCTGTAATTTGTGAAATCATGAAAGAAGATGGAACAATGGCAAGACGAGATGATTTAGATATTTTTGCTCAAAAACATAATTTAAAGCAAATCTTTATATCTGATTTAGTTGAATATAGATTATCTCATGAAAAACTTGTAGATGAAATTACAACAATAGAATCAAAGTTTTTTGGTTCACAGGTTATAAAAAGAGATTTTAAAGACCATTTAGGTCATGTTCATACAGTAATACAGTTTGGGGAACTAAAAGAGGTTACTCATGTTAAATTTCATACAATCATCCCAGATATAAATCTATTTTTAAATGATGAAAAATTACATTCAATGTTAAAAACAATCAATTTCTTACAATCAAAAGGTGGTGTATTGATTTTCTTAAGTGATGATATGTCTCATAAAGAATCACAAAAAGATTATGGAATTGGTGCACAAATATTAAATTCACTTGATATCAAAAAAATTAAACTTATGACAAGTGGAGGGAAACACTCTTTTGTTGGGCTTAATGGTTTTGGTTTAGAAATACTTGAAGAGATTCAAATAGAGTGTTAATCAAAACACTTTAATAAAAAAAGGGGAGTGAAAAATTCACTCCCCTTTTTTTATTAATAATTTTATCTAATAACTACAGTTTAGGTCCTGCAGCTGTAAAATCATAGTCACTTTCAAGTGTTAGATATTTTTTAAAGTTATCTATATACATTCCTGCAAGTTTTACAGCTGTATCATCATATGACTCTTTATCTTCCCAAGTATTTCTAGGGTTTAATACTTCAGTATCTACACCTTTTAATGTTTTAGGAATCTGTAGGTTAAATATAGGTAATGTTTCGAACCTTGATTTATTTATAGAACCATCTAAAATTGCATTGATACAAGCTCTAGTATTTTTTATACTCATTCTTGAACCTATCCCATATGGTCCACCTGTCCATCCAGTATTTACAAGGTAAACATTTACATTATGTTCATCAATTTTTTTACCTAATAATTCTGCATATACTGTAGGATTTAGTGGTAAAAATGCTTCTCCAAAACAAGAACTAAATGTAGCAACAGGTTCTGTAATACCTCTTTCTGTTCCAGCTACTTTTGCAGTATATCCACTTAAGAAATAGTACATTGCTTGTCTTTTATCAAGTTTTGAAACAGGAGGTAAAACACCAAATGCATCAGCACATAAAAAGATAATATTTTTTGGGTGGCCACCTCTCATGCTTGGTGTATGATTTGGAATATGATCAATTGGATAAGATACTCTTGTATTTTCTGTTTTTGAATTGTCATCATAATCAACTACACCATTTTCATCCGCAACAACATTTTCTAGGATAGCACCTCTTTTAATTGCATTGAAAATATCTGGTTCAGAGTCTGCATCAAGGTTAATAACCTTTGCATAACAACCACCTTCAAAATTGAAAATACCTTTATCATCCCAACCATGTTCATCATCTCCAATTAGAGCTCTATTTGGATCAGTTGAAAGAGTAGTTTTCCCTGTACCTGATAGTCCAAAGAACAGAGCAGTATCACCATCTTTACCAATATTTGCAGAACAGTGCATTGGAAGCTTACCTTCTAAAGGAAGCCAATAATTCATCATAGAAAATACACCTTTTTTCATCTCACCAGCGTACCAAGTACCACCGATTAATGCTAAGTTATCTTCTACATTAAATACAACAAATACTTCTGAATGTAAACCATGACTTGCATAAGCCATATCTACAGTTTTACAAGCATTATAAATTGTAAATTCTGGTTCAAAGTTTTCTAAATCCTCTTCAGGAGGAACTATAAACATATTTTTGATAAAGTGAGCTTGCCAAGCAATTTCTGTAATAAATCTTACTGATTTTCTACTATCTAAAGATGAGCCACAATATACATCTGTAACGTATAAATCTTTATTACTTAATTGTTTTTTAGAAGTTACAAATAGGTCTTCAAATACTTGTTTTGAAACTTTTCTATTTATATCTCCCCAAGCAATATATTTATTTGATGGATCTTGATTTACAAAAAATTTATCTTTAGGACTTCGTCCTGTAAAAATTCCAGTATCAATCATTAATGCACCAGTTGAAGAAACTTTTGCTCCTTCATTTTTTACTGCATGCTCAATTAATGTATCTACATCAAGATTTCTATATACTGTACCTACGTTTTGTAAACCTAGTTCGTCTTTAATTTCAGACATTTCTTTCCCTATCTTTGCAAATTATTTAAAAATTGATAAAAGTACACCAGCAGCTACGGCAGAACCAATAACTCCAGCAACATTAGGACCCATCGCATGCATTAATAATACATTTGATTTATCATATTCTTGTCCAACTTTACTTACAACTCTTGCTGCCATTGGAACTGCAGATACTCCTGCTGCACCAATTAGTGGGTTAACTTTACTCTCTTCAGAAGAGAATTTATTCATGATTTTTGCCATAATTACACCAGCAGCTGTTCCTGCTGCAAATGCAATAAGACCAATAACCATAATCCCTAAAGTTTCTAAAACAAGAAACTTATCAGCAGCCAACTTAGAACCAACCCCTAATCCTAGGAAAATTGTTACTATGTTGATTAATGAATTTTGCATTGTATCAGAAAGTCGCTCAACAACTCCTGATTGTTTTAAGAAATTTCCAAAAGCGAATGCTCCAATTAGTGGAGTTGACTCTGGTAAAAATAAAATTGCTAAGAAAAGAATTAAAATTGGTAAGAAAAGATTCTCTAATTTGTGAACTTTTCTTAATTTTGGCATTTTAATTCTTCTTTCTGCTTCAGTTGTTAATGCTTTCATAATTGGAGGTTGAATTACTGGAACCAATGCCATATATGAATATGCCGCAACAGCTATTGCACCTAACATTTCAGGAGCAAGTCTATTTGCAATGAAAATAGATGTTGGTCCATCAGCTCCACCAATAATAGAGATAGCTGAAGCACTTTGTAAATCAAATCCAATAGCAACTGCTCCAACTAAAGAACCAAAAATTCCAAATTGTGCAGCACCACCTAAAATTGCAGATTTAGGGTTTGCTAATAAAGGAGAGAAATCAGTCATGGCTCCAACACCCATAAAAATTAATAATGGGAAAAATTCATTAGCAATCCCCATATTATAGATAATTCCTAACATACCATGAGCACCACCCATATTTGCAAGAGGTATATTGGCTAATAAACCACCAAATGCAATAGGTAATAGTAATAATGGTTCAAAACCTTTTGCAATAGCAAGGTAGAACAATAGAATTACAATAGCAAACATGATAATTCTTCCCCATGTTTGCTCAAATGTACTCATTTTTCTTGCATCTGCTGGATTTGGTTCTGATGTCATTACATCATCGCTTGGATTAATTATTGCATTAATCCCTGTTGTTTCATAAAAAGAAGTCATAAGTTCTGTAATACTTTTTGGTTTGTATTCATGTTTGACTTCAGTTGTTGTTTCTGTAGATTCATGGGCACTACTAGCATAAAGATTTGTGCTAAATAGTGCTAAAAATAGAATCATAAGAGAAATTATAAATTTCTTGTTCATATAAATTACTCCAATTTTCTAGCTTAGCTAATAGTAGCTATTGCTTGACCTTCTTCTACTGCATCACTAGGATTTGCTAAGATTGCTGAAATTGTACCATCGCATGGTGCTTCAACATCAATTTCCATTTTCATAGCTTCTAAAATAGCAACAACTTGACCTTTTTCTACTTTGTCCCCAACTTTTACTAATACTTTCCAAATGTTTCCACTTACAGTTGCAGGTACTTCAGCTCCCCCTACAGGTGCTGATGCAGCAGGTGCTGTCGAATCATTTTGTGCAACTGGTGTTACTTGAATATCAGCATTACCTTCTGCTACTGTTACATTAAATTTTTGACCATCTACAACTACTGTGTAGTTTCCACTTGCATTACTCATCGATTTATTTTCTCCTATTACACATTCTTTATCATTTTCACAAATTTTATCATCTGTTTTTCTAACATTTAATGGGCTTTCACCTTTTAAGAAAGCGATACCTTTTTCATCACAAGCAGCAGCAATGAAAATGTTTTCTTCTGTTGTTTCAATATTTTCTTCTTTTAATCTATTTTCCCAATAAGACATAGTTTTCTTTTCGTCTCTATCAGCTATATCCAATGGATTTTCTGTAGTTGGTTCTAATTTTAATTTTTCAGAAGCTAATTTTATAATTTCTGGATCAGCAGGAACTGGAGTTTTTCCAAAATATCCAAGTACCATTTTCCCATAACCAGGAGCTCAGGAGCTATTTGTTTCCATGGACCAAACATAACATTTGCATATGCTTGTTGCCAATAAAATTGTGAAACAGGTGTTACAGATGTACCATAACCACCTCTCTCAACAACTTCTCTCATCGCTTTTATTACTTCAGGAAATTTCTCTAAAGTTCCATTATCTCTCATCATTTGAGTATTTGCTGTTAATGCACCACCTGGCATAGGTGAAAATGGAATCAATGGAGAAACTTGAGTAGCCTCTGGTGGCATAAAGTAATCTTTTAATTGAGCATTTAATACTTCTTGGTATTTTAAGATTTTATCAATCTCTAAGCCACCTAAATCATAATTCATTCCCTTAACAGCATGCATCATAGTTAGAATATCTGGTTGTGAAGTACCACCTGAAACTGGTGAAGCAGCTAAATCTATACCATCTGCACCAGCATCAAGTGCAGCTAAATAACAAGCAACAGACACACCAGCTGTTTCATGAGTATGTAATCTAATATGTGTATCATCACCTACTAGTTTTCTAGCCATTTTGATTGTATCAAAAACTTTTTGAGGAGATGAAGTTCCTGAAGCATCTTTAAATGCGATTGAATCAAAAGGAACACCACTATCTAAGATTTGTCTTAATGTTTTTTCATAAAAAGGAACATCGTGTGCACCTTCACAACCTGGAGGTAAATCCATAAGTGTAACAACAACTTCATGATTTAAACCATATTTTTTGATACATTCAGCTGAATATTCTAAATTTTGAACATCATTAAGTGCATCAAAGTTTCTAATAGTTGTAACACCATGTTTTGCAAACATTTTTGCATGCATCTCTACTAATTCTCTTGAACCTGTATCAAGCATAACTGTATTAATACCTCTTGCTAGTGTTTGAAGATTAGCTTCTGGTCCAACAATTTCTCTGAATCTGTCCATCATCTCAAAAGCATTTTCTTGAAGATAGAAAAAAAGTGATTGAAATCTTGCTCCTCCACCAAACTCAAAGTGTGTAATACCAGCATCTTTCGCTGCTTCTACTGCAGGAAAGAAGTCATCCATTAAAACTCTACCTCCAAAGACAGATTGAAATCCATCTCTAAAAGTAGTATCCATGACGTCAATATATTTTTTTGCCATTAAAATTAACCTTTTAGATTTTTATGATGTTGTACTGCTGCGACGATTGCAGCTATTTTTGCATTGTTTGAAGTGTGTGTTGAAGTAGCAGGTTTTTTAGGTGTAGGTTTTTCTTTCTCTGGAAAGTACTTGCCTATGATCTTGGCCTGCAATTTCAGGGCATAAACCATGATTATTAAGAACGCGAATACAATTCCCATTCCTAGGATCATAAATTTCACTGCCTCGACGATTAAATTTGTTTCTTCCATATTACTCCCTGTGGTAACCATCTGTGTAATTTGTGATACAATTTTATATAAAGTTTGCTTTAGTAAAATTTATATTTATGTCAAATTTGTGTAAATTCTAAAATTTATTAAAATCGTAAATAATTATAGAACTTTAATGCCAAATTGTAGTATAAAGTTGTCAATTTTTAGAAATATTTTTGTAATACTATTTGTTGCTTTTACTATTTTCTGTGCCATTTTTGTATCCTTTTTAAGAAATATTTCAAATTTTATAAAAAAAATTAAAAAGTATTGAAAAATATTGCAATTTGTAATATAATTCTAAAAAAGGAGAAATTATGCTGATTGTAAGTGAAATAATTGAAAAATTAAAAGATATTTTGAGTAAAGATGGCAAAGATGGTAAAGTTTTTGACAAAGATGTGGCTGGTGCATTAGATTTAAGTCAAGTAAATTTTGCTACTATGAAAAATAGAGGTAAAATCCCTTATTCTAATATATTAGATTTTTGTGCAAGAAAGAAGATATCAATAAACTGGTTACTTTACAATCAAAATCCAGGTTCATTAGTAGATTCTACTGATAAATATTGGATTAGATATTATCCTGAAGTAAATGTAAGTGCTGGTGGTGGTGCTTATGATGCTGAAGATTCTTATGAGAGCCTAGAAGTACCTCCATATTTTATGAATATGTTAGGTGGGAAAGAAAATCTTAAAAATATAGATGCGATAAATGTTGTTGGGGATTCTATGGAACCAACATTAAATAGTGATAATATTATTTTTATAGATAAAACAAAAACTGATGTAGCAAGAGATGGGATATATGCTTTTACTACTATTCATGGGTTATTTGTAAAAAGGATACAAAGAAGAGTTGATGGAAAGTTGGATGTAATCTCTGATAACAAAGATTATCCTGCTCAAATTTTAAGTAAAAATGATTTAAGTGTAGTTGGAAAAGTTATAAGTTCTTTTGGAATGGTGTATTAAAGTAGGGTAGGTTCAAGAGATTCTTTTGATATTTCATCATATATCTCTTTGTATGTTGCTCCAATAAAATATACTGCATTAAATTTTACTTTTTTTAAAAAGCTCTTTAGTTCATCTAAAGAGTTTATAAAAGTATAATCTATATTTTTATTATCATCAATCTCTAAAGTTGTAAGAAATAGTATTTGTGCATATTTATATTTTTCATTTAAGTATGCAACTTCCTTTTCAACCAATTGTTCATCTTCTTGGGCAATTAAGAATTTATCTGTTTTACCAAAATCTGTGTGATTTATTAGTTTATCCACAAAAATAGGTTTTAGATTATGAAATTTTTTCAACCTATTTAAATCGGAATTAAATCCTAAATAGCTATAAACATCTAAAAACTCTGTCACATATAAACTTGAAATTTTTATTTTTGAAAAAAATCTTTCTTCATAACTAAAGGTAGTTTCAAAAATTGAGTGTTCTATTAAGTTATCTATTTTGTATGTTTTTGTATTAAAATTGAAATTCACTGGGTAAATTGCATTTAAAACATTTTGTTGAGAACAAATAATAGTATCATTCTCCTCTAAATCATCAATCATTTTAAAAAATTTAGATAAATTTGTTGGTATAAGTTTTATATTTGTATGAATATTATTTCTTTTTAAAATTCTAAATAGTGTATAAGATGCACTATTACAATAAAATGCTGTAAGTCTTTTATTTGATAAAAGATATCTAATCAGTTTTTTCATTGTCTCTTCTATATTATCAACTTTTATCCAAGCAATTTCATTATCTAATATTTCTATATCTTTATCAACGATAAGTGCAAAAGCTCCATTTTGAATCGCTTCATTTATATCTTCTTCATTTTGTACAATAAAAAGGTCTGATTCTTTTACTTTATGGGGATTTGTTTTTATTGAATAGATAAAAGAAATTGATGGAGAGTTTAATAACTTTCCATCAACAATATCCAGTATAGATGTGATTTGCACTAGCTTATTTTTGTTCCAGATTTTTTAGGAATTTCTGGTCTAATTAGAGATAAACCATTTTCATCCTTTGCAGCCATAAGCATACCTTCGCTTAGCATACCCATTAGTTTTGCAGGTTTAAGATTTGCCACAACACATGCTTGTGTACCTATTAAATCATCAGCACTGTAAAACTCTTTTATACCAGCTAAGATTTGTCTGTTTCTTCCTTCTCCTAAATCAACTTGTAATTTTAAAAGTTTTTTTGATTTTGGAACTTCTTCGGCTTCTACAATTGTACCAATTTTTAAAGTTGTTTCAAAAAATTTATCGATAGTGATTAAGTTATCTGGCTCTTCTTCTTGTGTTTGAGTCTCTTTTTTAGCAGATTTTTCTTCAACTTCTGTTTTTGAAGTGTCAGATACATTTGGTTGTTCTAATAAAACCTCTTCAATTCTTGGAAAAAGTTGCTCAACTTTTGTAATAGTAGTATCATCTAATAAACCTTTATTTACAATAAGTTTATTGTATGTATCTGTACTTATTTCCATACCTAAAGAAGTTGCAATTTTAGAGATTTTTTCAGGCATTACTGAATCTAAAAGTAGGGCAACTCTTGCTACAATATTTGTAATAAGTGCAACTAATGCCATAGCTTCATCAGTTTTTCCTTCTTTCATTTTTGCCCAAGGTTCATAATCTCCAATTGCTTTATTTGCAATTGTTAGAACTTTCCAAATATCTTCAAGGTATCTATTAAGTTGCATTTTGAAAATATATTCTTCAACATTTTCTAAAATCTCATTTACTTCATTTAACTCTTTTTGATGGAATTTTTCAACATCTTTTGAACTAACTTTGAAATCAAAATATTTTCCACTCATACCAGAGATTCTATTAAGTAGGTTTCCTAAATCATTTCCAAGGTCTGAGTTAATTCTATCAATTAATGCTTTTTGAGAAAAATCACCATCTTGTCCAAAAGGAACTTCCCTTAACATAAAATATCTAAAAGCATCAAGTCCATAAGCATCTGCTACTTCTTTAGGATTAACTACATTTCCTTTCGATTTAGACATTTTTTCACCATCTCTTGTCCACCAACCATGTGCTGCAATATGATCTGGAAGAGGTAAGTCCAATGACATTAAAAATGCTGGCCAATAGATTGAGTGAAATCTTAAAATATCTTTTCCTACTAGATGAACTTTACATGGCCAATAATTCATATTTTCTTCTGTAGTTCCATATCCTAAAGCAGTGATATAGTTCATAAGTGCATCTAGCCAAACATACATAACATGGTTTGGTTCATTTATAGAATCTGGAAGTTTTACACCCCAGTCAAAAGATGTTCTAGAGATAGATAGATCTTTTAATCCACCTTTTACAAAGTTTACAATTTCATTTTTCTTTGCTCTTGGTAAAATACAGTCTTCATTTTCTTCATACCATTTTAATAGTTTATCTTCATACTTTGATAATTTAAAGAAGAAGCTTTCCTCTTTTACTATATTTGTAGGTTTCCCACAATCTGGACAAAACTCTTCATCTACAAGTTGTTTTTCTGTAAAAAATGTTTCACACGATACACAATAATATCCTTCATATTCACCTTTATAGATATCACCTTTTTCATACATCTTTTCAAAAGCTTTTTGAACACCTATTTTGTGTTCTTCATCTGTAGTTCTAATAAATTTATTATATGAGATATCAAAGTCATCCCATAACTGTCTAAATTTTCCAGATACTTCATCTGCATACTCTTTTGCAGTTTTTCCTCTAGCTTCTGCACTTTGAGCAATCTTTTGCCCATGTTCATCAGTTCCTGTTAAAAAGAATGTATCATATCCTACAAGTCTTGAGTACCTTGCTAACATATCAGCGATTATTGTAGTATAAGCATGCCCAATATGAGCTACATCATTTACATAATAAATTGGTGTAGTGATATAAACATTTTTACAAGTTTCTTCCATTAAATTACCTCTTTAAATAAATATAATTAAAATTCAAATCCACCGCTTGAGCCTTTATTCATAGACTCATAAACAGCTAGTACATATTTTTTTCTAAGTTCACACTCAAAAAATTTTTCACAAAAATTTTCTTCTGGTTTACAAGATTCCACACCAGTTGTATCTACTTGGCATTTTCTTAATTCTTGAACCATTTGTTCAAGATTTTCTTCCCATTGATCTAAAGTCTTATTATCATCCATTATTGCTATATACTTTTAATACCCGATTAATTTCACTTAATGATCCAAAGAAACATGGTGTTGTATCATGAATATGCGTAGTTTCTACTTCAAATATTGATTTTGAACCATCTATTGCATCTCCACCTGCACATTTGTAAGTAAATGCAAATGGAAAAACTTCAAATAGTTGTCTAAGTTTACCTTTTGGTTTATCAGCAGTTCCTGGATATGAAAAAAGTCCTCCACCTTTTAGTAAAATTTGATGTAAATCTGGTACCATTCCTCCCGAATATCTTAAGTAGTAACCATCTTTAAACATCTCATTTACTAAAGTTTTATGTGTTTGTGTCCAATTCATTTGAGTTGAACCTGTTGCATTTAGATTACCTGCATCATTAAGTTTAATATCTTTTACATATTTAAACTCATCATTTGAAAGTCTAAATAATTGAACTTTATTTTCATATGCTATAACCATTTCAACTCTAGGACCAAATACTACATAAACAGAAGCTACAATATTTTTTGCACTAAAATTATCTTTGTATATTCCATAAATAGAACCAACAGATAAATTTACATCAACTAAAGAAGAACCATCTAATGGGTCGTATGCTATTAAATACTCTCCATCTTCATTTAGTGATACAATGCTTTCTTGTTCTTCACTTACTATCTCTTTTATACTAGGGATTCTTTTAAAAACTTTTTCTATGATAATATCACTAGCAATATCAAGTTTTAATTGTGTATCTCCAGTAGAGTTTTCATTCTCACTTTTTGCTGTATCCCCTAATAAAATTACCTCTTTAATCTCTTTACTAGCTATTTTTATTGCTTCAAAAATCTCTTCCATTAAACTCTCTTTGCATTTTTTTCAATCCATTCTATTATATTTTCTGGATCGTTTAAATCTAATTTATCAATATTTTTAGGTATATCGTCTATTGATATTGTTTCATCATGTGCTATTGCATTTGTAACTTTAAAATAACTCTCATCTAATCTATTTCTAAATATAGAAATTCTTGGTAAATCAAGTGTTTTAAGCCCTTCAACTAAAAGATAATCAAATTCATTAAAAAGAGAAATTAGTTCATCAATAGTTGAATTATTTTGTTTAAATAGTGTTGTCCTTGTTGGACTTACAACTGCAACATCAGCTTTTGTTTCACTGAACTTATAACTATCTTTACCTGGTTTATCAAATATAGCTTTATCTTTTGGATCATGTTTTACAATACATACTTTAAAACCTCTATCTTGCAAAATATTTGAGATTTTTATAATAAGTGTTGTTTTTCCACTGTTTGATGGTCCGCTAAAAGCTATAGCAAGTTTTTTATACTGTTTAATCATGGGCATTATTTTATCTAAAGCATAGTTAAAATTATCTTTACAAGGTTTAATAAAACAAATTTTTGCAAACAGTATAAATGATAAACAAATTTTTAGTTTTTATAATTATTTTTTCTGTATAATGTTAACTATAATGCGTAAAATAAGAGAAGAGTGGGATGATCAGTACATTATTTAAAAAAACAGATATGGATGATGCAATAAAAATTTTAGATATAAAAGTTTTTAATGAGTCAAAAGCAGAATCTCTACTGAAAAAGCTAGATAATATAAATGTTACAGATAATAAAAATCAAAATCTTATCCATAAAATGGCTGAAAAAAATAGAATTGATGCAATAATTTGGTTAAAAGAAAAAGGAGTTGATCTCTCATTAGAGGATAATGAAGCTCAAACCCCACTTATAATAGCTGCAAAAAGAGGTTATACTGAATTAATTAAAACTTTGATTAATTTAGGAGCTGATCCTGAATATAAAAATAAAGAAAAAAGAATAGCTTTACAAGAAGCCGCAAAAAATGCAAATCTTGATGCTTATTGTACTTTAAGTAGAATTACTGAAAATAGAAACAACATAGATTCTGAAGGAAAAAATGTTTTGTTTGATGCAATAGGTACATCAAATGAAAATATGATAAAAGAGGTTCTTTTAGATGAATCTGTAGATAGAAGTATAGAAGATTTAGATGGGAATTGTGTTATTTTTCTTGAACCTTCTTATTCAAATGTTGAGATTACAAATCTTCTTTTAAAATATGGTTTTGATTTTAATAAAAAAGATTTTGATGGCAAAAACATACTTTTTTACTTTTTAGAAAATCCTATTGATAAATTAGAAACTTTTAAAAGAATAATTATTAAATATGATAATTTATTAAATGAAAAAGATATTCATGGGAATAGTTTACTACATCATGCAGTTAAAATATTATTAAATACTACTACAATTGAACCTAAAGATCCTATTTGTCAGTTGATGAAGATAATGTTTGATTATGAAATAGATTCTACACTTGTGAATAATGAAGGATATAAAGCATTTGATTTAGCTTTGGAGTCTGAAAGAGTAGAGATAATAGAACTATTTCTTAAAAATTTTTATGATCCAAATATAGTAGATAAAAATGGTGAAACACCATTGAGCATTATGGCGTTAAAAGGTAAAGACTATAAAGATATTATTACTTTACTTCTTTCATACGGAGCAAATCCAAATATAAAAAATAATGATGGTGAAACAGTAATTGAAAAATTAATTAGTGTAGAGTTATATTTTTCAGAAAATAAGAAAATTTCATCTAAATTAAGACAAATAATTCCTGAAAAAAATGAAGGTTATCTTTCTTTATTGGAGCAAGTGATATATAATTCAGAAGCAAATTTGAGACAGTTAGATTCAACTGAAAATCCATATTTTTTTGATGCTGTATTACATGGAAATATAGAGATAGTAAAAATATTAACATATTTTGGAGCAGATATAAATCAAGTTGGGAAAGATGGGCTTAATATTATTTATATTTTAATGGAAAAATTTAAAGATGTAACTATTAAAAACAATGTTATAAAATATCATGAAACATTAAAAAATATTATATTTTTAGGGGCAAATGTCAATGCAAGAGACAATTATGGAGGAATCACTTTACATAAAGCTATATTAGATCATGATATAAGTATTGCAAAAATACTTCTAACAGCTGGTGCAGATTTAAGAGCTATTGATAATAGAGGTAGAAATATGATTCATAATTGTATTTGGAAAGCAAAAATAAAAACCTTGAGATATATACTTTCTTTAAATAACAAATTATTAAATCTTGAAGATAAATTTGGTGTTTTACCAATACATTATGCTGCCTTTCTAGGCTATACAGAGTTAGTATTAGAGTTGATAAATCTGGGTTCACATGTTAGCTCTTATACTGTAAAAAGTGAATATATTAAGAAATTTCTTGAAAGATTCCATAAAAATTTAGCAACCTTGGAAGAAAATGCTAAAAATATTGCAGAAAAAAATAAGATTGCAACTTTAGTTGGTAATATGAAAGATGAGTTTTCTATAGATATATAAGTATCAAAGTATTTTTTATGTAAAATCTTTTTCACTAAAATATAGGATATTCAATGACTTTTGTATTTAAAAATGCACTTTTATTAATTTCAATTCTTTTTCTATTTACAGCTTGTTCTGATAGGGTAAATGCTTTAAGATATTTTAAAAATTCTTCTGAAACTATCAATTCAATACCAAATACCAAAAAAGTAGATTTAAATAGTGAAAATCAAAATGAAATTTCACTAATAGTAACTTACCTAAATAATATAGATAAAGAGTATGAAAGTAAAGATATAGAATCATTTTTTGTGGCAATTCAGATTTTTAATAATGTAAATCTATTCAAAGATAATGTAAAGTTGTTATTAAATGAAAAAGAACCAATTAGTTTTGAAAAAGTTGATAAAGATTCTAAACTTATAAAACATATCTCTTTAAAGAACCATTGGGCAGATTATTATTTAGTTACTTTTGAAGCTAAAAGTAAAATCAAAAAACTAAATTTAAAAGTGATAAATAAAAAGTTAGGGGTAAAAACTATAATTTTTGAAAAATAGATTCAATTTTTGTATTTTCTTTTTCTAAATTATTTAAATATAAATAATATAAAACCAAAAAATTATCAAAATCTTTAGTTAAAAATGAGATATATTCAAATTTGATAATTTTATTTAAATCTTTTTCTAAACTATTTATTCTTTTATTTCCATAAATAGATAAAAATAGATCTATTGCATTGAACTCTTCTTTTTGTAGTGTTTTTAAATAATCAATAAAATATTTTAGGTTAGTTTGAGTCTCAAATTGTTTTATCAAAGAGTTTTTATAAGTAAATTTTGTTTCAATTTGTTTTATTTGTTCTAAACTCAACTGTGTCAAACCAAGTTCAAAATCTTTTGATATTTTATCATCAGAAAAATCAGATTTAATTTTGATTATTGAGTAAAGTAGGGCAAGTTGTTCATTTGTTAATTCGTTGATAACTTCAATTGAATCAAGTTTTTCTAAATTTGGTAGAATATATTGTTTTTGTAAAATTTCATTGGCATAAAAGGTATAAATATTTAGTCTATTAGATGATGTTATATTTTCCAAATATGAATCATCTTTTGTAATAAAATATTTGAAAAATTCTATTTTTTCTTTATATAAAAAATCATAATTTGTGTTTAGAGTGTTTATTAGTTCAAATGCTTTGTTTAAATCATTTTTTTCAATATAAAATAAAGTTAATAAAAATTTGTTCTTATCATCTAAATCTTCTATTTGTATATCTTTTATATGTTGTCTTAGATTTGTCAACTTCGAATTTAAAAGGATAATTTGGATAAATCTATTGTATTGTTTTTTATCTGATTTAATTCTATTTAGAGTTTTTTGAGGAAGTTTATAGTTAAAATAGTTTTCTATAAAATTTGTATCTACATTTAAAAAAATATCATAAAAAGTATCTATATCTTTAGTAATTAATTTTGTAAAAGGGATGGCAGAGGATAATACTTTTATTTGGTTAGAAAACTCTGGATATTTGTTTTGCAAATTTTGAAGTACAAGTTTCAGTTCATAAGTTGACAGTTTTGAAGCTTTATTTAAATCTAGTCCAATCTCAATACAATCAGCATATGAATAGATCAAATCCTCAATAGAAGCATCCATACATTGGGATACTGCTAAAGTTTCATCATTTTTATATTTTTTAGCAAAATTATGAAATAGGGGATTGTTCATATTGTAAATAAGTGATAGTGTGCTATATGCTGCTTCAGAAGTTGTATCATCAAGTTTTAGATACTCATTTATATAAAAATCTCTTTTTATTCCTTTTTCTAAATTATTGATTTGATTTAAAATAAGGGTTTTATCTTCTATCTCTTCTGCTTTTATCAATGATGAAATTAAGAATAAGAATAGAAGACAAAATCTCATTTTACATTCCCATAAATAATCTACCTAAAAATGTTTCTAAGAAGATAAGTATAAAAATAACAATTAAAGGAGCTAAATCCATTCCTCCAAATACTGTAGGGATAAATCTTCTTACAAGTGCGTATGCAGGCTCTGTTAATCTATATAACATTTGTACTATTGGATTATATGGATCTGGTCTTACCCAACTTAGAACTGCAGAAATAATAATAACCCATTTATACAAAAATATAACAGTTAATATCACTGTAAAAATAGAACTTAATAATGCATCTATCATTTTATAATCTCTCCTAAATAGTTTTTAATCAATGGATAAATATCTGAAAGTTTTACTTTTGTATCACTTCCTATTAAAATACATTTTAATGTTTTTGATAACTCTTCATCTTTTAAACCAGTTTTTTCTGTAATATAGTTATTTAATTGGTCAAAATCTTCAAAATAAGGTGCATCTTGCATAGATAGTTTTAATTCAACAAATTGTTCTTCAAAACCTATACAAGTAGATTTTGGTGAAAAAATTAAGTTTATTTTTTCTTTTATCTCTTTTATGGTATCAACTTCTTCTAAAAATAGTTTAGCTAATTTTCCAATATCTTCATCTGCAAAACCTATAATTTTCGAAAGTCTCATATCATCTATTGTTTCTAAATGTTTTTTATTTATCTCTTTTAACTTATTTATGTCAAAAACAACAATTTCTTTTGATAAATTTTTTATATCAAACCATTCTATGGCTTCTTCAAGAGTAAAAATTTCTGTTGGAGTATTATTACCTAAAAGTACAAGATAATTAGCTATTGCACTTGGTAAAAATCCTTCATCAATTAATTCTTTTACACTTATTTGTTCATTTATAGTTGGAATATGAATATAATCTATATTTTTAGTGTATCCTAGAAGAGCTCTTAGATGGATTTGTCTTGGAGTATCTTCAAGATATATTTCTTCTCTAATTATAGTAGAGATATCATAAAGCATATCATCTATTGCACAAGCATAGTTATAAGTTGGGGTTTTATCATGATTTAAAATTATAAATGAATCAACTTCGTCAGGTGTATATGATAATTCACCTTTAAAAAGATCGTTAAATTTTATATTTTCTTGAGGTTTTACTGCTCTTACTGTAAAAGGTGCCGTTACATTTAAAACTGTTTCATCTGATAAGTTTTGACAAAAACCATCATAACTGAAAACTTGATTTTCATCTTCTGCTTTTTTTCTTAATTCATCAAGTTTTTCATCACTACAAAAACAAGAAAATGCTTTTTTATTTGTCATTAGCTGCATAGCTAGTTTTTGATGATACTTTAGATTTTCACTTTCATAAACTGCATGTTCATAATCGATAGAAAAAAGAGCTAATAATTCTAAAATCTCTTTGTCTTTTCCTTCTATATTTTTCTCTTTTTCTATATCCTCTATTCTAATTAGAAGCTTTTCATTTTTTTGTTTTGCTAGAATATAATTAAAAATAGCTATTCTTAATTTTCCTATAGTGAAATCTTGCGTTGGACTTGGTGCAAATCTTAACAAATCTATTTCCTTACTATTGAATATGATAAATCTATAATCTCTTTATGAGATTTTATATAGTTGTTTAAATCTTCTAGTTTAAGACTTTCAATGTTTTCCAACTCTTTTTGTGGATTATCTTGAGATAATCCTCTATAAAATAGAGTAAATGCCCTTTGTAATCTTTGACTTAAAGTTTCAGTTCTTAAAGGCTCACTACCTAATAAAAACTTTTTCGCTGAATCTAATTCATCTTGAGTTACACCATTTTTTACAAATTCATTTACTATACTTGAAACTAACTCTTTTGCTTCATTAGCACTTTCTAGTTTTGTTTGAAGATATCCTGTAAAATAAGAATGAGATTTATTTATAGAGATATAACCATAAGCAGAGTATGCTAAACCTCTTTTTACTCTTATCTCTTCCATTAATCTTGATCCAAAACCACTTCCACCTAAGATAAATGAAGCAACTTTTGCTTTATAAACATTTTCATCATCTGAATCTATATCAAATGGACTTCCAAAATAGATATAAGCTTGTTGTGTCTCTTTAAGTATAGTGTTTTCTTTTGATAAACTATTTGCTTCATATTTTTCAAATTTATTAGCTTTTTTATTTTTTATAACTTTTACAACTTTTTTAATCTCTTTGATTAGAGTTTCATATTCAAAGTCTCCACCTGCAACAATGATTAAATTGTTTAAATCAAGTGCAGTAGATAAAAATTGTTTTACATCTTTTAAAGAGATAGTTGATAGTGATTCTATTGTACCAGAAGAAGGGTATTGTAAAGGTGTATCTTTAAATAAAAGCTTTTTTAAATCATTGCTAGCTATATAGTCATAATCATTATCTTTTCTTTTTAAAGAACCAATAGTTATAGTTTTGATTTTTTCTAAAACCTTTTTCTCATAGTTTGGGTCTTCTAATAAATCTTTTAATAGTTTCAAACCATCTTTATGTACCTCTTTTATTGATGATAATTCAATAACAAAAGTTTCAAAACCAGTTGAGGCATGAAGTGAAATAGCTTTGTTTTCTAAAAGCGTTGCAAACTTTGTTGAACCAAGCTTTTTTGTTCCTTCATTTAATAGTTTTGCAGAAATTGATGCAAGTCCATTTTTATCGTTTTGCATATAACCTGAGTTTTTAAATACTAATTGAAGGTTTAGTATAGGAAGATTTTTATCTTGTTCAAAAACTACAGGTATTTTTAAATTATCTATCTCTACATACTTTATTGTAGCAGCCATTAAAAATCCTTGTAAAATTAGTGTTAAAAAAATATATTTTATAAATAATGATACTCTCATTATAAACTTTAGAACCTTTCTAAAATTTCGTAAGCAGTATTTCTTTTTGCTGGGTTTTCACCTACATCACGAATTAATTGTATCATCTCATCTTGATTCATACAATTTGTAGCACCAGCAGCAGCAACAACATTTTCTTCCATCATAGTACTTCCTAAGTCGTTTGCCCCAAATTTAAGAGCCATTTGACCTATGTAACTACCTTGTGTAACCCAAGAACTTTGGATATTTTTAAAATTATCCAAGTAAAGTCTAGCTACAGCTAATAATCTTAAATATCTATTTGAAGATTGAGGTTTTAAATCTGGAATTTCCTCTTTTAGTTTTGTATTTGAACTTTGAAAAGACCACATAATAAAAGCTCTAAATCCATTTGATTCATCTTGTAATCTTCTGATTCTATCCCAGTGTTCAATTATCTCTTCATCAGTTTCAACAGTACCAAACATCATAGTTGCTGTTGTTTTCATCCCTATAGAGTGAGCTAGTTTATGGATCTCTATCCATTCATCTGCATCTATTTTTTTAGGAGCAATTATATCTCTTACTCTATCACTTAAAATCTCAGCACCAGCTCCAGGAATAGAACTTAAACCCTTTGCTTGTAATCTTTTTAAAACTTCAAGTTTAGAGATTTTAGAAACTTTTGCAATATATGCAATCTCAATTGCAGAAAAAGAATGCAGGGTGATTTGAGGAAATTTAGTATGAATATGTTCTACCAAATCTTCATAATAATCAATTTTTAATTTTGGATGAACACCACCTTGCATCAAGATTTGAGTTCCACCAATTGCTAGTAGTTCTTCTATTTTTTGGTCTATCTCTTCATATGAAAGTACATAAGAATCTTCATCTCTTCCATGTCTATAAAAAGCACAAAACTTACAGTCAACCCAACAAACATTTGTATAGTTTATATTTCTATCAACTACAAAAGTTGTAATCTTTTCAGGGTGCAGTTTAGCTTTCATCTCTGAAGCCATTTTTCCTAACTCAACTAAAGAGGCATTTTGTATTAAATCTAATGCCTGTTCATTTGATAATCTTGTATTAATATTCATTTTATCTATTCTTTTTACCATTTTAAAAGCTCGTTCCTAAAGAGAATTCAAACGATGAAGTATCATCTGTAGCTTCATCATCTAAAGCTTGTGCAAAAATCAATTGTAATGGTCCAAATGGAGATATCCATTCAAATAATAGACCTGTACTTGATCTTTGAATATCACTTATATTATCTTCTCCAATCATACCATAATCATAAAATACTCCCCATCTCATTTTAGAAGCTTGAGATAGAGGAAAACTTAGTTCAACTGAACTTGCTGCCATTGCTTTATAAGGATCACCTTTTACACCATTTGGATAGTTAGGAAATGCGTAAGATTTAAATCCTCTAAGAGATTTTACCCCACCTAAATATAGTGAATCACCTTGGTTTATCTGACCATTGTCAACTAAAAATTTTGCTTGAACTTTATATCTTAAAATCCAATCTAAATCATATAAACTGTTTAATGAATAAAAGTATTTCAAAGAAGAACTACTTTTGATATATTTTGAATCTCCACCCAATCCTGCATACTCTAAAGATGAATAGATTTTAAATCCACTTCTTGGATTATAAAAATCATCAGTATTATCAAAGCTAATATATGGAGTTAAAGAGCTTGTCGTATAATCAACATCTTCAAATCTTAAATCTTGAGCCGGTACATTAGCGTCATTTTCATCATATGTATATCGTTCTTTTATAAAGTCAAATCTATATCTTGCACCAACTTTTAGATTTCTAATTAGTTCTCTACCAAAACCAACAGAGAAACCTTTTGTTGATTTGTCTAGTTCATAAATTGAGTTACTAATCTCTATAGTATCACTATGGATATCAATATCACCATGATATTTACTATCAAATATAGCAGGATTAGCTAATTTAATAGATAAATCTGTTGTATTTTTAGATAAATCAGCAGATATTCCAAGAGTTAAACCAGAACCAAAGATATTATTATCTTGGATAGAACCTGTTACCATAACTCCATCATAAGAACCATATCCTCCACCTAGAATAATATTACCCGTTGGTGTCTCTTTAACCTTTACAATTAAATCCATTTTATCAGTACTAATTCTTTTTTGTTCAATATCTACAGTTTCAAAATAACCAGTTCTCTTTAGTCTAGAAATTGAATCATTAAAGTCAGTTAAGTTAAATAAATCTCCTGGAGCTAAATATACATTTCTTCTAATTACTCTATCAAGTGTTCTTGAGTTTCCTGTAATTTTAACATCATTGATAAATACTTTGTCTCCTGGAATTACATTGAAAACAATATCAGCAGTACCATTTTTTTCATCTTTTTTCAAATCATAATTGATTTGTGTAAATGCATATCCTAAGTTTGCAATTGTAGTTTTAATATAATCTGCATCTTTTCTAAGTTTTTTAATATTAAAAACTTTATCTTTTGATAACATTAGTTCTGGATATAACTCTTTTGCATCAATAATATCAGAGTTTACATATATTATAATATTATTAACTTTATATTGGATACCTTCTTTTATATAAAAGTCCAAATCTCCTTGATTTGAAGCAAAGTCAACTTCTAAAAATGGATCTTTTACATCTGCATCTAAATATCCATGTTCCCAATAAACTTCTTGTATTCTTTTACCATCATATTTTAGTTGATCTGCATTTAGTTTACCATCATTTTGAGTAATAAACCAAGAGGCAAACTCCTCTTCTTTGTTTACTATTGCAGGTTCAAAATTATCTTCATCTAAATTTTCAGCTCCAAAATAATTTACTTTTTTGATGATAATCTCATCACCTTTATTTACATGAAATATTACAGATACTGCGTTATCATTAAGTTTTTCTATCTCTACTTCAATTACAGAGTTTATATAACCCTCTTTTTCTAACTCTCTTAATAAAGTCTCTTTTGCTTCATTTACTCTTTTTTCTGAATACATTACACCTTTTTCTAGTCTTATGTATTTTTTAGTAATTTCAATATCTCTATCTCTACTTTTAAAACCTACAATATCTACATTTGCAATAGATGGTTTCTCTTTAAAAATAAACTTTAATGCTCCATCATCAGTTGTTACTTGTATATCTTCAAAATAGTTGTATTTAAAAAATTCTTTAATTGCTTTGTTTACTTTTTCTGTACTTAAATTCTCACCAACTTTTATATCAACAATATCGTTAGCTATAGATTCGGAAATTTTAGTTAGATTTTCATATTCAATTGAGGTGATTTGTTGAGCTTGTAATAAAGAAGCTAGTGTTAATGATAATAAGATACTTTTCTTTTTCACAGTTATCCTTAATGTGTTTATAATTGAAAAGAAATAATATATCTAAATAAACTTTATAGGATGGTTAAGATATAATTATATCTTTAAAAATGAAATTAAAGGAATAATTTGAACGTAGGAATTGTTGGTTTAGGGCTTATGGGAGGATCTTTAGCCTTAGCTTTAAAAAAATATTTTATAGCAAAAAAAATCTATGGTTATGCAAGAAGTGAAAAATCAAAACAAGAGATATTAGAATTAAATTTAGTAGATGAATTAGTAGAATTAGAAACAATTATAAAGAAATGTGATTTGATTATTCTTGCAATTCCTGTTGATAATATCATATCAATTTTACCTCAGTTTTTAGAGATTAGTGAAAATACCACAATTATGGATTTAGGTTCAACAAAAGAGTTTATTATCCAAAATGTACCAGAAAAAATAAGAAAAAATTTTATTGCAGCACATCCAATGACTGGTACAGAAAAAAATGGTCCAAAAGCTTCTATTGATGGTTTATATGAGGGTAAAACTGTAGTTTTATGTAATCTTGAAGATAATTCTCAACTTCATGTTGATAGAGCAATTAGAATTTTTCAAGAGATTGGAATGAGAATTGTTCAAATGGATGCACATAATCATGATGTTCATGCTTGTTATATGTCTCATTTACCACATGCAATCTCTTTTTCTTTGGCAAATACTGTTATGAATCATGAAGATCCAAAATCTATTATAGCACTTGCTGCAGGGGGATTTAAAGATATGAGTAGGGTGGCAAAGTCAAGTCCTATTATGTGGAGTGATATTTTTAAACAAAATAGAAAAAATCTATTAGATTCTATAGATTTATTTGAAAACCAAATGAAAAGAGTAAGACAAATGGTTGAAAATGAAAATTATGATGAATTAAAAGAGTGGATGGAAAAAGCTAATACACTGCATGAGATACTTTAATGTATCTTTGCAGTATTAATTGCTTCATTTAATTTTATAGCTTGAAAATGCTCTTTTACATCGTGACATCTGATGATTGAAGCACCATTTTCGATTGATTTTAGATGAATTGCCAAAGTTCCTGGAACTCTTTGTTCTATAGATGATTCAACTACTGCATTTATCATAGATTTTCTACTTGCACCAATTAGAAGTTCATATCCAAAATGTTTAAAATGTTCTAAGTTTTTTAGAAGTGTCAAGTTATGTTCTAAAGTTTTACCAAAACCTATACCTACATCTAAAACTATATCTTCAACTCCAAAGCTATGGGCTTTTTTGATTCTTTGTTTAAAAAATTCATCAATCTCTAAGATTACATTTTCATATGCTGGTTCTTTTTGCATATTTTCTGGGTCATTTTGCATATGCATGATTACAACTTGGGCATTATACTCTTTTGATAGCTTACAAACTTCATCATTTTCTAGTCCCGTTATGTCATTTACTATTTTAAAACCATTATCTAAGGCGTATCTTAAAGGGATTGGTTCATATGAATCTAAAGAAAAATCCACTTTTTCATAAAGTTTTTCTTTTCCAATTAAATCTAGTATTGGTCTAAGTCTTTCAAGCTCTTCTTTGGGTGGAACTTTTAAACTTCCTGGTCTTGATGAAACCCCACCTAAATCAATGATATCTGCACCATCTTCAATCATTTGTTCAATTCTTTTGATAGCATCATTACCTTTAAATCTACTATTTTTAAAAAAAGAGTCGTCATTTGCATTTACAATACCCATTATTTTGGTTTTGTATGATTTTTGATTTATAAAATTTTTTAATTGTTTTGCAAGTTCTTTTAATCCAAAAGGTTGTGCAAGTTCTTTTCTAGATAAAGTTTCTAAGTGTTTAGTAGTTCCAACTAAAACTGCATCTACATATTTATCTTTTGCAATTATAACTCCACTAGGTACTGCTAAATCTGCACCGATTGATAGGGCATCTTGTTTTAGTATATTTGCTGCACCAACATGTAAATTTTTTATATAAATTGAGTGTAAATCACTTTTTTTTGAAAGAATTGTAGTACCTGTAGTATCACATCCAATCATTTCATAAAGTTTTTTAGCTTCATTGTTTGTTATTTTATAAAGTTGCATAATTAAATTTTGTTTTTCCTATTTAAAAGGGTTAATAAAAATGTCGTTAAGACATTTATTGGTCTAGAGTTTAATTCTAAAAGTCTAATAGATTTTGAAAAGATATCTAACTCTTTTTGAGAAAGTTTGATTTTTTTAGAGTTTAATTTATATAAAGTTAATTCAATAAACTCTTTTGCTTCATTTTTTGTAATTCTTTGATTATCTTTTAAAAATATATATAAATCTTTTAAATCTAGATTTACAATATCCAAATCTAAATCTTTTTGTACCTTAGGTGTTTTAATAAACATATGTGGTAATCTTGAAAAGATTGTAGGTAAAATAGCAGATTTAGAGTTTGTAATAATAAAAAATACTATATTTTTAGGTGGTTCTTCTAAAACTTTTAATAATGAATTTTGAGCTTCATTTCTAAAAGTTTTACCACATAAAAAAATATACTTTTCTTCATTTGATGATATATAGGCTTCTTTTATAGCTTGATTTGCTTGTGCAAGTAAAAAATCATCTTTTTCACTGTTTCTTATTATTCTGATTTGATGTTTATTATAAAATGGTAATAATTTATTTAAAGTATCATCTATATCAGAAACAACTAATATAGAAGATGATTCAATCTTTTTATCAAGCATTAGTGTTCTACGTTAATCTCTGCAAAAAGTGCAGCACTTAAAGTTTTATTATAAAGTCTAAACATTTGAAGTAATTTCATATCCAAGGCTTCATCATTGTTTTTTAGATTAAATGCATCTTGTATCTCTTCATCAAATAACCATAAAAAAGAGTTTTTTGAGATTTTTGGTAATGTTGCTTTGGTATCCTGACTTTTTCCTATATACCAAAAACAATAACCATTTGGAAAAGAGATATTTAACATATCTCTTATAAAGTTGAAATCCTCATCAGATTTTAAATCTTCTAAATTTTTATAAAAAGATTTAAAATCATAAAAAGGTAAAAAAGGTCTGTTTAGTTTTTGAGCATTTATATTTGTTAAAATATATTGCAAAAACCAATCTCTGTCATTATCTGTGATAATTAATACAGAACAACCTTTTTCTAGTATATTTATTATTGATTTAGATGCTAAAGGAACCCATTCAAATTTTTTCTCTTCTAACCAAGGAGAGATAAGTCTATCGTTCCTTATTGTATCAACTGTCCAATTTAAAAATTCTTGCACTTTTATTTATCCAGTTCATATGCATCGTGTAACGCTCTAACAGCTAACTCTGCATATTTTTCTTCAATAATCATTGAGATTTTAATTTCACTTGTTGAGATGATTCTTATATTTATATTTTCAGAAGCTAATGCTGTAAATGCTTTTGATGCAACACCTGTATGTGATTTCATACCAACACCTACAATTGAAACTTTACAAATTGTTTCATTATAGTCGATATTTTCTGCTTCACTTTTAAACTTTTCCATCACTTTTTTACAAGTTTCCCAATCTGTAGTTGGAATAGTAAAGTCTAGGTCTGTTTTACCATCAACTCCAACAGTTTGTACAATCATATCAACATTTATATTTGCATCTGCAAGTGCAGTAAAAATAGCTGAAGCGATACCTGGTCTATCAGTTACCCCATACATCCCAACTCTTACTTGATTTTTATCTAAAGCAATACCACTTACAACTGGTTGTTCCATTATATTCTCTTCCTTTGTTATTAAAGTACCTTCAACTTCTGGCGTGAAGCTACTTCTTGATACTAAATTTACATTTAATTTTTTTGCCATCTCTACTGATCTATTTTGTAGTACTTTTGCACCTAAACTAGCTAATTCTAACATCTCATCATATGAGATTTTTTCTAGTTTTTTAGCTTTTGGTTCTATTCTAGGATCTGTAGTATAAATCCCATCAACATCAGTATAAATCTCACAAACATCAGCTTCAATAGCTCCTGCAATTGCAACAGCAGTTAAGTCTGATCCACCTCTACCTAAAGTTGAAACTCTTCCATCTTCTGCAATACCTTGGAAACCTGCTACAATGATAATATTTCCATCATTTAGTGCATTTTTCATATTTGCTGTGTCAATTGATTCAATTCTTGCTTTAGTATGAGCATTGTCTGTTACGATTCCTGCTTGTCTACCACTCATAGAAGTTGCTTTATATCCTTGCGCATTTAATGCAATAGATAATAGGGCTGAAGTAACTCTTTCTCCAGAACTAAGTAACATATCCATCTCATTCGCAACAGGAGATTTTGTATAATGCTCTGCGTATTCAATAAGTTTGTTTGTTTCACCACTCATCGCAGATACAACTGCTATAACATTGTGTCCTTCATCTTTGATTTTTTTTATGATTTCGGCTACATTTTGAATTCTATCAAGGGTACCTACACTTGTACCACCAAATTTTAAAACTTTTAACATCTACTAAATATATCCCTCTTTCTTAAAATATTTTAATACTTGTTTATAAACCGTTCTTTTAAAAAACGTTATATAATCATAAATATTTTTTGTAGGTACAAACTTATATTCACTAAACTCTGGAATATCAGTGTTTATGTTTATTTTTGCACCTTTTTTTAGTTTAACCAAATAGTATTTTTGTATTTGTCCATCAAATGGATACATCTTTTTTGCAATTGCTGGGGGAAAATCATAACTTACCCACTCAGGATATTCTGCAATAATTTCTATTTCTCTAGTCCCAATCTCTTCTTCTAGTTCTCTATAAAGTGCTTGATTCGCACTCTCTCCATCATCAATCCCACCTTGTGGAAACTGCCATGCATTTTCTACATCAGTTCTTGAAGCAATAAAGATTTCACATTTTTCAGGATATTTAGCTGATAATACAATAGCTGCAACATTTGGTCTATAGTTTTTTTTCTCTTTTTGTTCTTTATCAGTCATAAATAATAATTCCCTTATAATTAGCTGGATATTATAACTAGGTTAGGATTAAAAATTGCTTTTATATATACATATTCCATTTTGTGATAGTAAATGTCACTATTGTGCCTTCAACTCCTATACAGACAGGTTTCATCTAAAAAAAGAGTACATGAATGCTTTAAAAAAACAGTTAAAATTTGAGCTAAAAAATAGTCTAAAAAATGATTTGATTGAGACTATATTTATTGGAGGAGGAACTCCTAGTACAATAAAAGCTAGTGAGTATGAAGATGTTTTTGAAATTATAAGGCCATATATGCAAAAAAATATTGAGATTACAACAGAAGCAAACCCAAACTCAGCAACAAAAGATTGGTTAGAACAAATGTATAAATTGGGAGTAAATAGGGTTAGTTTTGGTGTACAAAGTTTTAATGATGAAAAATTGAAATTTTTAAATAGGGCACATAGTGCACAAACAGCTAAAAAAGCTATAAAAAATGCATCTTGTATAGGTTTTAATAGTATTAACTGCGATATAATTTACGGTGTAAGTGGTGATAGCTTTGAATCCTTGAAGATTGATTTTGATACTGTATTTTCATTACCTGTAACACATTTAAGTGCATATTCACTTACCATAGAAGAGGGGACAAAATTCTTTAATAAATCTAGTGTAAAAATTGATGATGAAGAGTTATCATATAAGATTTTTGAATATTTAGAGGATAATGGTTTTAGTCAATATGAGATATCAAATTTTGCAAAATCTAAAGAATATTTTTCAAAACACAATTTTGGATACTGGCAACATAAAAATTATCTTGGAGTTGGTGCAGGTGCAGTTGGTTGTGTAGATAATAAAAGGTATTATCCTAAAAAAGGTATTGAAGAGTATATAAACAATCCAATAGATTATGAAATAGAAGAACTAACAGATGATGATATAAAAGTTGAAAAGATTTTGTTAGGTTTAAGATGTGTAAATGGTTTTACAAAAAGTTTATTAACTAAAGATGAATTAGAAAGAACAGAATACTTGATAAGTGAAAAAAAACTATATGAATATGATGGAAATGTTGTAAATAAAAACTTTTTACTTGCAGATGAATTAGCTCTTTATATATTGCAATAATAAACTTTTTACTATAATATCGCAATTTATTAAGGGTATATATATAATGACAATAAAACAAACAGTAAAAAAATATTCAAATAGATTAAAGAATGTAACTCATATACCTTCAAAAGAGATAGAGATTTTAATCATGTATCTTTTAGATAAAAATGTGATTTGGTTACATCTAAATTATGAGAGTGAATTTAACAAAGAAAAAGAGTTAGAAAAATTAGTACAAAAAAGGGAAAAAGAGTACCCTTTAGAGTATTTAACTCAAAATGTATCTTTTTATGGAGAAAAGTTTCATATAAATGAAGGGGTTTTAATACCAAGACCAGAAACTGAAATCTTAATAGAAAAGGTTTTGGATGTACAAAATTCTCAAAACTGTATAAATAATGTTTTAGAGATTGGTACAGGTTCAGGTATAATCTCTGTAATGATAGCTTTATTAATAAAAGATGTTAAAATCATTGCAGTTGATATAAATGAAAAAGCATTAGCACTTGCTAAGAAAAATGCAATAAAACATGGTGTGGAAGAAAAGATTCAATTTATCCACAGTGATTTGTTTGAAAATATCAAACAAACAAATTTTGATTTGGTTATCTCAAATCCACCTTATATAGCAAATAATTACAAACTTCCTAAAAATGTTGATTTTGAGCCACACAATGCACTTTTTGGTGGAGAAGTTGGTGATGAACTTTTAAAATCGATTATAGATGAATGTTCAAAAAGGGATGTTTCATATTTAATGTGTGAGATGGGTTATGATCAAAAAGAACCATTGCAAAACTATTTTAAAAGTTTTGAAATAGAAGCTTTAGAGTTCTATAAAGATTATGAAAACTTCGATAGAGGTTTTGTAGCTAAATTTAAAAAATAAAAGGAGTAATAAATGTTTAAAGAGTTTAATTTAGAAAATTTAGAAAATAGTAAAAATGAATTAGAAGAGATTTTAACAAGTAGTAGAAAAAGAGTTGATGAGTTATTAGAAATAGAAAATAAAACGTATCAAAATTTTGTTGTGCCATTTCAAGAAATAGGGGAGAGCATAAATGAATTTTTAACTCCAGTGTTTCATATTGATTCTGTAAAAAACTCAGAAATAACGCAAAAAGTTTACGAAGAATGTCTTCCATTGATCTCAGATTATGAAACTGACATATCACAAAATGTTAATATTTTTAAGACTTTAAAAGATATACAGTTTAACTATAAAAGAGAGTTAAATGATATACAAAATAAAGTCTTATACAATGAGATTAGAGATTTCAAATTAAGTGGTTGTGATTTAGAAAATAATAAAAAGAAAAAACTAAAAGAGTTAAGTTTAGAGCTTAGTAAACTTTCTCAAAAATTTTCACAAAATCTTTTAAATGCAACAAACTCTTATGAGATGATAATTGAAGATTTTGAAGATGTAAAAGAGATTCCGCAGTCTGATTTAGAGTTGGCAAAATTTGAGGAAGAGGGTAAAACTAAATATAAATTTACACTTCAAATGCCATCTTATTTAGCTTATATTACTTATGGTTCAAGTAGAGAAAAAAGGGAAGAAATATATAAAGCTTATACAACAAGAGCACCTGAAAATGGAAAAATTATTGAACAAATTTTAAAATTAAAAGATGAAAAAGTAAAAATTTTAGGTTTTGATTCTTATGCACAATATTCACTTGAAACAAAAATGGCTAAAACAACACAAGAGGTTGTTTCATTTTTGGAAGAGTTAGCTTTAAAAGGAAAGGATAGGGCCTTAGAAGAGCTTGAAGAGATTAAAGAGTATGCTAAAAAGGATGGAATTGAAAATATCCAAAGCTTTGATATGTCTTATTATAGTGAGAAGATAAAAAAAGAAAAATATGATTTAGATGAAGAGTATTATAGACCTTATTTTGAACAAAATTCAGTTTTAAATGGATTTTTTGATTTTCTAAAAGAGGTATTTGAAATAGAATTTACTCTTACTGATGCAAAAGCATGGGATGAAAAGGTTAAAGTATATAATATAAGTGAAAAAGGTAATGTAATAGCTAGAATTTATATTGACTTAGAAGCTAGAAAAGACAAAAGAGGGGGTGCATGGATGAATAATTGGCATTCTCATTATGTAAACTCAAAAGGGGAAAAACAACTTCCAACTGCTTATATTGTTTGTAATTTTCCTCAATCAACTGAAAATACACCTTCACTTTTAAGACACTCTGATGTTGTGACACTTTTCCATGAAATGGGACATGCACTACATCATCTATTAAGTAAAGTTCCAGAAGCGTTTGTTAGTGGTATATCTGGTGTTGCATGGGATGTTGTAGAGTTCCCTTCACAATTTTTAGAGTATTTTTCTTATGATAAAGAGGTATTAAAACTTTTTGCAAAACACTATAAGACAGGTGAGGTTTTAAGTGATGAAGCTATTGATAGAATAATAAAAGCTAAGAATTTTCAGTCTTCTATGGGGATGTTAAGACAAATAGAGTTTGCTTTATTTGATTTTAAACTACATGAAAAGTTATGTAAAACAGAAGATGAAGTACAAGCATTGTTAGATAGTATTAGAGAAAAATATTCTGTTTCTAAACCACCAAAATATAATAAGTTTCAAAATGGATTCAGTCATATATTTGCAGGAGGATATGCTGCTGGGTATTACTCTTATAAATGGGCAGAAGTATTGAGTGCAGATGCATTTTATATGTTTATTGACTCAGGGAGAGTGTTAAACAAAGAGTTAGCTACAAAATATAAAGATATAGTGCTGAAAAATGGAGGTTCAAAAGATATGGATCAACTTTTCTTTGAATTTGCTTCAAGAAATCCAAGTGTAGATTCTTTACTAAAAATTGATGGAATTATTAGCTAAGTTTTGTAATAATATGATTTCTATTCAGATTGATAAATATAAGGGATTTTTACTATGACAAACGCTGAAACTATTACAAAATTAAATGATGCACTTGAAAAATTGATAAATGCTTATGAGATATTACAAAACTCATATGATGATTTACAAAATGATAATAAAAAATTAAATGATGAGATTAAAAATTTAAAAAGTAAAGTTAATGAACTAGAAGAAGAGAAAAGAAACTTAGAAGATAATGTTAATGTATTAGAAGATACAAAAGAAAAAGATACAAACAATATGAACAATATGCTGACTAAGATAGAAAGTCTTTTAGGTAAGAAAAAACCTTCTTCAGAAACTGATGCTATAAAGCCAAATGAAAATAAAGTAGGGGAAGAATCACAAAAAAATGATACTGCTAGTAGTCCTTCAGCAGTAAAAGATGCAAGAGCTGCTATGGGTGAGATTGTTATAGATAGCAAATCTTCATCAGAGAAAAATGAAGAGTCTGAAAATAGTCATTCATCTTCAGAAAATAAAATTGATTTAAATAGAATGGCTTCTTTATTGAATGGTTTTAATAGTTAATTAAACATGGTTTTAATATTAAATAAGGCCTCTTTATATTCAACCTTTGGTGTAGATGATTTTATATCACTAGATGTAGTTATAAACAATATGGCTCCATCTATGGTTGAATATTACTTATCTGACTTGTCAAATGGAAATGATGATATATATTTAAATAAAAAGAATATTCAAAATAGTATTAGTATTGGAGAGTATTCTTTATATTTAGATTATGATGATGAAGTATATATAGAGATAGAAGATAATGCCAATGATGAATTTGAGACAGGTTCACTATGGTAGAGTGTAAATATATAATAGTTTGGAAATTATAGTTTCCAAAACTAAAATATAGGTTTAATATGAAATATCCATTAGATTGTGAAAATAGCTTTGATAAGAGTTTTCTATTTTGGTTAAGTAGATTTCTTAGAAACAAGATAACCTCTTTGTCTAATCGTCAAGTTAAAGATAAAGATAGACTTGCACAAATCTTACAAGCTTTAGTTAAAGGTTTTGATTCAATTGATAGTATTAAACCTGTTATAAAAGAAGCTAGAAATATTGGAATGAATTCTATTCATGTATATTTTATACCATTAGAGAAGCTTTTTCACTTTTTAGTTAACTTTGGTGCTAATTCATTAAAAGAGATAGATGAAGAGCTTTTGAGTGATTTTCTTGCAACTGAGACTTCAAATCTATCTGATGCAACAAAAAAGAATTATAGAATTGCTTTAATTGGCTTCTTTGGCTATATAGATAAACAAAATGAAGCAGAAAATGGTTTTGTGTATAGATATGGCATTGAACTTAAAAATTGGGGTGGTCTTGGTGGTCAAGGGGGTAAAAAACTACCCTCTTTTATGCAAAAGGAAGAAGTTCAAAGGTTTATTGAAGCTATTGATACCTATCCTTTTAGTGCAAAAATAGCTGCAAGAAACAGGCTGATTATCAAAATTATACTTTATACAGGTATTAGAGTTAGCGAAGCTATCAATATACATATGAAAGATTTTAATAAAGATTCGGATGCTTATATCATACAAGTTCGAGGAAAAGGTAATAAACCAAGGGTTGTAATGATAAAAGAGGCTATTATCAAAAGAGATTTAATTGAGTGGGAATCAATCAAAAACTGTAATAATAGTACCCTATTTTGTAATCAAAAAGGAGATTTACTTTCTCAAGCATATATAAGTGGAGTTGTAGAAAAAATACTTTTAAGTGCAGGAATTAGAAAAGAGAAAAATGGCGCTCATATGTTAAGACATACCTTTGCAACAATGCTTTATCAAAAAAGTAAGGATTTAATACTTGTTCAGGAGTCTTTAGGTCATGCAGATATTAATACTTCAAGAATTTATACCCACTTTGATAAGGATAGATTAAAACAAACTACAGATATATTTTGATTATTTTCTTTTGTTTTTAGCAAATTCAATTATATATTGAGCTATTTCATCAAGATGTACAATATCTTTTACTGCTCCAGCTTGTATAGCTTTTGCTGGCATACCAAATACTACACAGCTTTGTTCATTTTGTGCTATTGTATATGCTCCATTGTCATGTAGTTCTTTCATGGCAATACTTCCATCATCACCCATACCTGTCATCATTACAGCCATTGCACCACCGCCAGCACAGTTATTAACTGATCTAAACAATACATCAACACTAGGTCTATGATGACTAACTTTTACGGTATCAAGTAGTCTAGTTTTGTATATACCCCCTACACTTTCAATAGTAAGGTGCATATTACCAGGTGCTAAATATGCATGACCATATTCTAATGTCATTCCATCTTTAGCTTCACATACATTTAGTGCAGAATTATCATTTAATCTATCTGCAAAAGATTTAGAAAAACCATAAGGTATATGTTGAGTTATTACTATAGGAGGTAGATCTCCTGTTAAATCCTTAAAGACCCTTAATAATGATTCAACTCCACCTGTTGATGAACCTATAGCTATAACTTTTTTCCCATTTAATCGAGCAGGTCTTGAAGGTATTACTTCATCTGGATGTATTTTTCTTTCAATTTCTTTTGATTTTGTGTGTATAATCTTTATAGTGGGTTTAGGCTTTTTTAAAGTATATCTTTTTAATAAGAAAGTTAGGTTTAGTAAGTTGTCTTTAATTCTTTCTGCGAAAGAACTCATTGATTCACCATTTTCTGGTTTTGGAATAAATCCTACTGCTCCATCATCAAAAATATCATTTCCTCTAACACTTTCACCAGATACTACTACTGCTGGCATGGGATGAAGTCTCATTAAGTTTCTTAAAAATGTTACACCATTCATTTTAGGCATATTAATATCAATTGTTACTAAATCAGGTTCATACTGTTTTATTTTTTCTCTTGCATCATATGCATCAATTGCTTCTGCTACAACTTCAAATTCATCAATATTATTAATCATGTCTTTTATAATTCTTCTCATTGAAGGTGAATCATCAATAACTAAAACTGTATACATAAAATATTATCCTAAAATAACTCAATTTCCATTTCTGGTTGTATTATTTGTTTATCTTCAATACCAAAAAGGTCAACACCACCAACATATTCTTTGATAACTGGAGCTTTTGTAATTTCAGTTTGTAATGCTTTTTCTTCAGTAAGAATTTTCTTATCAGTTTCATTTTTCTGAGTAACTTTTATAAAAGTTTGAAATTCATCAGCAAGTAAAATTAGCCTACCATGTTCTCCTCTTGTATGTTCACTAATAAGTTTAAAACCCTCAGATTTACAAAAATCTTTTGCAAATTCTACATTTCTATGTCCAATTGAGTTTAAAGAAGCAGTCAATTGCATAATATCAGCACCACCTGAAATTTTAGCAACCATATTTTGTTTTGAACAACCAAGTTTATACATCTCATTTAGCATAGCTTCAACAGAGTATAAACCATATTTCATATCATCATTTGTGCTATTTGTTGAGGGTAATAAAAAGTGGTTCATTGATTTTATCTTCTTTTGACTATCATAAAACATAATAGCAACACATGAACCTAATAAAGTTTTAAAGGCTATTTGATCAATATCTGGACCTACTGCAAATTCTCCACCAATTACAGTATGTGTATTGTAACCTTTAGTTTTTTGAGTAAAACGAGATATTGAAGCTTTTTCAATACCCCCATCTTTATGTCCAATTATAATCAAGGTAATTCCTTTGTTTTTATAAATATATTTTGCCCTATTCTTTGTACATAATTGATTAAATCATGAGGATTTTCAGAGTGTCCTAAATATAAAGTTCCACCCATTTTTAAGTGATTAAATAGTTTTTTTAATATTTTATTTTGATCAGGCGTTGAAAAATAGATTAAAACATTTCTACAAAATATTACATCAAAGTAATTTTTTTCATAAGGATAAGTTGGATCATTTAAATTCATCACTTGAAAAGTAACCATTTTTTGAAGTTCTGGTTTTACTTTTATGAGTATTTCTTCATTTGCAAGAGTTTTTTGTACCCTTCTTTTAAAGTATTTCTGAGGTTTAATCCATTGGGGAAACTCTTTTGATGATTTTGAATATCTGTATATTCCATTTGCAGCATATTGTAAGACATTTGTATCAATATCTGTAGCTAAGATAGTAGCATTGATTTTCTTACCTAAAGTTTCTTGGGCTTCCAAAACAGTCATTGCCATTGAATATGGCTCTTCACCTGTAGATGAAGCAGAGCAATACATCTTTATATCTTTTCCTGATTTTGCAAATTCTGGAAGAACTCTATTTATTAAGTCTGTAAAATGGAAATCTTCTCTAAAAAAGTGAGTTTTATTTGTGGTAAATGAGTTAATAAACTCCATTTGATATTCACCATCTTCTATAGCTTCAAGGAGTTCTTCTATATCACCACTATATTTAGTATCTCTTTTTAGTTTATGTAGTCTATTTGCAATCATAATATCTTTATTCTCAGATAGGGTAATACCCGTAAGAGAATAAAGAATAGATTTTACTTTTTTGTGTAATGCACTATTGTCTAACATTTAATTAAGAGGCAAATTGCGCGGCATTAATATCTTTTTCTATTTTGATCTGTGCATTAATTATTCCTAAAACATCAAGAATTAACCCAATGCTTCCATCACCTCTAACTGTAGCAGCCCCTATTCCTTCAACACTTCTAAAGTTTTTATCTAAAGGTTTTACAACCACTTGGTGTTGATTTAAGAATTCATCAATTGATATAGCTACTTTAGTATTTCCTGATTTTACAACGATTAACATTCCATCTTCTAAGTTTTCAAAAGTTGGTTCTACTCCAAATAATTGATGTAATCTCACTACAGGAATAAACTCTTCTCTTAGCATCAATAACTCTTGAGAACCATCACCAATTTTTTTAATCATTTCAGGAGTTGGTTGTAATGATTCTACAATTGAACTTAGAGGTAAAATATATTTGTGGTTTCCAACAGCAATATCAAGACCATCTAAAATTGCAAGAGTAAGAGGTAACATAATTGTAATAACAGTACCTTTACCTAACATTGTATCTAATCTAATTGCACCACCAAGTTTTTGGATATTTGTTTTAACAACGTCCATACCAACACCACGACCTGAAATATCAGTAATTTTTTCAGCTGTTGATACACCTGCACCAAAAACTAACATCGCTTTTTCATTATCATTCATAGTATTATATTGATTTTCATCAATTTGACCTTGCTCTAGAGCTTTTTTTGCTACTCTTTCAGCATCAATACCTTTACCATCATCTTCAATAGTGATAATCATTTGACCATTTGCTTGTTCAGCTGATATACTGATTGAACCAACTTCATCTTTTCCACTTGCTTGTCTAACATCTGGTGTTTCTAATCCATGATCTAGAGAGTTTCTAATAATATGCATTAGTGGATCTGTAAGTCCTTCAATCATTGCTTTATCAATTTCAACATTATCTCCATAATGTTTAAATTCAACTTTTTTCCCTAGTTTTCTTGAAATATCTCTTACAACTTTTGGAAATTTTGAATAAATAGATTCCATAGGTACCATTCTGATACTCATAATTGAATCTTGCATATCTCTAATATGTCTTTCAAGCAATTCTAATCTTTCTAAAACAGCATTTCTTGTTTTTGTTTCTTCAATAGAAGTTGAAAATTGAGTTAACATTGCATTAGTAATTACTAAATCTCCAACATTATTCATAAGTAAATCAATTTTATCTAGATTTACTCTAATATTATTAGTTGCAGCTGCTTTTTTCTCTTTTATCTCTTTTTCTGGTCTTTCTGCTCTTTTTGATACTACTTTTTTATCATCATTATCTTCTTCTGTTGCTATAGGAGCAGATTTAGCTGCTGCTGTTTTCACAGTTGGAGTTTTAACCTCTTGCGATTTTAAAATCTCTTCTTTTTGATCTTCATTGTTAGCATCAATTTGTGCATCAGGAGTTATATCTGGCATATCATCAAAGAATCCAAAATCATCATCATCGTTGTGTTCAATAGTTGGAGTAATTGCTGTTTCAGATAATTTATCTAATTCATCATCAAAGAACCCATAGTTTTCATTACTTTTTCCTATTTCATCATCTTTGAAAAAACCATAAGAAACATTAAATTTACTCTCATTTACATTTTCATCATAAAAACCAATGTTCTCATCAACAGTATGTTCTATTTTTTCAATTTTTGTTTCCACTTTTTTAACTGGAGTCTCAACAACAGGAGCAGCAGCCTGAGCATTTGTAGGAGTTTCTCCATTTATATAAGCTCTAATATCTGATAATAAGTCTGACGTCATTTCAGTAAAAGTTTCTCTTGTAAGTTCTTCAGATACTTCTAATTCTAAAAGTTCTTTCATAACATCTAAACCATCAATTAAAGTTCCAGCCATCTCTGGTTTAAACTCTATTTGATGGTTTCTAAGCTTATCCATCATGTTTTCAACATCATGTGTAAACTCTGCAAATAGTGTTAGTTCTACAGAAGCTCCACTTCCTTTTAGAGTATGAACATCTCTAAAAAGTTGTCCCATCTCTTCATCAGTTAATGTTCCGTTATTTTCAGCTTCTAAAAGTACATTATCTGCTGACTCAAAAAGCTCTTCAGCTTCTTCAACGAACATTTCTCTATATTTAGAAATATCAAAACCAGACATATTTAAACCTTTTTATCTACTTAATACTATGTTAACTGCTTTTAAAAGTTGTTCTGGCACAAAAGGTTTTACAATCCATCCTGTTGCACCTGCAGCTTTACCTTTAGCTTTCATTTCGTCACTTCTTTCAGTAGTTAATACTAAAATAGGTTTTGAAGCATATTGTGGCAGTTTTCTTAACTCACCAATTAATGTAAGTCCATCCATATTTGGCATATTTACATCTGTAATAATCAAATCAAAAGTTGTAGCTTTAGCCTTTTCTAGACCATCAACTCCATCAACTCCTTCTGTTACATCTGTATATCCACCCTCATTTAGTGCATAGTTAAGCATATCTCTTAACATTGTAGAATCATCAACAATTAAAAGCTTAGCCATAAAAACCCCTTGTTTTCGTATAAATATTATTGTTTTAACTATATTAACCAAAGAAATATTAATTTAAGTTTAGTAATTTATTAAAATATAATATTTCAAAATTTAATGAAGTATATGAAGAATAGGTATTTATGTAATTCATTACAACTAGAAGATTTTCAATTATAATGAAATTTACATAAACAAATTACAATGAGATTATAATTGGCTAGATGCCAATTCAATTCTATCTTTTTTAACTTTTAGAACTTTTATTTCAACTGAGTCATCTACTTTTAAAACATCTTCTACTTTATTTACTCTCTCTTTTGATATTTTAGAAATGTGTAATAACCCTTCTCCACCTTTAGGAAGTTCAACAAATGCACCAAAGTCTGCTATTCTCACAACTTTCCCTATTAAAACTTCATCAACTTGATAAAGTTTTTCAAAATCTATTTTTTTATGTTCTTTTCTAGAAGCAGCATTGTTAGATATAGATTTTATATGCTCACAAGCATCAAGAACATTTTGTTTGTTTTCACCACTTACTTTTACATTTCCACTATCTCTATCTAAATCTATAGATACTGAGAATTTTTCAATAATCTCTTTTATAGTTGCTCCAGCTTTTCCAATAACAATCATTATTTTACTAGGATCAATTGCAAATTGTTCAACTAATGGTAAAGCTTCACTTGGAACTATTTCACTTGCTGCTTCTTCCATAATTCCTAAAATATGTTCCCTACCCTCTTTTGCTTGTAGCAATGCTTCTTTTAAAACAGAAAGTTCAATTCCTCCAAGTTTAATATCCATTTGAAGTGCTGTAATACCATCTTTTGTTCCAGCAACTTTGAAGTCCATATCACCATCATGGTCTTCTAATCCCATAATATCTGTTAGAATTGAATAATTGTCACCTTCTACAACCATACCCATTGCAACACCAGCAACTAAGTTTGAAATAGGAATACCCGCAGCTTTTAATGCTAATGAACCACCACAAACAGTAGCCATTGATGATGAACCATTAGATTCTAAAATTTCTGACACTAATCTTATTGTATCATCATAATCTTTGTCAATTGTAGCTTCTAAAGCTTTTTTAGCTAGGTTCCCATGACCTAATTCTCTTCTTCCAACTCCAAACATTGGTTTTGCTTCACCTACAGAAAATCCTGGGAAATTATAGTGAACCATAAAGTTTTCCATTGATGTAGATTTATCAGTAAGAACTTCATACATTTGACCATCTTTAGCACCTGCAATAGTTCCTACAACTAAAGCTTGTGTTTCACCTCTAGTGAAAAGGCAAGATGAGTGTGCAGATGGTAAAATATTTGTTTCAATAGATATTGGTCTAACTTGTTTTAAACCTCTTCCATCAGCTCTAACTTTTTCATTTACAATCATTTGTCTTACAGCTTCTCTTTTTACAATTGATACAGCTTCATAAATTACACTAAATTCTAACTCTTTTTCTATACAATACTCATCAGTAGATATAAGCTTTGCTACCTCTTTTAATTCTGTAGCTCTTTCACTTTTTGCTAATTTTTGTAAAGCCTCTTTTATATTTGCTAAGTAGTTATCTCTAACATGGTTAATTACTGATTCATCAATAGTAAACTCTACAAGTTTAACATCACAAATCTCTTTACAAACAGATTCAAAACCAGTTTCATATGTTTGGTTTGATTCTTTTAAAGCTTCTTGTGCAATACTAATTGCTTCTACAAGTTCCTCTTCATTCATTTCATTTGCTTTATGAAGTTTACTAAATGCTTCAATATCAACTTCAATCATCTCTTCACTTGAAATTGATTTCATCTCAATCATAAGAAGTTCTTCTTTTGAACCAGCAACATATAAATCAAGAGTGGAGTTTTGCATTTGTTCAACAGTAGGGTTTATTACATATTCACCCTCAATTTTTCCTACTCTTACACCACAAACAGATTTTTTTATTGGTAAGTTAGAAGTATATAAAGCTGCACTAGCTGCATTTAAAGCTAATACTTGTAAATCAACATCTTTATCAGCACTTAAAACAATTACCGTAATAGTTGTAGGATATACATAACCTTTTGGAAATAATGGTCTTAAACTTCTATCTATTACTCTTGAAGTTAATGTTTCAAAATCACTTGGTTTTGCTTCTCTTTTTATAAAACCACCAGGAAGTTTTGCAGCTGCATAAGTTTTTTCAACATATTGAACTGTTAAAGGAGTAAAATCTTCTTCAACTGGATTATCAAATTCACTTACTACTGTTGCTAACACAACAGCATTTCCTAATTTTGCTAAAACTGAACCATTTGATTGTTTAGCTACTTTTTCAAACTCAAAAATCTCTTGTTTCCCATTTAATTCAAATTCACATACAGTTGACATATAATTTATCCTTTATCTTTTCTAATTTCTTCATAAGTTATCTCTTCCAATTCATCATAATAAAACTCTATATCAATAAAATGATCTAAATTTTTTACAAAATATAAATCATCAGCAATAGACTCTATAGTATTTATACTAGCCGTTGGTAAAATTGGAACAGCAACAGATACTGATTTTGCACCTAAGTTAATTGCAGTTTTTATACAAGCCATCATAGTAAGGCTTGTATTTAATCCCTCATCAATTAATAATACATTTTTATTTTTAAAACTTTCTAATCTCTTTCCTCTTCTAAATTTATTAACACAATTTGATAAATCATTTTCAAAAATATATCTAGATCTTGAAAAAACAAAATCTAAATTTATACTAAATGCTTTAACTAATTCTTCATGTATCACTACTTCTTCTGTTTCTGTCACAATAGCAACTTCACACTCCTCATTATTAGGAGCGTAAATTTTCCTTGAAAACATCACATCAAGTTTTGCATTTAATTCAGCAGCAATAATTTTTGCAATAGGATAACCACCATATGAAGTAGATATTACAGTCCACTCTTCAAGTTTCATTTTATTTATTGGTAAAATATCTATAAGTCTATATGCCGCTACATCTCTGTTTTTAAAATAGATTTTATCAGGACTCATAATTAATCTCTTTTTAATTCATACTCTTGTTTAATTCCACCAATTGGAATTAACATAAGTTCAACATAAACAATATCTTGTTTAATAGGTGTTTGATTTGTTGTTGAAGCAGCAGTAATCTCTTTTTCAAATTTTATATCTAAGTTCCAACATTTATCATTGATATCAAAACTAAAAGATTGCTTATTTCTAATACCATCTTCTAAATTATAATTTGTATAATAACCAAATGAATATCTATCTGATATTTTATATTTAGCATCTATACTATAAGAGTGTAAATCTTCTTTATTAGAATTTGGTGTATCTTGCGATATATAGTGTGTTAAATTTAAATTATATTTATTATATTTAAAAGAGAAATTTGATGAACTTTCAATAAATTTTTTATCTGGATGGTTATATGTTAGCCTATTTTGGACATTACCCCAAATATAGTTATAGTCAATTAAGTTTGTTAAATTTTCTAATTGAGAATTATTAAATTTATCATAAAGTATTGATTGAGTAATTTTATGTTTTAATATTCTTTGTTTTGTTTTTCTATCAAAAAAAGATTGATTTAATGCTAGCTCAATGTTATTTACATTTTTATTAGTTAAGCTAAAAGGACTTAGTTCTATATTTTCATTCGTTAAAGGATATAAGTCTCCATCTTTTCTAATCTCGTTGTATGAATTATAATTTGCAGATAAACTCATAGTGTGAATATAGTTTTCATAAGGTTTTATTAAATCACTATTCAAGCCTAAAGTAGTTCTTTCCTCAATATATTCTCCATCTTCATAAGAGATTATTGAATGGGCATAATCAAATTTATTTATTGATATCTCATGTTCTAATATTAAATTTAGATAATCATCAAAAAAAGAATGAGAATAAGATAATGGTATACTTACCTCATATTGATTAGCCTTTATACCATCTGATCTATAATGGTTTGTGTATTTAATATCTGCTGAATACAAAAGTTTATCAAATAAAATAGGAGTATTATATTTATGTGCTTGGAATTTTGGTAATTCTTGTAATGTTTTAGAATTGGAATCATTTTGAGTATCTATATAATATCTAAAATAACTTCCTAAGTAGTAGTTTGGTGTATTGTAAAAGTAGTTTATTTTAGATTCAATATATCTTTCATTTGAACTACTATAATCTTTATCTTCTAAGGTTTTATATTCTATATCATTTAAATAGTTTAAAGATAAATAAATTCCATCTTTAGCATCATTGAATTTTGTAAATAGATTTGCTTTTTCATATTCAACTTCTAAACCATAGTGCTCTTTATTTCTTAAATTATTCTCTTTTTGGAAATTACTTTTCTCTTTAAAATAACCAGTACCAACTTTTAACATAGAATCTATAGAATCAGCATATCTATAATATGCATACATACCTGAACCTCTTAACGTTCTTAACTGAGGTATAACTTCAAAATCATAGTTTTGAGCAGGAGCAATAAAAATTGGTTGAGAAAAAGATAAACCTTCTGTTTTAGAATAACCAAATGTTGGTATTAATAAACCAGTTCTTCTAGTTTTGTCAGTTGAAAAACCTAAATAAGGAGTATATAAAACAGGAACATTTTTTATATATAATTTAGTATTGTATGCATTCAGCCATTTATCTTCTGTATCATATTCAATATCAGAAGAGCTAATACTCCATGCAGGATCAATACAATCACAACTAGATAATATAGTATCATTTAGTGTGATAATCTCATTTTCTTTTTTAGAATCTTTTGAGTTTATCCAAATTGAGCTATTATGATCATATAAAAGATTAGGTTTTTGGTATGAATTATGGTTGTTTACATCTAAAAAAGTATATTCACTGTTTACTTGAACTTGATTATCTCTTAGTACTATTACATCACCAAATAGCTCAAATGTACCTTTGTCTTTATCATAGATGGCTTTTTGAGCAGTAATATAATAAGTAGGAGATATTATTATCACATTTCCATTTGCAACCAATAAATTGTTTTTTGTATTAACATTATTAGCGAATACTTGAAATTTTTCAACTTCTGCATATAAAGAGATTAAGAAAAGTGTTAATAAAAATATTATCCTAAGCATTTACTACCAATGTCCTACCTAATTTATCGTGAAACGTTTGTCTTGATTCTGTAAAGAATGCAAAAATAAACCCCATATAGAAAAACATTTCACTTAATATTCTAAGAACTGACCTTGTCATTGCAGTAAAAATAGATACTCTACCAAAATGATAATAATCAATAACTCTTATTTTTGTAATTATTTTCCCTATCGTTGCTCCATAATACCAAACAAAAAAGGTTTGATAAGCAAATTTTAGTAATAAAATTTGTAAAACAAACTCATTCATTACAGTTAAAATAGTAATTACATCATTACCATTTTGAGCTATTATCTCCCAGTACATTGCAATAACTATAAATGTAATTAAAAAATCATCAATAATAAATGCAAAGGTTCTAGAACGAATTGATGCTAACTCTAAATTTTCAGTATTGTTCATATTTAAATTTGGCTTTTTATTTTAAAGCTTGATATGCAATATCTGTTCGGCATTTTTTGCCAGCAAAATGAACTTGACCACAAAGAGCATAAGCTCTATCTCTTGCTTGTTTAATTGTTGAACCAAAACCAACACAAACTAATACTCTACCACCTGTTGCAAGCAGTTTATCATCTTCTTTATCCACACCTGCATATGAGATATGAGTATTGTTTAAGATATCTTCATCAACAATATTATCAACAATGATTTCAGCAGGTTCACTTGAACCATATGGATAGTTAGCACTAGCCATAACAACTCCAACACCAAATTCATTTTTGATTTTGATATCTAATTTATCAAGTTGTTTTGTTGCACCTTTATAAAATAGTTCTGAAACAGGTGTTTCAAGTAGAGGCATGATGATTTCACACTCTGGATCACCAAATCTTACATTGTATTCCAAAATAATTGGTTCACCTTTTACTACCATAACACCAATAAAAAGTACACCTTCAAAAGGAGCACCCTCTTGTTGCATCCCTTTTAAAGTTGGTTTTATAACTCTCTCTTCAACTTTTTTGTAAATATCATCATTTACAAGTGGAGTTGGAGCATATGCACCCATACCCCCAGTATTTGGTCCTGTATCACCATCCCCTACTCTTTTATGGTCTTGTGCTGCTGGTAAAACTTTGTAGTTTTCTCCATCACAAATAGCAAAGATTGATAGTTCATATCCATCAAGGTATTCTTCTACTACAATTGAAGTTCCGGCATCTCCAAAAGATTCTCCTGATAACATATCAGAAGCAGCTTTTTTTGCTTCATCTTTTGTTTGTGCAATAATTACACCTTTTCCTGCACAAAGACCATCTGCTTTTACTACAATTGGTTCATTCATTGTATCTATGAAGTTATGTGCTTCTTTTTCACTTGTAGTCTCTATAAACGCTGCTGTTGGTATGTTATATTTTTTAAGAATATTTTTCATATATACTTTAGAACCTTCAAGTTGTGCTGCAGCTTGACTTGGACCAAAGATTGTTAAATCATGTTTTTTAAATATATCAACAACACCATCTACTAAAGGTGCTTCAGGACCTACTATTGTTAATTCAATACTATTATCTTTTGTCCATAAAGCCAACTCTTCGTAATCTTTTATATTTATATTAGTACCTAAATTTGAAGTTGCGCCGTTTCCTGGCATAAAAAATAAGTTATGTTGTTGTTCCTCTTTAGATATAGCTAATCCTATAGAGTACTCTCTACCACCACTACCAAGTATCAAAATGTTCACTAGATTTCCTTAAAATGAGTAATAAAAATAAAATCCAAGTAGTCGTTAACCATCAAAATGGCCCACAAAAGCCAACGTTAGCAAGTAAGAATTACATTTTAGGAGCTAAAACGTAATGAAAAGCTACACACCGTGTAATTACACACTCGCAAAAAAATAGTAACGGACCTTCAACAATGGAAATCCCGCACTACTCAGATATAATAATTTTATCTAATAATGATTAAATTATACATTAAATATACAACTGTTTAGCTAGATTTATGCACTCTTGTATATTTACTTCAGTAGAGATTTTATAATCTATATTTTGTGGTAAGTGGTTTGCTGTAGTTTTTCCTATAACTACAGCTTTAAAACTCTCATCCCAATCATATTGATTAAAAAAACATTTTATTGCAGATGGAGAGGTAAATATAATAATTGAGTTTTTTTCAAGTTTTGTATTTAGATTATCATTACATATAGTTTCATATACTATATTCTCTTCAATATCTATATTTGCACTTTTTAAAATCTCAACTAAATTTGAAACAACTTTTTTAGCTCTTAAGTAAAGAGCTTTTTTATTTTTTAATAATGGAATTAATTTTGATGCAAATTCATCTCCATTTGAAGATTTTGAATCAAATTGATTAATTCCACCTAGTTGTTCTACAATATTAGAGGTTTTTGTAGCTATTGAATAAGATGGAATTTTTTTCCAGTTTTTATTAAAATTATCTATAGAATAGATTGCATTTTTTGAAGTAAATAAAAGTGCATCATATTTTGATAAATCAATATTAGCATTGATATATTTTATTTTAAAAACTTCTAAGTTCTCTACATCTTTATATTTTTGGTTACTAAGTAGGTATATTTTATTCTTCATTTTACTCTTTATATTCATTTTTTTGTATTGCATTTACAGCAGAATCTATGTTATTAAATATTAAAGTATTACTAAATACTTTGTTTGTATCAATTTTTAAAACTTTTCTTCTATATGAATGTCTAAGTAATAATATCACTTTTATTTGTTTTTCATCAAGTTTTTGAATTATCTCTTCAATCATAAATATTGCGGATAAATCCATCATAGATACATTTAAACAATTTAAAATAACATATTTTGTATCAGGTTTTATTTTATCAATTTTTCTATCTAAAATAGAAGCTGTACCAAAAAATAAAGAACCATCTATTTTTAAGATTTTTATATCTTTATTTTCAACATCAATATCAAAACTTACTTTATTTTTTGCATGGCTTGTAATCATTCTAGTTCTTTTTGATATTTTATAAATTGCTAAAATAGAAGCAAATGTTATTCCGGCTCCTACTGCCATGATTAAATCAACAAAAACTGTTAAAAGAAATACAGTTATCATAATTAATAAATCTTGTTTTGTAACCTTGTTGATAATTTTTAAAAATTTATAATCTAAAATATCAAAACCAACTTTTATAAGTATTCCAGAAAGAACTGCAAGTGGAATTTTAGAAGCTAAAGGAGCAAGGAATAAAACTATAATTAAAAGTGTCAAAGCATGAACCATCCCTGATATTCTAGTTGTTCCTCCACTTTTAATATTTATTACTGTTCTCATTGTTGCTCCAGCTCCTGGAATTGCACCAAACAATGAACAAATAGAATTACCAATTCCTTGAGCTACAAGTTCTTGATTAGGTTTATGTTTAGTTTTTGTCATTGAATCAGCTACAACTGATGTAAGAAGTGTATCTATTGCACCAAGTAATGCTAAAGTAATAGCAAGTGTAATAATAGTATCTAATTTTAGTAAGTCTATAGTTGTAGGTATATGAATAGTAGGCAAGCCCATAGGGATTTCACCTATAGTTTGAATAGAATACTCCATATAAATTGTTAAATAAGTGATTAAAACCAATGCAATAAGTGCAGAAGGTATATATTTAGTTATAGATTTAGGGGTTAAAAACATAATTGCTAAAGTAATAGATGCGATAATCAAAGATTGAAAGTTTGCCATCTTTAAACTATTTGGTAACTCAACTAATGTTTGAATGACAGAACCATATGAATCTACACCTATAAAAGGATTTATTTGTAGAACAATTATGATTATTCCTATTCCACTCATAAATCCAGAAATTACTGGATAAGGAATATACTTTACCCATTTACCAATTTTTACAATACCAAGAGAAATTTGGATTATTCCAGCTAGAAATATAACTAAAACAACAGATTCAAAATCATTAGGAAATGTTGCAATTGCAGTGGCAGTTACAACTGTCATAGGTCCAGTTGGACCAGATATTTGAGTTGATGTACCACCAAAAAGTGAAGCAAAAAAACCTAAAATGATTGCTCCATATAAACCTGCCATAGCTCCAGCTCCACTTGCAACACCAAAAGCTAAAGCTAAAGGTAAAGCAACTACAGCTGCAGTTATACCACCAAATACGTCATTTTTGACACTATTAAGATTAAACAAAGAGGCTCCTTTATATAAAGGTTAAAACTCTACTAATTCGTCGTCCTGTTCATCAGCTCTCTCATTCTTACCCCTTGCTAGGATATGAATAGGAGTTCCTTCAAAGTTGATGTTATCTCTTAAATAATTTATTAAATATCTTTTATATGAAAAGTGTAATAATTTTGGTTTATTCATAATAAGTGCAATTCTTGGAGGTTTTATCTCAAATTGTGTTGTATAATATATTCTTAAATAAGCTCCATTTGGACTTGGAAGTGCATGTCTTATTGTTGCTTCTTCAACTATTTTATTTAAAACAGATGTAGAAATTCTTTGTGCATAGTTTTCATAGATTTCAATTATTTTATCTTTAAGTCTATCTATACTTCTACCTGTTTTTGCAGAAACTGCGATAATTGGAGCAAAATATAAAAATTTGAATTTTCTTCTTACTTTTTTCTCCATATCTTTAAAAGTTTCCATATTTTCATCCCATTTATTTAAAACAATAATTGTTCCAAGGGCGTATTCATCAACTAGTCCTGCAATTTTTTCATCTAAATCAACTAGTTCTGATGAGGCATCTAACACAAGTAAAGCTAAATTTGCTTTTTCTAACATCTGTTTTGTTCTATTTAAAGCAAATTTTTCAATACCTTCAATTTTTCCTCTTCTTCTAAGACCTGCTGTATCAACAAAAGTGATATTTTTGTCTTTATATTCAAAGGATTCATCAACTGGATCAATTGTAGTTCCTGCGATTGGAGATACTACTGATCTTTCTTCTCCAACTAAAGCATTTAGAATTGAAGATTTACCAACATTTACCCTTCCAATGATAGCAACTTTAATCTCTCCATCATCTTCTACAGCTTGTTCATTTATATCTTCAATAGGAGATAAAAAATCTTCCAAATAGTCATCATCATCTTCAATTACTTCATATTGAGCATCTTCATTTTCTCTTGGAGGAAGAATAGCTGCAATTGCCTCAAGTAACGGCTTTGTTCCTCTATTATGAGAAACTGATATACCAAATAAATTTTCTTCATCTATACCAAATTCATAAAATGACCAAAGTCTACTCTCTTTTTCTTTATCGTTATCAATTTTGTTAACAACTAAGAATAGCTTTTTACCCAAATCTTGAAGCTCATAAAATAGTTCTTTATCTTTTTCATCTGGTAGTTTTTTACCATCTACCATAAAAAGTATTATATCAGCCTCTTTTGCACACTCTACGGCTTTTCTTTTTACATTTGAAAATATTGCATCATTTGTTTCATCAATACCACCAGTATCAAGCATAATTGCATCTCTATCTAGTATTTCAACTTGGTGTTTTCTAATATCTCTTGTAGTTCCCGCTTGTTCAGAAACAATTGCAATTCTTTGTTTTGCAATTCTATTAAATAGTGATGATTTTCCTACGTTTGGTTGTCCAATAAGAGCGATTTTTTTTAGTGAGTTATCCATTAAACTTGTATTCCTTTTAAATTAAAAAAAGGTATTAGCAAATATTTTGCTAATACCTTTAAAAAATATATTGTATATTTTAGTAAAGACCAAATTTACCCTCTTGGCTAGATTTGTATAATACTCTCATATTATCATCTTTATCATAGAATACTTTAAATGTAGCATCTGAAGCTTTTAATTCTTCTAACGCTTCTTCGATATCTATTGGTTTATAAGAAGATAATTTTACAGGAAAAATCTCAGACTCAAGTTTTTCTAATTCGTTAGCAATTTTATCTTCAATTTCAGAAGCTTCAACTTCAGTAAGCTTAGTAGCTTTGTGTCCAGTGATTTTATCATGGTGTCTTCTTAATACTTTTGAAACTCTATCAACAGCGATGTCGATTGCAGCATATAAATCTTTATCTTTTTGTTTTACAACAACAGTATCTAAATGTGCAATATTTAAAGTGAATTCAAAAGTAAATGCTTTTCTTCCATTTTTTTCTTCTTGAGAAATAATTGCGTTTACAGATATAATATCTAAATTATATTTTTTGAAAATTTCAATTGAACTATTAACATAATCTTTAATAGGTTCAGTTAATTCTATGTGTCTTCCTACAATACTTGTATTCATAACATACTCCTTTTGCTTAATAATAATTATATTTTAACATAAATAAAATAAAAGTATGGGTAATTGATTATGATATAAAGAAAGAAGAATAAAAAATATGTTTTTTCAGTTATGCTTTATGCATAACTGAATGTAGAAGTTGACTTATTTGATAAGTTATTTACATAAGTATTAAGTTCAGAGTTATTACTTTGAGAATTCATCATTTTCATAATATTTGAGAAATTACTCAAATCAATATTCTCTTCATTACCTTCTGAATTATATTTAATTGCATCAAGTAACATTTTAACACCATTTGCTAAATCATTATTTGTTGTAGTTGTTTGTGAACTTGTTGTAGTATCATCTTGTGTTTGAATACCATATGCAGCTTCTAACTCTTCTTGTGAAACTACGCCATCTTCATTTGTATCTAATGCTGAATATGTTTCATCATCTTCACTTTCACTACTTCCTCCAGCTGACATTCCACCTCCTCCAGCTGGTGGCGGTGGTGGAGCCATTTGAGTTTCAGTTGAGCTAGATGCAACTTCATCAATTGCACTTGAAAGTTCATCTTCTGTTATTGAACCATCACCATTTGCATCTAAAGCTGAAAATTCATTTTCACTTAATATAGATACCTCTTCAGCACTTAATAATGAATCTCCATCTGTATCATAAGCTGACATTAATTGTGATGCAAAATCACTACTTGCACCATTTAAATCCCCTTTTTGACCTGGAGGTGGTGGCATTTGTAATCCAAGTTCTGATAATAAAGAACCAAACTCTTGTGCAGAAGGCATAGAGTCTCCAAATTCATTTAGCTTACTATCTATTGCATTTGCAATCTCATTTTGAGTAACTAGTGAATCACTATCACTATCTAAACTACTAAATAAATCTTCACTTATTCCTAATTCATCTATACTTAAAGATGAATCACCATTTTTATCACTTTGTGAGATAATATCTCTTGAAATATTGTTTGTAGGTGGAGTCATCATAACTGACATCATACTACTTGTTCCTATAGTGTTCATGGAATCCTCCTTCATCTTCAATAATTATACAATTTGTAAGTAAATAGAAAGTAACAAAATTATGAATCACTATCGATTATTGCTTGAAGTGAAGCAAATTCATTTTCCATTTCAGTAATCAAAACTGTATAAGCAGCATATTGTTCAGACAATTGCTCATACTTTTCATCTAATCTTTCTGATTCTTCATCATAATAATCATTTAATTCTTCTAAACCATCATCTAAATCATCTGTATAATTAGTCCATATACCATTTAATCCATCTAATGAATCTAGATATGTTTTCATTTGTGTAAATACACCTTCTTTTTCAGCATATCCAACAAACAACTCTTTTAAATCATCATAATTACTAGTAACTGCACTTGAAAGTTCAGTTTCATCTATTTGAATATATCCATCACTAAAAGTTATTCCATATTTAAAAATATTTTCTTCGTCTTCTAAGCCATAGCTATTAAAGAACATATTTTTTATACTATTTAAAACCATTTTTATAGTAGTTGTATCTTCAAATGTTACAACATCTTCATCATCATTTGTTAATGTATATTTGTCTATTAAGTCTACTAATTCATTATACTTATCAGCAACTTCAATCAATGAATCAATTATCAATGAACTATCTTGTTCTATTGAAATAGATGAATCACCCTCTGATAAAGCTGTAATAATTAAACCATTATCCATAGTAACTTTATTAGAAGATAAGTCATAATCTATACCATCAATTTGGGCTAATAGGTTTTGTGAGTTTAATACATGATTATCTTCATCTTCATATCCTAAATCTATACTATCTTGAGAAATAGTGATTTCATTTTGTGTACCTGCTGTCGCACTTTTTACTACTAATCTATAGGTATCATCATTAACCTCTTCTAAAGATACTTCAAAATCGGAATAATAACCCATCTCTTCAACTAACTCTTCATAAGTTTTATCATCAGTTATAAACTCATGAGTTTCATCACCAACAGTGATTGTTAATGTTCCACTTGACATTGTTTCAGTTATATCACTAATCAAATTAGATTGATATACATCTTTTTGTGCTAATTGACTAACTGTTACGTTGATTGTTCCTGTATTTAGATTACTGGTGTCTGTAGCATCAAAAGTTACTGATTCTCCTGATGTTGTTGCAACTACATCATCAAATACATTTGTATCACTTGTATATAAATCAAACGGTTTAACCAGTTCTAATAATTCATCAAATAGTGCACTAAGTTCATCAGCTTGTGTTACTTCAATCTCTTTGTCTGCTATATCTTCAGTAATTGGGTCTAAAACTGATTCACTTTCTGCGGATTTTAATTTAGTAATAAGTTCATCATTTAAACTTAAACTTCCATCACTTCCTAATCCTAATATTCCATTTGCCATGATATCCTCCTACATTGCTAAAAGAGTTTCTAACATCTCATCAACTGCAGTTATCACTTTTGCATTTGCTTCATAAGCAGCTTGAAATTGCATTAGATAAATCATCTCTTCATCTGTATCAACTTTTGTTAGTTGGTCATATGTTGATTGCAAAGAGACTGTTATTGATTCTTGTGTTTCAAGTTTTAAACTTATGTTTTCTTTTTTCGAAGAAACATCCACTCTTAAACTTTGTAAAGCCTCACTAAATGATGATTTCTCACCAGTTGAACTAAAATTAAAGTCATCTTTCCATTGAATTGAAGCTAAGTAGTCTAAATCACTTTGCACAAGAGAATCTAGTGAACTTTCATTGAATGTTAGTGTAGATACTGAACTTCCAGAAAAGAGATTTAATAGATTTACTTCAGTTTGATCACTATATGTTAAAGTATCAGAACTACCATATATATACTCATCATCTGATGTTTGAACATATGCTGAGGTTACATCTGATAACATAGAAGCTAAATCATTTAATACTGATTTAAAATCACTTATATAGTTTAAACTATTATTTGTAGTTAAATTTTCAGTTAAAGCTTTTAAACTTCCTGATTCTAATTCAATCTCTTCATCTAAAACTTCAATATGTAGATCATTTGTTGCTAAAGTAGAACTATTTTCATTTTTTTCTATGGATGTAGTATTATCTATAGTTATAGATAGATTAAATGCAGCCTCTTCTCCAGTAGTTTTTGATTCAATCACCAAATTTCCACTATCACTTAAAGATGCTTCAATATAATTTGCATAATTAGAATTTGTATTTATAGCATCAACTATTTGCCTTTTTACATCATAATTATCACTACCTGTAACATCTATAGCTATATCTATAGAATAACTATTATTTAGATTTAGATTGATATTTGTTGAAGCTCCAAGATTATCATCATTTAATTGTGATGTTGTATAAACATTCTTTTGTGAGGTTGGAGATTCTACTACATTTAATTCATATGACATAAGATTATTATAAACAGCAGTTTGCCCTGCAATATCTAGATGATACCCATTGTCTGTATTAACTTCTATATCAACATATTGGGCTAATTGAGACTCTAATAAATCTCTTTTATCTAATAAATCATTTGATTCACCATATTGTTGTATATCAGAATTTATATTTACTATTTGTTCTAATAGTAAGTTTACAGAATCAACTTGATCATAAGTTTCTTTAGTTAATGAATCCTCTAAATCCAACAAGTCATCATAAATACTTTGCATCTCTTGAACTAATATATTTGCACTACTTTCTACATTTGACTTGTAGATACTATCACTAGAATCAGCTCTATAGTTTTCCAAATCTTCAAAAAAATTACTTAGAGATACAGATAAACCTGTTTCATCCGTTTCAGAAAAAATAGTTTCTGATAGATTGTATATATAGTCCAATTGTTCTAAATAAGACAATGAAGAATTTTCTTCATTTAGTTTTATTTTTATATATTCATTTGTTTGTCTTTCAACACTACTAATCTCTACACCACTTTGAAAATCATCAGAGAGAGACAACTCACTTAAGTTTGTTGTCCTTTTTATATAGCCTTGGGTATTTTCATTTGCAATATTATTTGAGACATTATCTACCGCAGTTTTAGAAACATTAAGCCCAGATAAAGCTATACCTAGTGCATTAACCATAGTTTATCCTTTTAATATATTCTTAAAATATCTTCAAAATTAATAAGAATCTTTTCATTATCTAATACATATTTTTTATCAATTTCATCAAATCCAATTATTTCATGTGCAATTAAATAGATTACATCTTCACTACTTGCATGAATTGAATTGATATTAAATTGTCTGTATCTCCCATCTAATGATTTACTTCCATCTTCAACTACCCTATCTATAATATTTATGATATTAAGCATAGTGATTTTTGAAACACTTTTTTTTATTTGACGTAATCTATTCTCGAAATCTTTAATTTGCTCATTCTCTTTGTTCTCATTTATAAATTGATTGCATTTGATAACATTCTCTTCTATAAACTTAATCTCTTTTGTAGTGTTATTTACTGACATATTTAATCCTTATATATAATTTACTAGTGATAGTGAATTTAGTTTTGAAATTGTTGAATATAAAGCTGAAAAAGTAAGCTCTAATGATTGGGCTTTTATTGATGCTTCTGTTAAATCAGCACTAGCTGTTTGCTCATAAAAAATATTAAAGCTAGTATATTTTGCTGACAGTGAAGTTGCTGCTGTTTCTATAATAGAGTTTCTACTACCTAGTTTTGAGTGAGCTTCATTTATAGTGTTATAGGCATTTTCAATATCATCTAAACTAGAACTTAAAATCTCATTACTCTCTTCTTCACTGATACTATTTCCATTGGAGTCTTTTAGATTTAAACTATTGATAATCTCATCAAGAAGTTCAAAGTAACTATGTTTAGTTTCAATCGTTTCATTTTGAGTATTTGTTAATGTATATTCTTGTGATGAAGAATCATAAGTAACATCAATGTAATCACTTGTTTCATCGCCATTTTTGTACACTCTATCTGTGTTTATATTTCCATCTAAATCATAATCAACAAATTCCCAAGTATTATTTTGAGAATCTATTAATAAATCATTATCAAGAAAAGTTAACTCTTCACCATTTGAAGCAGTAATAGTTGTATAATATAATATATCAACACCTGTAACTCCTTGGGTAGCATAAGAGTTTTCATCTACTAAAAGTTTTTTATTGTCTAAACTTCCATTGTAAACAATATTTCCATTACTAGATTCAACAAAAGCTTGTTTTGTTGAGTCTAGACCAGAGAAAAAGTAGTTATCTCCATCATTTTGGTTTGCATAGTTTAGCAATGATTCTTTATACGCTTCAAGTTCATTAGCTATAATCTTTTTATCATCAGTCGTATTTGTATCATTTAATGCCAATAAAACTTTTGAATTGACTGTATCCATGATATCTTTCATTTGACTAATAGTGCTATCTGAAGATTCATTGTATAAAGTTGAAGTATCAATTTGAGTTTGAATTGATTCTAATCTATTCATTTTTGATTCTAAAGAGATAATCTCTTTAAATAAACTTGAATCATCACTACCATTTTCTATAGCATTTCCAGTACTTAACTGATAATTGACTTTTGAACTTTGAGTATTTAAGATATTTAAATAGTATAAACTATTAGATTCCAAACTAACCATAATAAACTCCTATTATCTTTTTAGTTGAATTAGGGTTTGTAAGATTGAATCTGCTGTTGTAATTGATTTAGAATTGGCCTCAAATGCTCTTTGATAAACCATTAAATTAACTAAACTTTCACTTAAATCAGCTGTACTAAGTTCTAGTGTTTCAGCTTGAATACTTGCAGTACCTTCATTGTTAACACTAAATATTGGATCACCACTAGTTGCAGTTGCAGAAAGTAAGTTGTCCCCTTCTGGTTGTAATCCAATATCGTTTGTGAATAAAGCGATTGCAACTTGACCAATTGCAAATGAAACACCATCCTGTTCCATATAAAGTACACCATTTTCATCAACACTAAATTCACCAAAGGCACTATCTGTTAATCCTAAAGTATCAAGTCTTAATTGTAATGATGATTGGGTTGTAGTTTGGTCTATTGTAGTAACTAATTGTAGAAATTCTGCATTTGCTCCACTACTAATACTATTGTTTTCATCTTTCTCTTTTGTATATGATGTTCCTCCATCATCAAATGATAAAATACCATTAAATTCTTCACCACTTTGTTTAGATTCAATCACTAAATGACCATTTATGATATCTGCTGAAACTAATGTACTTAATTCAGAATCTGTATTTATTGTATTAGCAAGATTTGCCATCAATTCTTCTTCAGTCGTAGTGGCAGTAGCAGTTACTGTTACAGTTGTTCCATCTATTGTATAAGAGATTGTATCTCCTGCATCTAAAGATAGTGTATTACTATTATCATCACTGTAAATATCAGTTGTGCTATAAATATCTCTTTGATTTCCTGTAACAACAGCTTTTAATGCTTCCATTGCAGTATCTACTGCTGCTTGACCTGTACCTTCTACTGCAACAGTTTCCAATGTACTTACACCAGCTACAGTTATAGTACCTGATACTTCCATCACATCACCAATGGTAAAAGAATCTCCAGGTATTAGTGATTCAATTTGAATTTTTCCATTGAATACATCATTTACATCAGTAGATAAATCATTTGTAGAATCAACAGTATAAGCTTTTAGTCCTGTAATATTAGATATTTCATCTGCTAATGCTTTATATGTTGCAATTTTACTTGCTGCTACATCATAATCAACATCTAAACTACTTGCATAAGTTGCTCCTGAAATAGTAGGAGTTCCTCCCGATAGTGTAATAGTATCAACACCATCATTTGATAAGGTATATGTACCGCTTATTGTAGAGTTTGTATTAATTGCATCTTGTAAACCATTCATTACATCTGAGATACTTTCACCAATACCTGCATCATATATAATTGTTTCACCATCTATATCAAGTTGATATCTTGTTAAATCATCTGCAGATGCTATTTGAATTGTATTAGATGTAGGAAATGACAAAGCACTTGTATCTACTGTCCCAGCAAATTGTGATATAAAATCTGTAGTTGCCGTAGTTTCAATATAATTTTGAGAAACCTTATTTCCATTTATATATACATAAATACTATCACCTGTAGAATTTAAAAGACTATCAGTTCCTGTGGGAAAATCAATTGTGCTAATTTGCGCGATAGATGGACTAGAAACTGCATCAGGATCTGCAGCTAATTGTTCTAGGGCATCATTATAGTTTGAGATTAAAGCTTCAACATCAGCTATTTTACTTGATTGAGTTTTATATCCAGCTCCTGAAAATACCTCTTCAGAGTCAGTTTTTGCACTGCTTGTATAATCAGTTACTTTTGCAGCATATGTTTCAATAGCAGAAGAGTATTGAACTATTTGATTTCCTGCAATTATAGAATAATCATCAGTAAACTTTGAAACATTTGAATTTGTAGATACTACATCGCTGTCTGGATCCAGAGAAGAGATAGCCCAACCTTGAACCTCATTTCCTACAGAATCTTGCAAGGTTCCACTTTCACCCATTCTAAAGTTTCCTGCTCTTGTATAATATAATTGAGAAGTTCCATTTGATGCTACATTTGAGACAACAAAAAATCCATCTCCACTTAATGCCATATCATAATTTACACCAGTAGTTTGCAGATTTCCTTGAGTATATTGCTTCTCTGCACTTTGTACAGTTGAACCTTTTCCTATCTCATCTTGATACATTTGATCAGCAAAAGAGATTCTTGAAGCTTTATAACCAATAGTATTAACATTTGCAATATTATTAGATTCATTATCTAACGCTGTTTGTGAAGTTGATAATCCTGATATACCAGTCCATAGTGCACTTATCATGATTTATCCTTTTTGATATATTTGATGTATAACCATCTTTCTAATCATAAGATTTAGGTGTAAATATAGGGTATTAAGTTTGTCACTTTTAAAAATCAAATATTAATTAAAAGTAACAAACATTAAATAAAGTAAGGTTAGTAAATCTTAGTAACAGAAGTATATGGTATAGTCTCTATTTCATCAGAGTATGAAGTAGCATTACTTGTTGAATACTCTAAATCTAAATTATTTTGAGATAATGATGAACCACCATTTTTAACACTAATAATAAGATTATATCCACCATTAGTATTTTGCGTTAATACTGCATTTAAACCATCTACAGCAGAGATCTCTTCAGCTAGTTCAGAATAAGTTTTATTATATGTAGAAAACTCATAACTAGTTGAATTACTATCAGTAATAGTTATTGAGTCTTCTTCACTACTCGAACTAACAATATTATCCATATTTGAAGTTTCATCATAAGTATATAAATCATAATATCCATCTAATTGATAAGCTGTAAGATAAATATCTCCATCTTGAGATGTTACAGAAGAGACTTTATATTGTTTTAGATTACCCGAATCATCATATTCACCATTTTCAACTACATTTCCAATTAAGTTTGCACTACTTGATAATGCTGTATATTCGAAAGATGATTGTAAAGCTGACATTGATTCAGCTAAAGATAGATTTGTTTCCAATGTAGATAATTGAAGTTGATTTTGCAACATACTATCTGAATCTACTGGTTCAGTAGGATCTTGCATAGAAAGTTCTGTTAACATTAATGTTAAAAAATCTTCATTTGTAAGACCATCCGTTGATACAGAACTTGTATAACTATTTCCATATGCATCTGTACTTGTCGTTGTTGTTACACTTGATACATCAGACATGATAACTCTCCTTTAAAAGTTTTTTAAACTTTATCAGGATAAGAAAAACAGTGGGTAATAAAAAAAGAATAAAAGTAAATAGATATTAACTTAAAAAATTAGAAGAGTATTATAAAGTTATGAAATCCCTCTTCATATTTATAATCAAATTTAAATTGATGATTTTTAATAATTCCATTAGTGATATATAAGCCTAGACCTAGCCCTTTGTCTATAGATTCATATTCTCTATTAAATGGTGTTAAGTATTCTTTAAAAGGTTTTTTCAAAGGTTTACCTTTATTACTAATAATAAAACTATTTTTTGTAATTCTTATTATTGGATCCCCATTTGTATTGTATTTTATAGAATTATCAAGTAAATTTTTTATTGCAATTGCAAAGATTTCAAAATCTACACAAATTTTTACATCTTCAGATTGAATATCTAGTCTTGTAGAATCAAATATAAGCATATCAATTGCTTGGTCTAAAATATCAATAAATCTATATTCTTTTTTATTAAGTTGCATTTTACCATTTGTGATTTTATCTAGTTTTGCAAACTCTTCAAGTAAAAATTCTAATCTTAGAAAAGCCTTTCTTAGAATATCTTTTTTTCTATTGTTTTCTAAGGTATCTGTTATTAGTTTACCTTTTGTAATTGGAGTTTTTAATTCATGCATAATATTTCGTAAAAAAAGATTTTTAGTTTTTCTAAGCTCTTTTAATTGTAATATAGCATTGTTAAATTCATTTGCTACTTGTGAAATTTCATCTTTCCCTTTACTTTTAGTATCAATATCTAAATCTCCTTGTGAAAATTTAACTATTTCATTTTTTAGGTTTAGTAGTGGAAGAAGTTTATTATAGATAAAATAATAAAACCAAATTAAAAGTATATTTGTAACAAAAAGTATAATCAACCAAAATGATTTTTTTAATGGTTCATCTTGGATATCTTCTATTACTAATTGTTTATCTTCAAAAAAAGGTTTTGGAGGTCTATTATCAAAAAATTGTTTTTTAGAAGTATTTAAATCAAATAATTTTTTTTTCTCTTCATATTCATTGTAAAACAATCTTGGTGGTTTTGGAGGTTTACCCTCAAATGGATGTTTGAAAAATTTAGGTGGTTTAGGATTTATATATTTTTTTTCTTTGTAAATAAATATATTTACAGGGGTGTCATCTGTGGTATTTATTTGTTTAGCTTTTTCTTTTAATAAGTTTATTGATATATTAGAAAGTTTCGTATTAAATGGTTTTAGTTTTTTATTTATCTCATCTTTAGATAAATTATTAAACTCACCATCTTTTATTGATTCAAATGAATGAAAATATCTTTTCATTTGAATTATTTCATTAGCTTCATTATCAATTATAAGTTGTGTTATAACTAATCCATTTATAGTGATTATAACAATTATAAAAAAAACTGAGATTTGAAAAAGAATAGAATTCTTTTTACTCATTAATAAGTTTATAACCAACTCCTCTAATAGATAAAATATTTTTAGGTTTTCTTGAATTGTCCCCTATTTTACTTCTTACTCTTCCAATCAAAACATCTATACTTTTATAGGTGCTTTCATATTTAATTGATTCAACATTTGATAGTATCTCTTCCCTTGAAATTACAAACCCTGCTTTTTTTATAAGATAACTTAGGATATGGTATTCTGCATTTGTTAAATCTAATAACAAATCATTTTTTCTGATCTCCATCTTTTTTTCATCTAATACAAAAACTTGCTTTTTTTCTTCTATCAATTTTGATTCTGCAACTATATCAAAACTACATCTTCTAAGTATTGATTTTATTCTTAGTATAAGTTCTTGAGTATCATAAGGTTTTGGCATAAAATCGTCAGCACCATAAGTAAAACATGCAACTTTATCAGCAATATTTGATCTTGCACTAGAGATAATTATAGGGATAGAGTATTTTTCTCTAATTATTCTACAAACTTCTATACCATCTATATCAGGTAATGATAAGTCAAGAATAACTAAATCATATTTTTTTATTGCTAGGCCAGAGATACCAAGCTCTGGAGTTTCATAATTTGTAATATGTATATTATATTGGTTTAAACACTCTATTAATATTTCTGCTAATTCAGAATCATCTTCAATCATCAATACATTAATCAATTTTACTCCTTATTTACAATAGTAATTATACACATACATAGTAAATAGTTTGTAACAAAATCGATCAATTATATTAGAATATCTCTGTTACCTTTAGCATTAGCTTCTGAAATAACACCTGTTAATTCTAGTTGTTCAACTATAGTAGCAGCTCTGTTATAACCAATTCTTAGTTTTCTTTGAATATAAGAGATTGAAGTTTTTCTATCTGTTAAGACTACATCTTTTGCATCTTCGTAAAGTTCATCAAGTTCTGTTATATCTGAAGATGTATCACCTGAAGATGATGTACCTGTACCTTTATCTTTTACAAAGTTCATATCATACTCAACTTCTCTTTGGTCTTTTAAAAAGTCAACAACTTTTTCTATCTCATCCTCTTTTGACCAAGGAGCATGGATACGTACAAGACCAGAAGTCCCAGGAGGTGTAAATAACATATCTCCTCGTCCAAGTAATGATTCAGCTCCAAGTGAATCAAGGATGATTTTTGAATCAACTTTTTGACCAACTTTATATGATAATCTACTTGGAAGATTTGCTTTAATAAGTCCTGTTACAACATCTACTGATGGTCTTTGTGTTGCAACTATTAAGTGAATACCTGATGCTCTAGCCATTTGTGCTAATCTTGCAATTGAAAGTTCAACATCTTTTCCACTTGTCATCATCAAGTCAGCTAACTCATCAATTACTACAACTATATAAGGGATCTCTTCATAACCCTCTTTTTTTGCTTTTTCATTATAGTTTTCTATATTTTTAGTTTTTGTTTGAGACATTAAAGTATATCTTCTTTCCATTTCACTAACCATATTTGATAAGGCATTTATAGCATCAGTTGGTTTAGTTATAACTGGTGTTAAAAGATGTGGAATATCATTGTACATAGAAAACTCTAACATTTTTGGGTCAATCATCACAAGTTTTAGATTATCAGGTGAATTTTTATATAAAAGTGAAAGAATCATTGCATTTATACCAACAGATTTTCCAGAACCAGTTGTTCCAGCAATTAGTAAGTGTGGAAGTTTTTTAAGGTCTGTTACAAAAGGTTTTCCAACAATATCTTTTCCTAAAATCATTGTTAAAGGTGATTTTGCATTTTGAAAGATTTCACTTTCTAAAAGCTCTTTGATATAAATTGTTTGCATATCATCATTTGGAACTTCAATACCAACTACATCTTTCCCAGGAATTGGTGCTTGAATTCTAATAGTTTGTGCTTTTAAAGCCATCGCTAAATCATCTTGAAGGTTAAGTATTTTTGACACCTTTACATTTGGTGCAGGTTTAAACTCAAAAGTTGTTACAACAGGACCTGTATATGTTCTTACAACATCCCCTTCAATTTTAAACATAGATAGTTTTTCAAGTAAATCTTCTATTTTTCTATCTATTTGTGCTTCAGAAACTTTTGATTTTTTATCTTTTGGAGCAGCTTGGAAAAAATCTGGATGTGGTAGCTCAAAATCTTTTGGTTTTTCTGTTTTTCCTAACTCTATTTCATCTAAAAGCTTTTTATTTTCTTCTAACTCTTCAACTATAACAGAGTGACTGGTATGCTCCTCTTCTACAACAATTTCAGCTTCTTCTTGAATATTTTCTTGTTCAATTTTTTTCTTAGTTCTAGGTTCTTTCTCAACTTCATCAATTTGGTTTATATTTATTATATTTAAGTCATCAACTTCAATATCAGCTACATTATTATCCTCTTCAATAACAATCTCTGCAACATCACCAACCTCTTTTATACTAACTTTTTCTTCTTCTTGTGATGTTTTTCTTTCTCTTTTTCTATTTTCAATTCTTTTGGGTTTATTGATGTTTTCATTTTTTTTAAATTCTGGAACAATTTTTTTTACATTTATATTTATATTTGCATCTTCAAAGATAATCAATGATGAAATAATAAAACCAATAATTACAAATATCCAAAGTCCAGCCATACCAATAAATGGTAACATTGATGATACTATATAGTTTCCTATCTCTCCACTATAAATACCTTTTTGAACAACTAAAGATTGGAAAATCAAAATTGTAAATAGTAGCAAAGTTGATGCTACTGATTTGATAATTAAATCTTTTTTTTCTAACTCTTTTTTAAAATTTAAAATATACAGTAGATATATAAATAAAAAAAGATAAAAATATGAAATAAATCCAAAATACATATGTGAATATTTAGCAAAAATTGAGCCTATTTTTCCTACACTTATTTTGTCACTAACAAAGGTAGAATACTCAAAATACACTATAATAAATAGTGAAATCAGTGATAAGATTCTCTTAAATATGATTTACCCTTTTTTTAATAAATTTGAAATTTTACTTTGAAGTCTTAGCCATTGTTTATGGTCATACAAAGGGAATCCTGCCCATTGTTTTTTAGGTTCTTTTATAGATTTAGTTACCCCACCACGTGCAGCAATTGTCGTAAATGGTGCAATTTCAAGATGTCCTGCTGTTGCACTTTGTCCACCCATAATTACATATTGATGAAGTGTAGTTGAGCCAGAAAGTCCAACTTGACCAGTTAAAATACACCCTACTCCTAATTTACAGTTATGAGCTATATGAACAAGATTATCTATTCTACAACCATTTTCAATAATAGTTGATTGGAATACAGCTCTATCAATACAACAATTCGAACCTATCTCAACATCATTTCCAATAACTACATTACCATTTTGATATATTTTGATATATTTCCCAGCTTTTGTATTAGCAAAACCAAAACCATCACTTCCAATAACTGTTCCTGAGTGAATAATACAATCGCTACCCACTTTGCAATCTCTATAAATAGATACATTTGGATATATAATTGTGTTGTTACCTATTTGAACATTATCACCTATAAAACAACCTGCCATAATTGTACAATTATCTCCAATTGTAGAGTCTTTCCCTAAATAAGCATTTGGCATAATAGTAGTATTTTGACCAATCTTTGGTTCATTTCCTAAAGTTTCAATTATATTTGGTGCAAAAAGCTTAGAAGTATATGCAAGTTTTACATAAGGTTCTTCACAAATTAAAGCTATAGTATCTTTTGGAACTAAATCTTTAAATTCCTCTTTTACTAATACAGCAGCAGCATTTGTTTTTTCTAAATCTTTAACATATTTTTTGTTTTCAAGGAAGGTAAGTTGATTTTTGTCCGATTCTAAAAGTGTATTTAAACCTGTGATTTCTATTTCACTTTCGCACTCAATACCTAATACTTTTGCAATCTCTTTTAATCTCACTTACTCTCCTTGAAGTTTTATCAACTTATCTTTCTATTGCAACAACACCACTTTTTACAACTTCAAGTGGTTTGAATTTTTCCATTAGATTTGTAAAGTTTGCAATTCTATGTGGTTCATCTGTTGCAGAGATTACAATTGCATCTTCTGTTACATTTTGAATATGTCCATTATAAGCTCTTGCAATAACATCAATATCACTTAAAGGTTGATCTATTGGTATTTTAATTAAAACTGTTTCTTTTTCGATAACATCTTGGTGTTCATTTACTTTTAAAACAGGAATTAATTTATTTAATTGTTTTACAATTTGATCAATCACTCTTTTATCACCAGTTGTAACTATAGTCATCCTTGAATATTCAGAACCTGTTATTGGTGCAACTGTTAACGAGTCAATATTATATCCTCTAGCAGAGAATAAACCTACAATTCTAGATAATGCATTGTGTTCATTAATGACAATTACAGAGATAACCTGTCTAGTGATGATTGCATCATAATAGTGGTTAAAATTATTCATTGTTTTCTCCTAAAAGTGTCATTTCGTTTAGTGCATGTCCATTTGGAACCATTGGTAATACTATCTCATCTCTTGATACTATTACTTCAATCATTGCAACTTTTTTCTTTTCAACTGCATCTTTTAATGCTTCATCAAACTCTTTTTTAGTTGAAACTCTATATCCGTTTCCACCAAAAGCTTCAACTAGCATTTTAAAATCTGGCTGTGCAGTTAAATCTGTTTCTGAAAGTCTATTTTCATAAAACAGAGTTTGCCATTGTCTAACCATACCTAAGTAGTTGTTATTTAAAACGATATTAATAACAGGTAGATTGTTCTCTACACAAGTCATTAACTCTTGAATGTTCATCAAAATTGAACCATCACCTGTAAAGTTTATAGAAACTTTATCTTTATTACCTCTAGCAACTCCCATAGCAGCTGGAAGTCCATAACCCATAGTTCCTAGACCACCAGAAGTATTCCATTGTCTTGGATATGAAAATGGGTAAAATTGAGCTGCCCACATTTGGTGTTGCCCAACATCTGTAGAGATTATTGCATTATCACCTAAAGTTTCACCAACTCTTTGAATAACCCATTGTGGTTTGATAACTGCATCAGAGTCATTAAATCTTAGAGGTTCTTTTTGTTTATATTCTCTTAGAAGTGAAACCCAGTTTGAAAAATCATTAAACTCCATCTCTTTTGCAGCTTCAATCATACCCTCAACTGTTACTTTTAAATCTCCAACTATTGGATAGTTAGTATGTACAAGTTTTGCAATAGAAGCAGGATCAATATCTACATGAATAACTTTTGCTTTTTTAGCAAACTCATCTAATCTTCCTGTTACCCTATCATCAAATCTAGCTCCAAGTGAAATGATACAATCAGTATCATGAGCAGCCATATTTGCTGCAAATTCACCATGCATACCTAACATACCAATTAATAAATCATCATCATGACTCAAAACACCTCTTGCCATAAGTGTTTCTACAACAGGTATTTTTGTCATTCTTGCAAACTCTCTAATCTCATAAGAACAGTTAGATAAAATTGCTCCACCACCAACATAAAGTAATGGTTTTTTAGATTTTGCTATTGCATCCATAGCTTTTTTTAACTGTCTTTTATTGTAGTTTACAGTTGGTTTATATGTTGGTAAATTTACCTCTTTTGGATATATAAAATTTGCAACTTCAGCTGTTATGTCTTTTGGTATATCAACGTGAACTGGACCTGGTCTTCCTGTACTTGCTATATGAAAAGCCTCTTTAATGATTCTTGGTAAATCTTTAATATCTTTTACTAAATAGTTATGCTTTGTACAAGGTCTACTAATCCCTACTGCATCTATCTCTTGGAAACCATCAGTTCCTATAATAGTAGTTGGAACTTGTCCTGAGATTACAACTAAAGGAACTGAATCCATGTAAGCATCAGCTAAACCAGTAACGGCATTTGTAAAACCTGGACCACTTGTTACAATAGCAACACCTACTTTTCCAGTTGATTTTGCATAACCTTCTGCTGCATGAATTGCTGCTTGTTCATGTCTAGTCAGAATGTGTTGAAAAAAACTCTGTTTATATATTTCATCATAGACATTCATAATAGCGCCACCAGGGTAACCAAATACTACGTCAACCCTTTCCTCTTTTAATGATTCGATAACCATTCTTGCGCCAGTTATTTTCATTGTCTCTCCCTATTATAAATTGGGTGATATTGTATAAAAAATATCATTAAGTATAGTTTAGAGTAATTTATAGTTTTTAAACATTAATATATCTTATAAAAGTTATAAATATTATAGAATTAAAATTAAGAATCATTTTAAATTTATTGATGTATATTTGATATACAAATGTTTATAAAAAGGTACGAGATGAATTATTCAGTATCAGCTAAAAAGAATGCTCAACTATTTTTGATAACAGTAGCAATTATGAATACTTTGATTGCATTTATTTTATATTATTTTATGAAGCATAATTCTTTAGAAAACTTATATATATCCAATACTCAACTAGCCAAGCTTGAACTTACAGATACAAATGAACATATTAAAAAAGAGATTGAACACTATAAATTTTTATTAGCTACTTTAAAAGGTGGTGATTTTTTTCAAAGTTATATGAATAGCGGATTGTTAAATGATGAGTTGAAAATTTCTGTTGGAAAAATATTTGTAGATAGTGTAAAAGCAAATAAAGATATTTTTCAATTAAGGTTTATTGATAAAAATGGTCTAGAAAATATTAGAATTGATAAAAACAATGACAGTATAGGATTATCTTCAACTTTACAAGATAAAAGTAAAAGATATTATTTTGAAAAAACAAAAAGTATAAATGAAAATGAATATTATATCTCTAATTTAGATTTAAATGTTGAAAATGGAAAAATAGAGATACCTTATAAACCAACAATTAGAGTATCTACTCCTGTATATAAAAATAAGATATTTTATGGAATTTTAATTATAAATTATAATGCAAGTGATTTAGTAAATATGATTAGAAATAAATATTTATTTGATGTATATTATATGGATCATAATGGTAATTTTCTATTACATCCAAATAGTAAAAAGAGTTGGAGTACACAACTTAACAATAATTATAAAGTAGAAGATGAAATACCAAATATTGATTTAATAATAAAAAATAGTTTCAACGATAAAAATTGGATTTATTATGCAAATAAAATATCTATAACAGATAATGAGTTTTACATAATCTACTCTATAAAAAAGAGTGTTTATTTAAAAGAATTGAGAAAAATAAAAGAGAATATTGTAATGCTCTTTATAATAATATTTATTGTATCAATACCTGTTGTGATTATTGGAGCTTATTTTCAAGCTTTTCAAATGAAAATATTGGAAACTTTGATTGATAATATACCTTTTCCTATTGCACTTAAAAATAGTGTTGGAAAATTTATATTAGTTAATGATTCATTAGTTAAATTATATGGATGTGCCAAAAAAGAGGATTTAATTGGAAAGATATCTTATGATTTTGCTTTAAATAGACTTCCACATAGTGATAAAAGAAGGGATAAAATAACTTTAAACAAAAAAAAGTTAAAGTTTGAACATGCCGTATTCTTACCCAATGATAGAAAACTTTATTTTGATACAAGATTGATAAAAATATCATTTTTAGGATTTTTCAACAAAGATTTTATTTTAGGGATTGCTATAGATATTACAGAGTTAAAATCATTGAATTTAGAATTAGAAAAAAGAGTTGAAGAGGAAGTTTCTAATAGAATTGAAACTGAAAAACAATTAGCTCAAAAAGCTAAACTTGCAGAGATGGGAAATATGATTGATAATATAATTCACCAATGGAAACAGCCTTTAAGTATCATCTCAATGAGTGCACAAGCAATAGAACTTGATATGGATTTAGGAAACTTTAATGAAGAAAATACTTTAGAAAAAGTAAAAATCATAAAAGATAATTCAAATTTTATGTCTAGAACTGCAGATGATTTTAAAGCATTTTTATCACCTGATAAAAAACTAGAAATATTTGCATTAAATGATTGTATTGATTCTGTAGAAAGAATTATAAGTGAAAGAATAAAAAGACATGAGGTAAATTTGATTAAAAATATAGATTCTGATATTGAGTTAAAAGGTTATAAAAATGAATTCTCACAAGTTTTAATGAATTTTTTAAATAATGCAATTGATGAATTTATAAATGAAGAAAAAAGTTTTACTAAAAGAGATATTCAAATTAATGCTGTAAAAAAAGATAATAAAGTAAATATTATAGTTAAAGATAGTGCAGGAGGGATTCCTCAAGAATATCTTGACAAAATATTTGAAGATAGATTTACTACAAAAGGTGATGAAGGTACAGGAATTGGCTTATCAATTTGTAGGAAAATAATTGTTGAAAGTTTTGGTGGGGAGTTAATTGCCTATAATGAGGATGCTGGTGCAGTTTTTGAAATAACTATTTGATTTATGCACTATTTATAATGATTAAAGTAAAATAAGATTTAAATAAAGATGGAGCACAATAAATGGATGTAAATGATGTAAGCAATATTAGTAATAACCTTTCTTCTTTAAATGATATATCATCAAATAGTCAGTTAGTTTCTAAATCAAATCCACAAGAAATCTCTTCTGTTGATAATAAAAAAGATTCTTTACGACTGACTATAACTGAATACAATAAAAAAAGAGATGAACTTTCAGCATCATTACAAACATTTACTCAAGGTATTGGAATAGCTACAGTAGCTCAAAATGCTTTAACAAAACAAACAGAATATCTTTCTAATATAGAAAAAAGATTAACAGATATTCAAAATAACAATACTGTAAATGATGATAAAAACAGTTATAAAAACGATTTAAATAAAGAGTTATTAAAATTTAGGGATGAGGCTTACCAAACTAAATATAAAAATGAAAAACTAATTGCTTTAGATGAGTATGAGGATAGACCTACTATTGAAATTGATACTAAAGAGGCAAAATATTCATTAAATAAACCAAATACACCTGTTGTAGCTAATCAAATTGCTCAAACAATTAGTAGTGCTAATTTAAATGACCCACAATCTTTACAAGGTGTTATAGATACTGTTGGTTCAGGTATAGATGCTATGAAACAAGTTAAAGAAGAGTTTTCAACTTTAGAATCAAATTTAAAACAAAATGCTAGAGATTCTATACAAGAACAAATTACTTTATCAAATCAAAACCTAAAAAACAAAGAATTGAATTTTGGTAAAGAGAGTGATGATTTTACAAAAAATAATGTAATGTCAAATATGGGATATTTAGCAGCTTCACAAGCTAATATAGTACAAGAACAAAGTGTTAGATTATTGTCTTAATTGACAATAATTTATTGCAACTCCCTCTCTTAAACCATCATCTAAAACTATAGATTCTTTTTTTTCTAATACTTCAAATATTGTTCTATATATATAAATACCAACTTCAATAAACTCTATTCGCCCTTTTCCTACAAGTTTGATTATTGTTTCTTGCGAAGAGTTTTTAAATATCTCTAAAGAGTTTTGTAAATCTTCAAGATTTACTTTTGTTCCATTTACAATTGTTCTATCATAATGAAAAAAATCTTGACCAAGTTTTATTGCAGCTATAGTTGTAGGTGTGCCAGCTGTTGCTACAAAGGTAAACTCATCTAAATTTAGATTAAACTCATCTAAAAATAGTTTTATATCTTTTTTATGATTTTCAAGCTCTTTTATCAAATCATCATATGAAAGATATTTTTGTGTAAGTGTTACAATTCCAAAATTAAAACTATGGGAAAAAAAATCATCATCAATATTTATAATAATTTCTGTTGAGCCACCGCCAATATCAAGTAAAATAAATTTTGAAGTTGGTATTTTTTCTCTTTTTAAAGCATATCTTACAGCAAGTAAAGTAAGTCTTGCTTCCTCTTCTCCATCAATTATATTAAAATGAACGCCACATTCTTTTTTAAAAAACTCTAATACTTCATCACTATTTTTAGCCAATCTCATTGCAGCAGTTGTTACACATACAGCTTTTGATGGGTCATAGTTTAATTTTTGAGCTGATCTATTAATAGCATTTATTACTCTTTGTTGAGCCTCAAGCGAGATTAAACCTGTTTGGTTTAGTCCATCAGCCATACCAACAACTTCATTATATTCATTTATTATTTCATTGTTTAGGCAATCATAAATTAATACTCTAAAAGAGTTTGAGCCCAAATCTATAGTAGTAACTTGTGTCATTATGGGTGTTTGATTTTGATTTTAGAATTTAATAAATACCCTACAACTATCATAAATAATAAAACAATTTCTTCATTTATAAATCCTGTCAACCAAACAAGATATGAAATCCAAAGTAAAATTGCTCCAAGTGGTGTAGGAACACCAGTAAAGTATTTTTCAACTTCTCCTTCTTGAGCATTTATATTAAATTGAATAAGTCTTCTAAGTCCAGAAATTACGTAAAAAATAAAAGCAAAAATAATTAATGGTGTGTTTAATACCAACTCTTTTCCATCTATTATTGCAAAAAAGATAAACATAGTTGGAACAATAACAAAAGATAAAAAATCTGCAAAGGAGTCAAGTTGTATTCCAAACTCAGTAGATAAATTATATTTTCTTGCAATTTTACCATCAACAATATCAAATGCACCAGCTAACCATGCAAATAAAGCACTTGCAAAAAAATTATTATGTGTTAAAAAATATATAGCAAACATTCCAGCAGCAATATTAAAAAAAGTAGCCAAATTTGCCAAGTTAAAGTGGCTGTTTTTATTAAACAAAAATGTCATTAATACCCTTAAGTGTTAGATTGTAAATTGGTTTCTACCATTTTGTTTTGATTTGTAAAGATTTTCATCTGCCAGTTTATATAGTTTATTACAAGATATATAACTATTTGGTTCATAAATAATTGCACCAATTGAAATCGTTACAAAGTTTGATATTTTACTATTTTTATGCTCAATTTTTAATGATTCGATACTTTTATTTATATCTTTTAAACACTCTTTTAAAATATCTTCATCAATATCAAATAAAATCACACCAAACTCTTCTCCTCCTAGTCTAAAAACATATTCGTATTCTTTATTAAAATAGTTTTTAAGCTCAGTAGCAACAGCTTTTAGTGTTAAATCTCCCATATCATGACCATATGTGTCATTGTATTGTTTAAAAAAGTCAATATCAACCATTACAAAAGCTGTTTTCCATTTGTTTGCATTTGAGATAAAAGGCATATTGTCAAAAATTTTGTCAAAATATTTTCTATTGTAAAGTTTTGTCATAGAATCAGTTATTGATTCAATTGCATATTTTTTAGTAAGAATTTTTAATTGATTATCTTTTTTTATGATTGAGTAGATAATTACAGAGATAAATAAAAATGAGATTACAACTAAAAGTATTACATTATAAAAAAGATAATCTTTCATTGAAGAGTATTCTTTTAGAAATTCTTGTCTTTTTTTATAAGCTATATTTTTTTCATACTCTTTTAAAAAGTTTATTTTTTTAATTGCTGCTTTATAGGTAGAAAGTTTTTCTTTTTTATTTAGTGAAGCTAAGATATCTTTATTTATTTCATTTACTACTTTTCTTTCACTATCACTTTTATATGCATTATTATAGTATTTCCAATCTTTTTTTATATTATCAAAAAAAGCTTGTCTATCACATACTTTTTGTGTTTTTATACATTTTATTAAAGCTTGGTAGTTATCATCTATATTATGAAGTTTTAATACGGGTATGTAGTTACCAAAATATATATAATCTATTTGGTTTTTAAGTTTTTCAATTTGTGAATAAAACATAAAACTAGAAGTTATCAACGATGTCAAAATAATTACACTAAGAACTGCTAATTTAAAACTTACACTTTTATAGAACTCTCTTTTCATAAACATGAGTATATCAAAATAGTATTAAAAATGGTTATAAATAAACTTAACTTCATCTTAAACTTCTTTAGATATAATCGCGACTTTATTAAAAAAGGATTAGGTTTTGATAAGTATTAAAGAGACATTTATAGGTAATAGTGCAAAAAGTGATATATTATCAGGAATTGTAGTTGCAATTGCCCTTGTTCCAGAAGCAATAGCTTTTTCAATAATTGCAGGAGTATCACCTCTAGTTGGATTATATACAGCATTTATTTTAGGTTTGATAACTGCATTAGTTGGTGGAAAAGCAGGAATGATTAGTGGAGCAACAGGTGCTGTTGCTGTTGTATTAGTTGGACTTGGTATAAAAGTAAAAGAATCTATTCCACAAGAGTTATATCAACAATTAGTACAAAATCAAGAGTTATCTACATATATACTTCAATATATTCTTTTAGCTACTATTTTAGCTGGATTAATTCAAGTTTTAATTGGTTTATTTAAACTTGGTAAATTAATTAGACTTGTTCCCCAACCTGCTATGTATGGTTTTGTAAATGGATTAGCAATAGTTATAGCAATGGCTCAATTTCCTCTTTTTAAAGGCGAAAATTGGATTATGTATCTACTTGTAGCAGCTACTATGATTATTATTAAGTTTTTTCCTAAAATATCTACTGCAATTCCATCTGGATTATTAGCTATTATAGTTATTTCAACTATCGTTATTGTATTTGATTTGGATACAAAAAGAGTTGGTGATTTAGCTGATATTAGTGGAAATCTTCCAAGTTTTGGAATACCTGATATTCATTTGACTTTTGAATCATTATTGATAGTATTACCCTACTCTGTTTTGGTTGCTCTTGTTGGATTAATTGAATCTTTATTAACTTTATCAGTTTTAGATGAGATGGGTGGAAAAAGAGGAAGTGGAAATCAAGAGTGTATTGCTCAAGGTGCTGGAAATATTACTTGTGGATTTTTTGGCGGGATGGCAGGTTGTGCAATGATTGGTCAATCTATAATCAATTTTAGTAATGGTGGCTGGGGAAGACTTTCTGGTATAACAGCAGCAGTATTATTAATCTCTTTTGTTGTTTCTTTGAGTAGTTATATAGCTATGATTCCTGTGGCTGTATTAGTTGGTATTATGTTTATGGTTTCAATTGGTACATTTGAGTGGGAGAGTGGAAATAGAATTAGATATATGCCAAATCATGATAAGTTTGTTTTAATAGCAGTAACAATTATCACAATTTTTGCAGATTTAGCAATAGCTGTTATAACTGGTATCATAATCTCAGCTTTAGTATTTGCTTGGAAACATAGTAAAGTTAGAAGTAGAACATATAGAGAAAATGATAATACAAAGGTATATGAGTTTGATGGTCCACTGTTTTTTGGTTCAACTACATCATTTTTTGAACTTTTTGACACAAAACATGATCCTGAAAATATTGTACTTGATTTTAAAGATGCTAGAGTTATGGATATTTCAGGAGTTGAAGCTATTGATACAATCACTAAAAAATATGCACAAGCAGGAAAAAAATTAACTATAAGACATTTAAGTGAGGATTGCAAAAAGATTCTAAAAGATGCGGGTCCTTTTTGTACATATGAGGAGAATGATCCTAAATATAAAGTAGCAATTAATTATTAGAGTAAGTTTTTTATTATATTTACATTTTTATTCTACTTTGCTATAATTAATCAAGTTTTAAGAATAGGTTCATAGTTATGGAAATAAATCAACAAACACAAACTATATCTTCTATATATACACAGTTAGCTCAAAAAAGAGCTGAACTAGATAATGTGGATAAAAAAGATGAAGATAAGTCTTCGTATGAAAGATATGATAAAGTTGATATATCAAACAATAAGTATGATGAAAATGATTATCAAAGGGTTCTTGACAAGTATAAGTCACTTGATCAAAATACAAAAACACATGAACAAAACCATGCCAGTGGTGCAAATACCACATCAGCTATACAATATAGCTACCAAACAGGTCCTGATGGAAAACTGTATGCAAATGGTGGTTCAGTTAGATTTGATACATCAATACCACAAGATAAAGGTAGTGCAGCAGTAAAAATGGAGCAACTTAAAGATGCTTCAACTTCTGTAGATGGTTTAAGTTCAGCAGATGCTCAAATATCAAGAACTGCCAACTTAAATAGACTTTTATTGCAAAGTCAAGGAGAAAATAATGACAATTGACAATAATATTAATTCGATGATGGCTTCTGAAATGAGGCTTGATGGTATGTTTACAAATGTTTCAAGAATTGCAGCTCAACAACCATCTTCTGTTGATCCTCAACCTCAAACACGAGGGGTTTCACAAGATTTAATTGATTCTATTGTAGGACAAATTCCTGAAGTGGTTTCATATCAGGCAAATGCTAAGGGCATTGAAACTCAACAGGAAGTTTCAGATATGTTATTAAATATAAAAGCATAAGAGTAAAATATGAAGATAAATGTTGTATGCCCACATTGTCAAAAAGTAAATAGTATTCCAAAAAAGGATAGTTATACTAAAGCTAATTGTGGTAGTTGTAAAAACTCTTTATTAGATGCTACTCCAATTGAGTTAAATGAATCAAATTTTGATCATGTTGTTGTAAATTCTGAAATACCTGTAATAGTTGATTTTTGGGCACCTTGGTGTGGTCCATGTAAAATGATGGCTCCAGTTTTCAATGAAGTTGCTCAAAAATATCCATTAAAAGCACTTTTTACGAAAGTAAATACAGAAGAACAACAAATGTTAGGGGCTAAATATGGTATTAGATCAATACCTACTCTTATAGTTTTTAAAAATGGGGTTGAAGTAAAAAGAGTAAGTGGAGCTTTAGACCCACTTAGACTTTCAAATTTAGTTAATGAGTGTTTATAATTTAGAATTTATAAATAACTCTTAACCCTATAAAGTCTAATCCAGAATTTTTTTCTGCTAAGTCTGCATTTGAATAGTGTGTATATTTTAATGTTGTTTCAAATTGTTCATTAAATTTATATCCAAATCCAATACTCTCTTTAAATTGTGCATTTGAACCAAATTGTTTTTTATCTAGTTCAGTTTTTGTAAAGTGTGCTACCCCTAAACCTATTTCAAAAAAGTAATTTTTGTTAAAATAATAATCAAATAAGGTTTGTGCACTAAACACATACATATGTTCACCATTATCATCCAGATACTCTGATAATAGTTCTATATTCAAAGTAGAGTTATCAATAATTTTATAATCTAAAGGTTTTATTAAACCAATACCAGTAGCTGATACATTATCATAGTTGTTGTAACTAAAAAAGACTTTATCAAAAGCATTTAACAGTGAAAAAGATAATAACAACAATAAGACAACAATTCGTTTCATATATGACTCCAAATTAAATATAATAATTATATAATATAATCTATTATGAATATTTTAATTATCTGTATTCAAAAAAGTTTTTAAATCATTTAGTTGATTCTCATTAAAAACCTTTATGTCATTTTCCATAAGTAATTTTGCAGTTAAACCTTGACCATTTATCAATGTTTTTGTAAATGTTCCATCATAAATCTCTGTATTTCCACACGATGGAGATTTAGATTTTAGTAAGGCAACTTTTATATCTTCATTTTTACAAAGTTCAAGAGCATTTTTTGCTCCAATTAAAAAATTGATTGTTACATCTTCTTTTTCTTCATTTTCTACTTTAAAAGGTTTTTCTATTTTTGTTATCTCAGAAGGAATTCTAGGAATTGGTAATCCTCCTGATACTTCAGGACAAAATGAATAAATCTCATTTTCACTTAATATATCCATAAATAGTTCTTTTTCAGAAAATGTAAAAGAAGGAGAGTAAAGTAATGACGAGTTAGTTCCATTATACCTTACATCTTCTCCAAGAAGACAGGCTGATATTAATATTTTCATTAGTTTCTATCCAAAAACTCTTTTGTAAAAAAAGTTGATGTTTGAATATTGTTAAATGCAGCTTTCATAGAGATAAACATTTGAGGATTTTCCTCTTCCATTTGTGCTAATAGTTTTTTAGTAGTTTCTCTTGCATGGGGCATCTTTATATCAAATCTCATAGCAGGACAAGCTTCATCACCAATAACACTTATTTCATTTGTTTGAGCAAAAGCTCTTAGTTGTCTCTCTCTACAAAAAATAAGAGGTCTAATAACTTCTAAACCATTTTCAGCTTTGTAAATAGGTGGCATAGACCTTAATGCACCATTATATAAAAAGTTCATAAAAAAAGATTCCATAGCATCATCTAAATGGTGACCAAGTGCTAGTTTGTTAAATCCTTGTTCTTGAGCAGTTGAATATAAATACCCTCTTCTCATTCTAGAAAAAAATGAACAAAAAGATGAGTTTTTTCTAATTTTTTCGCCTGCTAATTCATATATTTCTGTATCAACAATCTCATGTTCTATACCATGTTTTTTACAGTGATCCGCTAAAAATTGAACCTGCTCACCCATACCATAAGTTACTGTTACAGCTTTGAATTCAAAATCATAAGGGGCTACTCTTTTTAGGTGATTTAGTGCATGAATCAAAGTTGTAGAATCTTTTCCCCCTGAAAAACCTACAAGAACTCTATCACCCTCTTTTATTAGTTCATAATCTGCATTTGTTTTTCCAACTAGTTTAGAAATTTTCTTACTCAATTCTACCAAAATAAATTACCTTTTTAATTTTTCGCGGATTATACCATAATTAAATATAAATATATGGTTACCGTAGAAATATAGTTATAAAAATAATTGGAAATTAATGCTAATTTTATCTAAATACAATATAATTTCATTCTAATTTATAAAAAAGATTTTTTAATGACTAAAGAAGAGATTGAAAGTTTTAAGATAAGTATCGCTGAAACTATTTTACCCCACGTAAAAAATATGAACGATAAAAGAATAAAAGAGATTATTAGTCATGTAGAAAAATCAAACCCAGGGTTACCTGAAGGTTTTGGGAATATGTTATTTGAACAGCTTGTAATAATGAAGAATTCAAGTAAATATTTACATTATTTTAATAATTAATTTACCCTCTTCATCATTTATTAAAACTATTCCCATTTGACTAAAAAATGTTTCTATATAAAAAGATAAATTTTTATAAATATTTAAACTTATAAAACCATTTGGATAAACTTGCCTTATTGAGTTAAGTTCATATCTCATAACTTCCCAGATATCTTTGAAATATGAGATTTCTAAAGCATAATCAGATTCATAATCTAATTCTTCTAAACTTAAATCTAAACCATCTAAATAACCTAATAAATAACAACTTTGTTTTAATAACTGTTCAATCTGTTCAATTGAATTTATTAGTAAATCTTCTCTTTTTTTATTTATCTTATATGCCATCAATTGAGTGTTTATATTGATACTTGTCATTTCTAAGTTTTTAATAAAAGATTGTGCCATAAGCTTAGGGTATTTAGTATCTTTTGCACTATTAGATGAGATAACATTTGCGATATATTCACTCCAACATTTTTCTACTATTGGATATGTTATAGCATCAACACCTTTGTATTTATTATTTTTCATAATATTTTCAAAACTATCTATTTTTTTGTTATTGTCATGAATATGTGCTAATTCATGGTTTAAAATATGAAAAGCCTCTTTGTATTTAATATTTTTTGAATCCTCTAATAAGTTTTTTACAAATTGGTTTTTTATAACAAGTAATAACTCATAACTATCCTCTTTAGGTATAGTAAGAACTAAAGCATATGTGTCATTTGAGGCTTTATATTTATTTTTAAAAATACTCTGTTTTTGTGTTGTTAATACTTCAATATCTCTGTCAAAGTATGAAGTAATTATTATTTTATTAAATCTTCTTAAATCCAAATATGAAAAACTTGAAATTATATTTTGTATTTTATCAACTATTTTTAGTGATATATTATCTGATAATCCATTAATTTTTATTATTAAATCTTCTTTCATAACAAATCCTTCTAATCTGTTATCAATTATAATTAGTTATTTATACTATTTAATTAATTGTATTTATCTATATAAAAAATTTAAGTTTTGTCATAGAATTTAAAAAATCTCTTTAATATCTTTTACTATTGCCTTATCAATTTTTGAATTTGAAGCTAATTGTTCTAATATTGAAAAAGCTTCATCTTTTTCAAAATCTTTTCTATATGGTTTACTTGTGGTTAAAGCAGTAAAAATATGTGTAATAGCCATTAGTCTATCTTTTAGACTTAGATCTTTACCCTTGATTGAATATGGATAACCACTACCATCAATATATTCTTGTATTCTACTAGCCCAGTTTGTAATATCATTAAAACCTATAATATTAGATAGAATCTTTTTTGTATAGTAAGGGTAAGATTTTATTATCTCATATTCATATTTTTCTAAAGGGGTATTTTTTGTTAATATCTCATTTGGAATAAAAAATTTTCCTATATTTGTTAAAGATGCAGCTATTAGTAAAGTTTGTTTATCTTTATGGTCAAAATCATAAAAATCACATATCTTTTCACAGTTTTGAACCAATAAACTCTTTTTATCAATTATATTTGAAAATATTGAAGTGATTTTTAAAATCTCTTCAAAATCTAAAGGTGAAGAAAAATCATGTAGATTTGAAAAAATGAAAGTTAATATCTCATTTTCATTTTGCAGATCTAACCAAAAACTTTGAGTTTTTGAAAACTCACAAAAACATTCAACAATATCTGTTGAAAAAAGTATATTTTCATTTTTTGTTACATAATCTATAATATTTTGTCTGTTTTTTATATCTTTATTTGATAAATCAAATTTACAATCAATAGTATCTGCAAAAGAGATAAACTGTGAAAATAAAGGTATTTCATCTTCTTTTAGTCCATATACTCCACTACCATTGTAGTATTCACAACTATATTTGATAATATTTTTTTCATCAGTTAAAAAAGGGAAAAATTCAGTATATTTCTGCCCTATCTCACAATAATCTTTATTTTTAGTTTTAGTTTCAAATAGTGCTATATTATGTAACAATGAATAAGAACATATATCACTTAAATTTTCTGGATTATAATTAAACTCTTTTGCAAGTTTTAATGCAATAAAAGCAATTCTTTTAGAATGTGTAGGTGAGGTTTTATATAACTGTTCTTCTATTGAATCTAAAGCATATGAGATTGATAATAAAAAGTTATTAAGATTAAAAAGTATTTGTTTTTTTTTATCCATAGTATTTCCTATAAAAATTTATATTTAATCCTACAATATAGTTACTAAAAATATACTCTAATATAATACAAACAATATAATTTTTATTTAATATGTTATATAATAATTAATTATACTGCTTCGGAGTCTATATTGAATTACGAGAATATGCTAAAGCTTAAAAAAATAGCTTTTTTAGCTTTTGGATTATATTTTATAGTTATATATTTTATTTACCAAGATAATAAATCAAGTGAGATAAGTAATGAAAGAAATAATATTGAAGATGTATTAATTCAAACAAAAGCTGTAAGAAAATATGTAAGTAATGATCAAAAAGATGAAATATATAAATTACAAAAAGAAGGTATTGTTTCCTTTCATTATTTTACTTCGCCTTTATTATCTTCAACATATAGTGCTAATAAGGTAAACGAATATTATAATCAAATTAAAAAAGAGTATAATTTACCCACTATTGATATAAGGTTCGCATCTCCAAATCCTAGAAATCCTGATAATTTAGCTACAAAAGAGGAACAAAAAATTTTAAATAAATTTATTTCAAATGAGATTAATAGATTTGAAGAGATAAAAAAGACAAAAAATGGTGATGTATTGTATATCGCATTACCGACTAGAAAACTTGAAGCAAAGTGTATGAGATGTCATGATAGTCCAGATAATGCACCTAGCCAATTAGTTGATATTTATGGAAATAAGGCTGGTTTTGGCGAAAAGGTTGGTAATATGAAGGCTATTATGTCAATAGAGATGCCTTTAGAAAAAGCGTATGAAAAAGCGTATGAAAAAACTTTAAAATCAGCATTTTATATCTTAATAGCAACATTGATTTTTATGTATTTTTATTATAACTACAATAAAAAGATTTATATAAAAAATGAGGAACTTGAAAAACTAAATAAAAATTTAGATAATAAAGTAAAAGAGAGAACAAAAGAGTTAGATAGTTCAAAAAATCAATTATTAAATGTAATAAATAGTAGTGAACTAGGTTATTGGGATTGGAATATCTCAAAAAAACAGCTACATGTAAATGATATTTGGTTAAATATGATAGGTGTAGAAAGAACAGAGTTTGATAATACAATAACTCAATGGTTTGATAAAATACATCCAAAAGATTTAGATAATATAATTTCAAAGATTGATAAAGCTTTTGATAATAATGAGTCTTTTAATGAAGAATATAGAATTAAACATAAAAATGGAGAATATATTTGGGTTGAAGTTGTAGGAGGTGTAGTTCAAAGAGATTCTAAAGGAAATGCGATTCAAGCTTGTGGTATTCTAAGAAACATTCATCAAAAAAAATTAAATGAACAAAAAGTTCAAGAACAAGAAAATCTTATTCAAAATCAAGCAAAAGTTGCCGCTGTAGGTGAGATGTTAAGAAATATCTCTCATCAATGGAAACAACCTTTATCTGTAATAACTACAATTGCTAGTACAATGAAACTATCATATGAATTTAGACAAAATATGAAAGATGAAGAGATAATAAGTAATTGTGACAAGATTTTAAACAATGGTAATTATTTAGCAAAAACAATTAATGATTTTTCATCTTATTTTGACAATCATGTACAAATAAAAGAGCAAGTAAATTTAAAAGATACATTTGAAAGATTAAGTGATTTGATAAAAGACTCATACACTTTTGATAAAATAAAATTAGTTTGTAATATTGAAGATAATTTGACTATTTATCTAAATGAAAATTTATTTATACAGGCATTTTTAAATATATTTAATAATTCTCATGATGCTTTTAATTTAAAACAAGTAGATAAAAACTCTAGATATGTTTTTATTGATGTAATAAAAAATAATGATATTATTGAAATTAATTTTAAAGATAGTGCAGGAGGAATTGATAGTAATATTATAAATAAAATCTTTGAACCTTACTTTACAACAAAACACCAAAGTATTGGTACTGGAATTGGTTTATATATGACTAATCAAATTATAAGTAAACATCTAAAAGGGATGATTAGTGTTAAAAATGTTAATTATGCATATGAAAATAAAAAACTTTTTGGATGTGAATTTAAAATTAGTTTACCAATAGACTAAATAGATTTAAAAATATTATAATATATATTTATTATCCTAATAAATTATACTTATTTAAATATTTTTGTTATAATTTACTAATTTATACTTAAGGCTTAAAAATGAAAAAGAATAAAGAGTTAAATTATAAGAATGATTATGCTTTTGAACTAAGTATGATTTATATGATTAGTTTGTTAATATCAAATTTTTTTGTATGTAATAATTTTATTTTTGCTTAGAGTTTAAAGGTTTATTCACCTAAAAACTCTGTAATAGCTTCAACAGAAGTATCAGTCATATCTAAATCAAGATGTGGAGCATTTTCTACTTTTATAAGTTTTACATCAAAACCTTTATTTTTTGCAATTTCGTAAAAGTTTGTTGTAACTTCTGGTGTAGAAATTTTATCTGCAGTACCATAAATAAGTAAAAATTTAGTATTTTCACTAACTTTATTTAAAACATCAATTATTGAAACTAAATCTTCATCTTTCACTTTCTCATGAATATCATATCTTCCACCAGCTAATGCAATATTTTGGATTAAGTCAGGTCTCATTCCTGTAAGAGTTGCTCCCATCATAGCTCCTGCACTATGTCCTATGTAGTTTACAGTAGTTGCATTATATTTATTTTTTAAAGCTTCTACTAATTTTCCTAAAAATTCTATATATTCTACTCTTGCCGCTAGATTTTTTGTCCCTTCATGTGCTAATGCTTCAAAATTATTTGTTGAAGAACCAGAATATCCAGGAAGTGCAACAGCAATTGTAGTAAGGTCAGTATTTAAATTCATAGTTTCTGCAAAAGGTGCATATCTTCCAAGAGTATTTGTACCTGCATCCCATGTACCATGAACAATGATAGTAATTGCATCATTTGAATCAGCCTTATAGGCTCTATATTCAATACATTCACCACCGGCAAATATAAAGTTTTCTTTTTTTAGGCATTCATTTTCTGTAATTTTTGCTGCATACATTGTTGTTGTTAATGTAAAAACAATAGTTAAACTTTTAATCACTTTTTTAAACATCTTAGACTCCTTTTTTATTAATAGGCAATTATTCCAATATAGCCTGCAACTTGACGTTCAATAAGTTCTACAATACCAGCTTGAACATAAGATACATCATCTATAAAATCATTCTCTTTCCATTTCATTGTTTCCATTGTATTTCTACAAACAATAAACTCTACATCATACTCCATTAAAGACTTTATTCTAGTAAGTGTATTTTTATCATAATCTTTTTTTAGTGCTCTTATACCATTCCCATATGCTACTACTATAATATTTAATGATTCAGCTGGATACTCTTTTAAAATATTATATAATGTGCTTAGATTATGATTAACTTTCGAAAGTTCTGAATCATAAAGTTGTACTACAATTTTTCTTGGATTCTCAAATGTTGGTTGAGGATCACTAAATGTAGATTTTGCAAAAACCATTATTGATAGAAATAATAGTAAAAAAATTTTTTTCATTTGTTTCCTTTATATTATGAAGCTTTTTTATTGTTTTCTAAAACAATAATAGGTGAATTTTTATTTATTTTTCCACCTTTTATTATTTTACAATATAAGCCTCTACAATCTTGTACTAAAATAGGTAAGTTATCATCAAAAACAGCCAAATGATTACATATAGTACATTTTTCTGTTAATTCAATAATTGTTTCACCTATTTGAAATTTAGTTCCAATATTAAAATCATGTGGATTAAAATCAAATAAAATATTTTCTCCTAAACTTCCCAATTCTAAACTTATTCCATCTTCTTTTGCAATATCATAAGTGTATAAACCTACAATCATTACTGATTTTTCTACATCTTTTCCTGCAAATTTATCATCTTTTATTCCAAAATTTTCAATTAATTCCAACTCTTTTACAATTGGTCTTGGAAGTCCACTTTGACCTTTTTTTGCACTAAAAATTTCTATAACTTTTCCACTTTTCATTATAAGTTTTCCTTTAAAATTTCCAAAAAGTCATTTTTTACCCAAGCTCCAGGATATATATTTAGTATCTCACCTGCAGAAGTTAATATAAAAAATGTAGGAGTCATCCCTTTGAATCTCTTTTTTAAATCAAATGGTAACTTTACAAAATCAACATCTACTTTTACAAAAATATAATCTTCATTTAGTGCTTCTTGAATTTGCGTTAAACCAAGAACTTCTTTTTCCATCTTTTTACAAAAATAGCAAGTTTGTGACGTAGCATATACTATAATATGCTTTCCTTTTTCTCTAGCTTCTTTTAAAAGTTTTTTTTCATCATAGTTATTAACTAACACTTTTGTAACATTTGGAGTATTTTTTAGTCTATCTTCTTTATATCCCATAAAATATTGTGCAAGAAGATGAGCTTCTTCTTCTGAGATTTTCATTGGTTCTTTTTTTATATAATATTTCAAAACTTTTTTATCACAAATACTATTATTTAAATCTGGATTTGCTAAATACTCTTTTAAATACTCTTCAATCTCAATTATCCTCATCTCTTTATCATTTGGGTCACCAATTTTTTGACCACTTTCCATAATAGCCCATGCTAACATATTTTCTGTAGGTATTTTTAAATTTAATAAAGTATTGTTTCTCTCAAAAAAATTCTCTTTTAATTTTTTAAAAGAGATGTATTCTTTATGGCATGAAGCACATTTATTCTCAAAAATCTTTTTTCCCTCTTCAAAATTTGCATGAAGTGAAACAAAAATAAAGAAAATTGAAAGTAAAATTTTTTTAATCATATAATCCCTTCTTTTATCAACTTAATAAATATTTTAATATATAAAATATCTACTAAATTGAAGAGAGTAAAGTCTAAGACTCTACCTCTTTCAAGGTTAAAAATTTAAATAATACCAGGATTACCTTTTACACCTACGATATCAGGTGTATCAATTTTTAAGTTAGCTATATGTTTTATATTTTTTAAATATGTTTCAACTGTTTCCCAAACTGGTTCACCTGGAGATTTAGCTCCAACTGTTGACCAACCTGCTACTTTATAGCTTTTATTAGCTTCTAGTTTTTTACCAGATTTTGTAAGAGTTATATCAGAGATTCTTTCACCCATTTTTGCAGTTGGGTTAATTTTATATGAGATACCACCTGTTCTTACCATATCTCCACCTTGTTGATAGAATGGATCTTCGTTAAACAAGTTATCTGCAACATCTTCTAATATAAGTTTAATATCATTACCTGAGATATCTCTTGCATATGTTTCAGGATAAGTCATAGCTGTTTGAGTCATTAAATCATCAAATGTAATTGCTTGCCCTGGAATAACTGATGTTCCCCATCTAAATCCTGGAGATAGTGAAATATCTGCACCTTTTACATCAATTAAAGCATCACAAATAATTTGGTCCCAAGAACCATTAAAGTTTCCTCTTCTAAATAGAGTTTGTTCTGTTGTAGCAATTTCTCTAGTTAACTCTTTTAGATAAGGTGCTCTAACATCTTGGATATATTTTTTCATTTCAGCATCTTCATCGATTAAATCAGAGAAGATAGGAAGAAGAGTAAATTTATGGTCAACAACTTTTCCATTTTTTATCTCTAAATCAAGTACATTTAAAAACTTACCATTAGAACCAGCATTACATACATAAGTAACACCTTCATCATTTTTAACAGGAACTGCTTCTGGAACACCATCATGCGTATGTCCACCCATAATAAAATCAATACCTGTACAAACTTCTGCCATTTTTTTGTCTGTATCAAATCCGTTATGAGATAATACAATAACAGCATCTGGTTTTTCAGATTCTCTAATTTCATCAACAAGCTCTTGCATACCTTCATCGTTGATTGAAAAAGTCCAATCTGGAATAAATCTTTGAGGATTTGCGATTGTTGTATAAGGGAATGCTTGTCCTATGATTGCAACTCTTGCATCACCCATTTTTTTGATAGTATATGGCTTAAATGCATGACCTGTATCTTCATCAAATGCTTCTGCTGTACCTTCAAATAAAGATTGCTCTTTTACTTTTACATTCTGAGCAATAAATTCAGCATCTAAAAGTTTTACATTTTCTAATACTTCTTCAGCTTTGTATGTAAATTCCCAGTGCCCTACAGCAACATCAACACCTAGTTTATTCATAGCTCCAACCATATCTTTACCTCTTGTGTAAAGTGCAGTTGCACTACCTTGCCAAGTGTCTCCACCATCTAATAAAAGAGTTTTATCTTTTCCAAAACTAGTTCTTAAAAAATCGACAACAGTTTTGATTTGAGCAAAACCACCTGTTCTACCCATAACTTTTGCATGTTTTTCAAAGTTAACACAAGAATATGCATACTCTAGTCTTTTATTACCTTTTATACCATAGTAGTCTAATAGTTTTTCACCTACGATATGAGGTGGTTTACCAAAGTTTCCATGAAATCCAAGATTTACACTTGGTTCTCTAAAGTAAACTGGTAAAAGTTGTGCATGAGAATCTGTCATATGCAATAATCTTGCATTACCAAATGGTTTTAGTTTATAATAATCTTCTAATTTATTTGTATTTGTCATTCTTGTATGAGAATTAGCAAATACTGGCGCTGCTCCAAGTACTGCCATCATATAAACAAATTCTCTTCTACTTAATTTACTCATCTATTTAATCCCTTCATATGAATTTAGATAATTCTAAATTACTTACCAGTTCCAACTACTGTAAATCCTAAAGAAGTCCATGCTTGCATTCCACCTCTATAGTATTTGATTTTTTCTACTGGATATCCCATTTTTAATAATGAAAATTTTGCATTTTTAACCATACCTGGAGTTTGTCCACACCAGTAACCATTACAATATAATGCTAAAGTTTTTGCTTTTGAAAAATCTAAAGTACCATTCTCTTTTTGAACAACACCCATTTCATCTTCCATCATTTCAATTGCTGTATCTTTTTCATTAAAGTTTGTATAAGGAACATTAATTGCCCCTGGAATTCTTAGTTTTGCAAACCAACCTGGTTTTCTACTATCAATAATAGCAATTGATTTATCTGTTTGAGCTTTTTTCATATATTCAATAAACTCTAATTCCCCCACAGTTTCAATACCAGGAGCGATAATCATAGGTTGAGGAATACCTCTATTTGTAGTATCATAAAGTGGAGATATTTTATTTCCAGCAGTTTGATTTCTCATTAATGTAAATTTTTCATCATTTAAATTCATATCAATAGATTTAACACCTTTAGAGATAGGAACAAATTTACTTGCATCTTCTGCTAATAGATTAGTAGAACATAATCCAGCAATTGCAGTTACAACCAATAGTTTTTTTAGAATCATATTTCTTCTCCTTAATTTCATTTGTCATATTCTATAGTTTAAAGTCAAGATTTAATCTTGACTTTTTATTAGTATTTATATCCATCACCTGGAATTGATAATCTCCAAGTTGATTTTGCTTCAACAGATTGAGTCAATGCTGAGATTGCAAATTTACAAGCTCTTTCGGCTGCATAATCTGTAGGAAGTTTAGTTTTAGAAGGTTTACCTTTGAAGTCTTTTGGATTAACCTCTTTAGCACCAGTTTTAATCGCTTCATTTACTGCATCTATTAAATTAGAGTTATTAACCCCTAGTCTTCTAAATTCTAATTTATTTACTTTTGCGATGTTATTATAAGTTGTTGCAGTTTCAATAACTTTTTTAATTCCATTTGTTTGAACATTACAAACTTTTTCAACATCAAGTTTTGTAGCAGTCTCAATACTTGGTTGAGAAGAAGCAGTACATCCTGTTAATACACCTACTAATCCAGTAGTTACAATTAAAGTAGTTAATTTTTTCATATCTATCTCCTTCTCAACTATTTTCTAAAATCTGGACCATCTATTTTCATACCATTGTTCATATATGACATAAAATATAGAAGTTCTCTCATCTCTTTGTCTTCTGCTTTAGGTGGCACTTGACCTTGATCTTTTACACAACCAGCCATTCTTCTTTCTAAAGTTCCTAAACCATCAGCAGGTTTACTTGCACCCCATTTTAATCTAAATACAGGGAAATGAGTAGTTTGTCCAAGTAATTGTGAAAGAGATTCATTTCTAACTCTTTGAGCTGCACCTTGAATATGACACTCTGCACAGTTAAGTTTTAAATATCCTCTTTGAGTATAATAATACTCTTTACCTCTTTCATATGCAGAAGCTGCATCAGCACTTTCAATTTTTACATCAATTACTTTTTCTTCATTTTGTGCTTCATTTACAAAATAAGCTTGTAGGTAAGCCATATTACCTTTTGAAGTTCCCCATTTTTTTTCACCATTTGCTTCTAAACATTCATTTATAGCAACTGTTAAAGTCATTACTTCTTTTCTTTTTTCATCAAAGAATGGATAGATAGATCCAGCTTCTGCTGGGTTTGCGAAACAATCTTTAAATGATTTACCATTTGCAAAAGGTTTTTCATATAAAGATTCCCCTACTTCAACCCATTCTTCTGTAGGTGGAAACTCTTTAATTGCATCATATGATACTCTACCATTTTTAGAAAATGCATAGTTTCCTTTTGAAAATTCTTGAAATTTTATTCCACTCATAATGTTGTTTTTTAATTCATCATCTGTTGAATATGGAAAAAAAGTATTTCTGTTTTTTAATGGATCTTCAAATTTAGCTTCAAAATATTTAACTAAAGCTATTCTATCTTTTTCAGCTTGAACATTGAAATCTGCAGCATTTAGTGTATAAGCTGCAAGTGTAACTAAAACTGTTGTTTTTGCTAGTTTTAAAATCATACATATCTCCTTAAGTTTGATTAATTACTCTAAAAGAGTAATTAATTATTTTATTTTTGCTGTATCAGTTTGAGTAGTACCTTTTAAATCAACCCAAGTGAATTCTAACTCATCTCCAGCTTTTCCTGGGAACTCAAATTTGATATAAGGGTTTTTTGATAAGAATTGACTTGAAGACATTTCAAAAACAATTTTTCCACCAACTTTTGCTACCACATAAGTGATAAAGTTAACTTCTTTTTTCGCTCTTTTTGCTTCTTGATAACTCAACATTTCGTGGTTTGCAAGTGCTTTAACAGTAACAACACCTTTTTTTTCTTTTGCTTTAATTCTTGTTTTTTTAGCCATTATAATTTCCTTTATTTATATTCTATATTTTATTAATTTCTAAATTATTTATGATGTTGACTAAATCAACCACCACATCCACCGATAGTTACTTTTACATCTTTTGTTGTTGAATATAATTTTCCATCAGCTTCAACTACAGCTGTAACTTTACCAGTTTTTGCCATTTTAATTCTTATAGAATAATCAATAATTCCACCTTCAGGAACAGTAAATACTGCAACTGTTGCTTCTGGATTTGCATCTTGGAATATTGCAACTTTAGAACCTTTCAGTTTAGATGAAACTTCAACTGGAATAACTGCACCATTTTCTGCAATATCTGGAGCTTTTAATTTAACTTTTCCTTCTGTTGTTGTAGAAGTTCCAAATAGTTCTTGCATAGCTACGTCAACTTTTGTTGCAGTCCAAGCTTTTGGCTTAGTCTCTCTAAAATTGATTGCACTTAATGTAGTTGGTGCCATTGATACTGCTAATGCACCTAAACCTAAACCTAAAAAATTTCTTCTATTTATCATGTATAATCCTTTTTTTTATTTTATTCAACTGTTTTTAAATAAGCAACAACTGCTTTGATTTCAGAGTCACTTAACCAACCATTTTTTCCAAATGCAGGCATTTGAGAGATTGGATTTGTAGTGTATGGATCATAAATTTTAGCATACAATGCCTCATCAGGCCAATATTTTAATGCAACTAATTTTGGTCCCATACTACCTGGACCATCTATTTTTTTACCATTTACATCATGGCATGCTAAACAATTTCCAAGATTTTTAGTATTAAAAATTTTTTCACCTTGTTTAACTAAATCCATATCACCAGCTAAAGAGCTAGTAACAGCTAAACTACTAATTGCAGATGCAATTAGTAAATTTTTGATTAATTTCATAGCGTTTCTCCTTTATTTACTAGAATCAATGATATAGTCTATTATTTTTTTGAACTCTTCATCAGGTAAATTACTTGTCCCTTTAGGAGGCATAGCATTAATACCATTAATACCATTTTCATAAACTTCATCTATACCTTTTTCTAAAACTGTAGCCCAAGCTGCTTTATCACCAATCACTGGAGCTCCAATAGCTTTATTTGAGTGACATGCAGAACAATAAGTGTTGTAGTTTTCAGCAACAACTGGATCTACATTATCATTACACTCTTGTTTTTTAGGCTCTTTCCAAGTTCTTTCTGTAGATATTGGTTGATTTACATTTGGTGCCAAGTCAACTCTTATTTTCATTAGTAAATCATCTACATTTGGTTTAATACAATCTTTCATACATCTTGTACCTTTTCCATATATCGTTGGATCAGATAAAAGTTTTTGCATGTTTTTAGGTCCTTGGTGAGGATCTTTCGTATTAACTTCTGGATAAAAACCATTTACATTTGGCATTTTAATTTTACTAAAATTTTCTTTATTTAGTACTGTTTCAGAATCCATCTCTTCACCATCAAGCTTTATACCATTTGAATAAAGTAAAAATGCACTTAATGCATAAACTTCACTATTAGTCAATGTTTTAGGAGCTGTAAAAGGCATAGAATCTTGAATATACCAAAATAGTGTACTCGCATATGGCCAATAAGAACCTACAGTTTTAAGAGCTACTGAAGGGTTTGGATGTTTATCTGCAGGATTTAATCTTTGGATTACTAAATCAGATGTTTTTCCACCAACTAATGTTGGATAACCTTTTCCACCTGCACCAAATTCGCCATGACACATTGCACATTGAGCATCATAAAGCTCTTCTCCCCATTCAACTGAACCTTCAGCGATTTTAGGATTACCATTTTCATCAAGTACAGGTTTCCCATGTTTCATATCATATTTTGGAAGACCTTCTCCATCAGGTCTAACATCAATGTCCCATACTTTTTTTTCTAAAGATGTTACTGCTCTACCATTATTGTATTTTACATCTTGTGTATTTATATGATATGGACCATATTTACCATCTTTAATTGGATATTTAACTGCACCATCAACTGACATATCATTTTTTGCTACTAATGAACTAGCTAATAGTGTAGATAAACCAAAAGTTAGAAGAGTTTTCTTAAGCTTTATTGTGTTTTCTAATTTGAACATTGTTACACTCTCCTTTCTTTGTGATTTCCCAAGTTACGATTGCATTTCTATGATAAACAGATTCAACTCCAACAGCAGATGTTTCTTCATCAATTGTTGGTTGGATATTACCAAAATCATCTCTAGCCCTACTAGCTAGAAGTAAAGGCTTACCATCCCATTTAATAACATACGAGAATCTAGTCCATGATTTAGGAAGAACTAATCCTTTTAGTTTTGCTTCTGTCCAGTTATCTCCACCATCAAAAGAGATATCTACACCTGTGATAGTTCCATGACCAGACCATGCAATACCTTCGATTTCAACCATATCACCTTTTTTTAAGTGAGTCCATGGTTTTTCAGGACAAGGGCTAGTAATAACTGAATTAACTTCATTTACCCAGAAGAATCTAATTGCTTTACCACCAGGTTGAACCATAGTATATTTAGAAGTTTCCTCTTTTGAATGCCAAGGCTTATCAGAGATCTCAAGTCTTCTTAACCATTTAGTGTTTAAGTTTCCTTCCCATCCTGGAACGATAAGTCTTACAGGGTAACCTTGTTCAGGTCTTAATGCTTCACCATTTTGTCCCCAAACAACCATTACATCATCTAAAGCTTTTTCAACAGGGATTGATCTAGGGTTCGATGCATTATCACTACCCTCTGCTAACATCCATACAGCATCTTTTTTCAAACCAACATCTTCAAGAATTGTTTTTAACATAACTCCTGTCCATTCAGCAGCACTCATTAGTCCTTTCATAAATTGTAATGAGTTAAACTGTGGCCCTCTCCATTCAGGAGCACCATTTGCAGGACATTCGATAAAATAGATTCTTGATTCACTTGGATATCTTTTAAGATCATCTAGTGTTAAAACTATCTCTCTTTCAACTTGATCTCCATGAATCATAAGTCTCCACTCTTTTGGATCAATATGTGCTGTTCCACCATGATCTCTTACAAAGAAAAGACCATTAGGAGTTACAATACCTTCTGATTCATGTATTGGACACATTGCAACAGATGCGTAATAATCTCCTGATGAAAACAATGAGTGAGTTCTTCTTATATTGTTATGTTCATATGGTGATGGCAATCCGTAAAGATTTTTATCTACTGGATCTCCAAGTTTTTGTCCCCAAGGGGCATCTTTGATGATTACAGGGTCATCAGCTTTTACTTTTACTGGTGCTAATACATTTGCAGTTGCAATAGCTCCAGCCGAATAGATAGCAGTTTTTTTGAAAAAGTTTCTTCGGCTTAACTTCTGTTCTGAAGCTAATGCAAGTTCTTTTTCAGAACTGTTACTTGATTTCGTCATTTATCCTCCTTAAAATACTACTAACTAAAATTAAAAGTAAAATAATTACTCCTTATAAGAATTATAATTATAAGAAATTTTAACAATTTTAACTTTTGCTTATAGTTAATATAACGCCCAATTATATAAGAAATACTTATATAACATTGCGATAATTATTGCCATTTTTTTGACTTAAGTCAATAATTTTTTGTTAATTTCATCAATAATACATATAAAATGAGATAACTTAACATTTTTTGCTATTTTAATGCTACTTATACCATAAAAAGCTACTCTATTGTTACTTTTAACTTTACTTTTTTGTACAATATGTTAACATTTTGGACAATTTATATGGAGAAAAAATGAGAAATTTTATAACTTATTCTGAATCATTAAACTTAATAAATAATTTTGATTTTAAAGCAAAAACTAAGAAAAATAATTTTATTTCCGATTGTATCGGTAAAACCATAGCTGAAGACATAATTGCAATGGAAAACTCTCCAAAGCATCCAACATCGGCTATGGATGGATATGCAGTCAAATTTGAAGATCAAAAATTGGATTTTATTGAAATAATTGATAAAAATCCAGCTGGATCTATAGTTGAATCTAGTGTAAAAACAGCTACAACTATTAAAACTTTTACTGGTTCATTGATGCCAGATGGAGCAGATACTTTAATACCTATAGAAAATGTAGAGGTAATTGACAATAAAATTAAGATAATAAAAAGTGTACCTAAAGGTTTTGCAATAAGAAGTGTTGGTGAGAACTATAAAAAAGATGAAGTTTTAATTAAAAAGGGAACAACTATTGGTTTTAGTCAAATTGGAGTTTTAGCTTCATTAAATATTTCACATATTGATGTGTATTTAGATGCTACTGTTGCTATCGCTAGTACAGGTAGTGAAGTCTTAGATTTAGGGGAAATACAAACAAATGAATCACAAATTAGAAGTTCAAATCATATTACAATAGAAGCATTAGCAAAAAAAGCAGGTGCAAATATAGTTCAAATGGGTGTAGTAAAAGATGATATGGATTCAATTACAAAACTTTTGATACAGGGATTAGAAAAAGCAGATATAGTTGTAACCACTGGTGGTGTTTCTGTTGGGGATTATGATTTTGTACAAAACGTTGTAAAAGAAAGATTAAATGCAGAAGTTATTTTTCATGGGGTACTTATAAAACCTGGTATGCATATATTAGTAGCTAAAAAAGATGAAAAATTTATTTTAGCTCTTCCTGGATTTGCATATTCATCTACAGTATGTGCGATACTTTATTTATTACCTTTAATATATAAGTATAATAATAGTAATAAAGATTTACCAATAGTAAAAGCAACTATAAATGAAGATTTTAAAAATAAAACAGATAAGAGTTCGTTTGTTGCCTGCAATATTAATTATACTAATGGAATATATGAAGTTGACTTTAAAGATAAAAAACAAGGTTCAAGTGCAATCCTTACCAACCTATTAGGTAATAGTGCTTTATTAATTGCAAATCCTTTTACTGAATATAAAAAAGGTGATAGGGTTGATGTTTTATTATTAGAACAACTATGATTAGTCATAATAAAATATATATTCTTTTAAGTCTTTGTGTACTTTTTTGGTCTGGAAATTTTATCATAGGAAGATTTATAGGTAATAGTGTACAACCATTAGAATTAGCTTTTTTTAGATGGTTCTTTGTTTGTATATTTTTATTGCCTAGTTTTTTCTTCATAGATTTAAAAAGAGTAATCTTTTTTTTTAAACAGAAGTTATTTTTTTTTATTTTTATCTCATTATTGGGAATAACTTTATTTAATACAATTGTTTATTTAGCATTACAAACTACTAAGGCTACAAATGCTTTACTAATAAACTCCATTGTTCCAATTTTGATACTGATACTATCTTTTTTTATATTGAAAACTAAAATATCAAAAATACAAACTTTAGGTATAGTTTTATCAACTATAGGGGTAGTTTATTTAGTTCTAAAGGGAGATTTTTTCAATCTTTTAGAAGTTGAATTTACGCATGGAGATTTTTGGATATTACTTAGTTCTTTAGTTTGGGCTTTATATTCAGTTATAGTTAAATTTAAACCACAAGGTATAAAACATCTTGAACTATTTATAATAATAGTTTATTTAGGATTTTTATTATTAATCCCGTGGTATTTATTACAAGGGTATTCTTTGGAACATGAAGTTGAAGTATTTAAACAATCTTGGCCATACTTTTTATATGTATCTTTTTTTGCCTCTCTTTTGTCTTTTTATTTTTGGCATATGGGGATTGATAGTATTGGTGCAGAAAAAACTGGACAATTTACCCATCTTATGCCTATTTTTGGAGCTATTTTGGCTTTTATATTTTTAAAAGAGAGATTGGAGTATTATCACGCCATTGGAGCACTTCTTATAGGAGTTGGTATTTATCTATCTCTTTTTTTAAAAAAGTAAATTTATGAACAAAAATTTTTTTTATTTTTTGATGCTTATCTCAATGGTTTTTTGGGGAGCATCTTGGGTTAATGTTAAATTTTTATCTTTATATATAAATGAATATGAAATAGTCTTTTTAAGAATGGGGATCTCTTTAATAGCTATGATTCCAATTCTTAAATTTATGAAAATAAGTTTTAAAATAGATTATAGAACATTATTTTTAATTTTAGTTGCTGCAATTATTTTAGTTTTATACTCTATTTATTTCTTTTTAGGTGTAAAGTTTGGTACAGCTGGACTTGGTGGGGCACTTGTTACTACTTTGATACCTATAAATACTTTTGTAATTTTAGCTTTATGGCATAAAAAAACAATATCTTTGAAACACTCATTTGCTTTGATTCTTGGAGCTTTTGGAGTATTAACTATGTTAAATATTTGGCAATTTAATTTTGAATTGATTTTTGCAAAACATAATCTTTATTTTATTATAGCTTCTTTACTTTGGCCAGCTTTAACAATAGTGAGTTCAAAGTCAGTAAAAACTAATCCTATTATGTTTACTTTTTATGTTTATCTTATCTCTACACTTGTAGTATATATTTTCTTTATAGATAATACAGTATTTAACAAGGTTTTATCTTTTGATTATATTTTTTGGTTAAATATGTTTGTTATTACTATTTTGAGTACAGTTGTAGCAACTTCAGTATATTTTATTGGTATAGAAAAATTAGGAACTAAAGAGGTTAGTTCTTTTATTTTTTTAGTGCCCTGCTCTGCTTTGGGATTAAGTGCAATATTTCTGGGTGAAAAGATTACATATACAACATTACTTGGAACTATATGTACAATTATTGCTATTTATATATTAAACAATATTAAAATATCTTTTTTTAGAAAGAGATAGATTATTCTTCAGATATTATTGATCTATTTCTTCCTAAATCTTTTGCTTTATATAATGCTTTGTCAGTTAATTTATAAATATCATTTTTTCTTAATTTAGAATCATAAGATACTACTTTTATACCAATTGATATTGTCATAAAATCAGAAATACTATTTCCAATATGTTTGATGTTTAAATTCTCTATAGATTTATTTAATTTTTTGGCTAAACTTAATGCACCATCATTATCTATTCTTGAAGTTATTATTCCAAACTCTTCTCCGCCTAATCTAAACACAAAATCAGTTGCTCTATTTAAACTATATTTTAAAGCATTAGCTACAGATACAAGTGCTTTATCTCCCTCATCATGTCCATAAGTATCATTGTATTGTTTGAAATAATCTATATCAATTAATAATAATATAAAATTCTCTTTATCTCTTTTTGCTCTTTTTAATTCAATGTCAAAAACAGTGTTAAAATGACGTCTATTATAAACTTTTGTTAAATAGTCTGTAATCAATAGTTGTGAAATCTCTTTTTTATCTGTGATATCATTGTATATAGAGGTATAACCTCTAATTCGTTTATTTTCATCATAGTTAGGAGTTATAGAGTTTTCAACCCAATAAATAGAACCATCCTTTTTGATATTTTTATGTTCACCTTTCCAAATTCTTCCAGAAGTGATTGTATCCCATAATTCTCTAAATATATAATCATCATTGTCTGGATGTTTAAAAATACTATGGTTTTTCCCTAATAATTCATATTTTGAATACCCAGTAAAACGACAATATGCTTCACTTATATCAATGATTTTTCCAGATAAATCTGATATTGAGATAAAAACATTTTCATTTACTATGTGCATATATTGATCAAGCTTTTTCTTAGTATTTATACTTTGTGTAATATCATGACCTTCACATAAAATATAGTTAATATTGGTTTGTTCATCAAAAACAGGTGAAAAACAAAAATCAACTTCAATTTTTTGGGAAATTGTATTAAAATAGTATTTGTGATTTTTAAGGCAAGTTCCTTTTTGTACTAATTTTATCTCTTCAATTAATTGTTGTATTTCCGTTGAATTATAATGTTTCCACCATGGCAGTTCCCAAAAATATTTTCCTAATACTTTTTTCTCTTCTAATCCAGCTATCTCTAAAGATGTTCTATTTGCTTTGATTAATTTACCATGTTTATCTAATAATAGTATTAGATTAAATGAATTATTAAAAATTGAATCTAATACATCAGTTTTAAAAGTAAGTTCATTATATAACTCTTGTTTTTTTGTTATATCTGTCAAGTAACCATAATAGTAAGTTTGTTTTCCAGTTTGATCTCGAAATATTTTAGTTGTATGACTAACCCAAGTGACTATATCGTTATTTACTATTCTATATGGTTTATATGTATATTCATTTGTTTTTAGTTTTGAAATTAATGAGGCTTCTTCTTTGAATTTTATTAAATCAACTTTATGTATAAAATCTTCGTGGAAATATTTTTTACTAAGAAACTCATCTGCAGTTTTTCCATATATTTGAATCACATTTTCAGTTACATATTCTAATTGCCAATCACCTTTTATTTTTTTTAATATAAAAAAAACTGTAGGGCTCTCGTTTAGGTATTTTAAAAGCTTTTTCATATACCCATTTTATAGCAAATAAACTTATACAAAAAGAGTTTATAAAAAAATTATTTAACTACAACATGAAGTATTGCTATTATTTGAGCATTGTGTTTGTTTTTTGAAAAAGGGTTTAATCAGATAATAAAAAATCAATAAAAGCATTATAAATGAAGAAATTCTATTTATTAAAGAAAAACTTTCCATCTCATGTTCTAAAGATAGTATTTGTAAGTTTTGAAAACTTAAGTCAAAAATAAAACCAAATATTAGTGAAAGTATAGCTATTGTTGATACATATATAATTAATGAGGTTCTTCCCAACATCTTATAAACAACACTCATAGTAACTGCACTTGTAGCTGGACCTGCTGTTAAGAAAATAAATGCAGCTCCTGCACTCATACCTTGAAGCATAAAAGCAGCAGCAATTGGAAGTGATGCAGTTGCACAAGTATACAAAGGGATTGCAAAAAGTAAAATCACAAAATAGGTTAGGATTTGATTTTCAAATAACATTGAAGAATACTCTTTAGGTACAAAAGTTGTAAATAAAGCACCTAAAACAAGCCCTATTGCCAAAGCTTTTACCATATCAGAAAAAAGTGTTACATAGGCATAAGTAAATACACCTTTTATAAAAAATCCAGCTTTTTTTGTTGAACTACAACAACTTGGACTCTCTTCATTACTACTACAACAGCTAGAATCATTTTCTGAACTGCTACAACAACTTGATTGTTTAGTTTCTTGTGGTTTTGTAGTGAAAAACTGTGGTTTAATCTCTTCTTTTGATGAACAACAACTTGAACCTGAGCTACAACAAGAGCTCTCTTGTGTTTCAATTACTTCTTCACTATTTTTATTTTCTACAAAGTTTTGGATAAGTCCAACAATTATAGCAATTATTACTGAGCTTATTATTCTAAATATAGTAAAAACTAAACCAAAAAAAGAAAAGGTAGCTAAAATAGAATCAACACCTGTAATTGGTGTAGAGATTAAAAAACTTTGAACAGCACCTTTGCTAGCCCCCTCTTTTTTTAATCCTTGGGCAATTGGTATAACAGAACAAGAACAAACAGGAAGAGGTATTCCAAAGATTGTAGCTTTTATAACTGAGGTTGTAGAGTCTTTCCCTAGATTTTTAGAGATAAAATCCTCTGGAATTAGTTGTTTTAGTATTCCTGCAAAGAAAAGTCCAACTAATATATAAATTGACATGGCATCTGTTAACAAAAAGAAATTTACTGTGAACTCTTCTAAATATTTCATAATTTACTCTTCTAAATATTTTTTATTATCTATTCTTTTTTTGGCTTTAATTCCTAGTTCAATAAACTCTTCACTTCTTCTTAGAAGATTTCCTTTACCTGTTGAGAGTTTATTCATCGCATCATCGTATGACTTTTGAGTTCTTGCAATATTTATACCAATATTTTCAATATCACTAACAAAACTTGCAAATTTATCATATAAATCAGCTGCTTTTTTAGAGATAAGAAGTGCATTTTCATTTTGATGTTCATATCTCCAAATATTTTCTATGGTTCTAAGTGTTGCAAAAAGGGTTGAGGGAGAAACAAGCATAATATTGCTTTCAAAAGCTGTTTTAAATAGATTGTTATCTTTTGATGCTGCTAACATAAAAGCACCTTCAATTGGTATAAACATAATCACAAAATCTAAAGTTTTTACAGCTTCAATATTTTCATAACTTTTTTGACTTAGTTGTTTGATATGGGTATAGATAGATTTTATTAACTCTTTTTGAGCTTGATCTTTTTCTATTTCTGTTTCACATTCATTGTATTTAACATAAGCTGTTAAAGAAACCTTTGAATCTATAACTACATCTTTATCTTGCGGAAGGTGCACTATTACATCAGGTCTTAATCTTCTTCCATTTTCATCTGTATATGAACCTTGTGTTGAGTATTCAAGACCTTCCCTAAGACCTGTTTGTTCTAAAATCTTAGAAAGAATTAATTCTCCCCAGTCACCTTGGGTTTTATTCTCCCCTTTTAGGGCTTTTGTTAAGTTAATAGCATCTTGTGAGATTTGTTGATTTAAAGATTTAAGATTTTTAATCTCTGTTAATAGTGAAACTCTTTGTTTAGTTTCCTCATTGTAAATATCATCAACTCTTTTACCAAAACTTGATAATTGCTCTTTAAAGGGTGTTAAAAGTTGGGTAAGGTTATTTGTTGATTTTTTTGTATTCTCTTCAAATAGCTTATTTGCAAGGTTCTCAAACTCTACTTTTAATCTATCTTTAGAAGTTTCAAGAAGTTCTATTTTTTCTTTTAGGTTTTCCTCTTTTATAGAAAACTCACTTTGTAGTTGCCCTTGTTTTAAAGTGGCATTAGTTTTTTCATACTCTATTGCTTCATCAAATTTTGATTCAATAATCTCAATCTTTTCTTCATAATAATTTTCTTGTACTTCCAATTCTTTTTGAGTTTTTGAAATTAATTCTTTGTAGTTTGCGATTATAGATTCATAAGAATTAGTTGTAAGTGTAATTTTATTTTCTAATAAAGCAATTTTCTGTCTAAAAATCAGCCATAATACTAAAGAACCTAGTATTAGACCAATGATTAGAGCTATTATTGCTATTAGTTCAGAATTAGGCATTTACTTCACTACTAAAAATTGAATCTTTTAAAGCATCTTGACTATTTTCATGTACATCAAAACCTAACTCTTTAAATCTCTCAACCAAAGGTGGATGAGAGTAATAAAAGAAAATATAAATTGGATGAGATAAAGGAAATGATTTGTTTTCATTTGCAAGTTTTAGTAAAGCATTTACTAAATCTTGTTTTGATTGCATATTTGAGCCAAACTCATCTGCTGCATATTCATTGTGTCTTGAGATTAATGAAATCAAAGGCATTAAGAAAAACGATAAAATAGGCGAAAAAATCAAAAATAGTGTGATGATTGCATATGGTTCATTATTTAAACTTAAGCCTAAAAATATCTCATCACTTAAGTTTCCAAATATTGCAAAGAATACAAACATAACAACACCCATAATAGCTATATTTTTTAAGATATCTCCATTTTTAAAGTGCCCTAGTTCGTGACCTAATACTGCTAAAAGTTCATTGTGGCTTAGTTTTTCTATTAAAGTATCAAATAAAACTACCCTTTTTGTACTTCCAAGACCTCCAAAATAAGCATTTAGCCTATTGTCTCTTTTACTTGCATCAACTGAAAATACACCTGAACTTTTAAATCCAACTTGAGAAAGTAGATTGTTGATTTTTTCCTCTAACTCTTTATCTTTTAAAGGTTCAAATTTATCAAACATCTTATCTCTAATAACAGGATAAAGCATATTTATCAAAATAATTACTGCAAAAATAAAAACAAAGCCCCAAATCCACCAGTTGTTAAAAGTTGTGATGATAAAAGAAACTACACCAATTACAGCTGAACCAAAAACTAAAAATAAAATACCACTTTTGATAGTATCTTTTATATATAGCTCAGGTGTCATATTTGAAAACCCATATTTTTTATCTAATTTAAAAGTCGCATATAGTTCAAATGGAAGCCCTAAAACCCAGTTTATTATTATAAATGCATCAACATATACTATAGCTTTTATCCAGCTAGATTCAATAGCAATAATAGAATCTAAAAATGATAAACCAAAACCAATCCAGAAGAAAAAGATAATAAAGTTATAAAAGTTAGTAACTATAGCTAATCTCTCTTTTTCTACTGAATAATCAGCTGCCTCAATATATTTTGAACCATCTAATATAATTGCTTGTAAACCTCTTGCGTTTTTTACAAACCCTATTTGCATAAATGAAGTATATAAACTAACTGCAAAATATAAACAATATCCTAATACAAAAATCTCTAACAATTTATTCGTCCTTTAATTTATCAATAAAATGGTTTAATTTATCTACAATATCATCTTTTGTAGTGATATATAAGATTTCGTAATTCTCGCCAAAAGACTCTTTAGTCCAGTTTAAACTACCAAATATAGCTGTTTCTTTATCAAAAATAGCTAGTTTTGTATGAAGTTTTGCTTTTGAAACTACAATACATTCTATGCCATTTTTTTTAAGTAGTTTATACTCACTACTTTTATCTTTTATTTTTTCACTATCAAAAAAGACTCTAACTTTTACACCTTTTTTATGTTTTTTTATAAGCTGTTTAGCTAAATCTTTTTTTGAAAAGTTGTACATAGCGATATCTATTTGATATTTTGATGAGCCAATTAACTCTTCTATTTGAGTCAAAGCGATTTTTGTCTCTTTTGGTAAAAGATATATTTTATCATCTGCAAAACTAAATAGTGATAATAAAACTATAATAAATAAAAATTTAAATCTCATTTTATTTTACTCAAATAAATTATTTAGTTCTTCAGGGATTCGTGAAGGTTTCATATCTTTTAAATATGCAACTAATACATTAGCTTTAAAAAGAAGTTCATCTTTTCTAAAAATCTCTTGTTCTATTAAAAGTGAAGTATTTTTTCTTTTTATAAGTTTTGTAGTAACCTCTAATTCATCACCAAACAAAGCAGGTTTTATATAATCAGCTTCAATCTTTTTTACTACAAAAAACTCATTTTGTTTGTGTGGACTTAAACCTTTTTTGAAAAATAGTTCAGACCTAGCTCTTTCACAATAGTTTAAATAAATAGAGTGATAAACAACCCCACCACAATCTGTATCTTCGTAATATACTCTTATCTTCAATATTGAACCCTTTATAAAAAATTATTATCTTTTCATTTTATTAAAAATTTATTGATAAAAACAATTAGCTATTATAGTTTTTATTACTTAGAAAATAATAATTTATTTCCCCCTCAACAGGAGATTGTTCCTCTAATTCTAATAATTTACCTTTTCTTGAAATAAATGTCTTGTATCCATGAGGTGAAAGTAGTTCATTAATTTGATTAAAATTGTTATTTGTATGATAACTAAAAGCTATTTCAATTTGTAACAAGGGTTTATTTTTAATTATTGTTTTAATTGCACCTTTTAAAACATACATTTCATAACCTTCAACATCTATCTTAATAAAATCAACTTTATTAATTTTATTTTCAGTAATAATAAAATCTAATGATTTTGATTTAACAGAAATTTCATTATTTTCATAAAAATCAAATTCTGTTTTTTGGTGAATTTGTTTTAGATCTTGATTTAATTCTGTAGAAATTAATGCTCTTCCTGAAGAGGTTGAACCATCTTTTGTTGGAATTAACATATTTAATTCAGCTTTAGAATCATTATCGGTGAGGGCTAGATTAAATGCTTTTACATTTTCAAGAGAGTAATCATGAATATGTTCTTGTAATCCGGCAAAAGCAAAAGGTTGGGGTTCAAAACTATAAACAAATCCTTTTGGTCCAACTAATTTTGAAAGTTTTTTTGTAAACATACCATAGTTAGCACCAATATCTAAGCAAATCCAATCTTTTTGTACAATATTTTCCATAAAAAAGAAATCTTCTTTTTGACAGATTAATTCATATAAATCCTTATATTCACTTAATTGTAAAAAAGAAAAAGCATTAATACCCCATTGAAATCCAAAATCTTCTAGTTGTTTTGCTATATCTTTGTACTGAATAGTAAAAATTATAATAATTGTGTCATTTATAGATTCATTCAATAATATAGATGGGGGATAAATAAAATAATTGTTAAAGTAAGTATTTTGTTTTTTTCTATTATTATCAACAATATAATCTATATTTAAAGGGTTGGTTTCCATACATTTTAAAAATGTTGCATCTCCTCCCCATGCAATAATTTTTTTATTTTTGTTAATATCTTTCAAAAATGTCCTTTTTTTAATTTTTAATAAATATTACTTATTATTGCAAATTATAATAATATTTAAAATTAAAATATTTTATTGGTACTTATTTTAAAAATAAATTAATAGAGTAGGATATAAACATTAAAATTAAAATATGTTAAAATGAGTTTTTAGAAAATATATATTTGAAGGGGTTTTGTGTCAATTTTTGCTTTACAGTCTTTGGCTGGTGGATTTCTAGATGAGGATTTTGAACATTTTAATAAACATTTTGATGATTGGTGTATCCAATTTGAAAGTTATGAAGAGGCAATGGATATAGTAGAAACTCTTGAAAATCAAGAGACTATAGATGTTGTTGAAATAACTCCATTAAGTTATCCTAAATATTTCTTTCCATCTTTACAAGGTACTATTTATGCAACAAGGCAAGTTGAAGATAAGATTGTTTGTGTAGTTGAACTATTTATTGGTTCTAGTTTTAAAATAGCAGTGTGTGACTTGAAAACAAAAAATGTAAGATTATCAAAAACTAGTTATAAAAATATTCCAAGTATTGAAACTGCTTTTGCTAATTTTGGAGATTAGTTGTTAATCTTTTAAAAAATTAAAAGATTCATCATCTTCAATTTTTGTATCAGAGGTATTTATTAAATATTCATTATCTGTATCACGTTCATTTGTTCCAGCATAAAAACCAGAAGCTGTTGGATTCTCTTCAATTATTTTATTGATTTCTAAAGATGATAAATTTTGAGTATCTTCGATAGATTTTTCAAAATATTTATTTATTCCAATGATAGTAGCTAAAGAAAATGTTATAAAAAGAAATGCAGTTAGTATTTTAGACATATGTATCACTTATAAATTTAATTATTAATCATAATATTATTAGATGACTTAATATAATATTAAAAAATATTAATAAATAATTTTTAGTCTATTATCTTATTATTTTAATGAAAAGTGTTACAATTCTTCCATTTTATCATCTTTTGATAAAACAACTTTATTTCGTCCTTGTCTTTTTGCATCATAAAGTGCTAAATCTGCTCTATGTAGAATTGCTTCTAGGTTTTTGTCATTTGAATGTAGCATTGTTACACCAATACTTACAGTAAATTTTACTTTTTCTTCGTTTATATTTTCTATTTCTAAATTTTCAATTTCTGTTCTTATGTTTTCAGCAGCTTTTAATGCACCTCTTTCTGAAGTATTTGGTAAAATTGCTGCAAACTCTTCTCCACCTAGTCGTCCAAAAATATCTGATTTTCTTAGAGTTTCTCTAGCTTTTTGTGCCATAGTTTTTATTACGTCATCACCTGTTGCATGACCATGAATATCATTTATCATTTTAAATTTATCAATATCAATCATTAATACAGCTAATTTTTTGTTTTCTCTTCTTGAATATTGTATCATAGGAGCTGAAGACTCATAGAAACTTCTTCTATTATTTACTCCAGTTAATGAATCAGTTGTAGCAAGAATTTCTAGTTTTACATTTATATCATTTAACTCTTTTGTTCTTCTTTCTACTGCACTTTCTAAAACTTTTTGATATTCTCTAAGTCTTCTATCTTGTGCATTTTGTTTAATTGCTTCTAAAATGATTAATTCAAAGTCAACTCTATCAAATCTTCTAGGGATTATTTGATATATTGAGGCTTCATTTATTATTTTAGATAAAGATTGAAGATTTATGGTATCTTCAAATAATATATTTCTTGTAGTTGGAGAGTTTTTATATAGTTCAATAATAAAACTTTCATTATTCATATCAGAAGTATTTTTCCCTAAAATTGTGATAAGGATTTCATTTCCTGAAATTATATAGTTATAACACCCTATTAAAGCTTGTTCTGCATTTATGTAACTCTCTACAATATAATCTGAATCTACAATTCTAGAAATTTTTGTATATAAGGAATCAAGTATTTCAATATCATTATCTATACAAGCAATTACATATTTAGCCATAAATATATTTTCTCCAAAATTCAAGTTTTCTTTAAAAGGCAGTAATAATATCTAAAAAACAATAAAATAATAGAGTTGTAAAAATATTATTTTTATGAGAAAAATTATTTAAAATTTAAAAAATAATTTATATTT